>WHTK01000037.1 GCA_009377745.1 Dehalococcoidia bacterium
CATCCGCATCGAGCGTGACCGTCACCGCCTCGGCCTCTCGCTGAAGCAGGCGCGCGACCGCGGCGAGATCATGGGCTTCACCTTCAGCCCGGACGGCGAAGTGATCTACGTCCCGGACGAGATCAAGGCCGCCTTCCAGGATGAGATCAACGCCCTCCAGAACGAGGCCCGTGAGAGGGCCGAGGTTGAGGGCGCCGCGTCCGATGGCGGGCGCGAGGACACCCAGCGTGAGCGCGAGCCGGAGCCTGTGCTGGCAGCCCTTAAGGCAGCCAACCAGATGGCCGATGTAGAAGAAGAAGAGGAAGAACCGCAGACGCAGATGGCCGCCGCTTTCGCGGCCCTGAAGCTCGATCAGCTGACCTCGGATGCCCCGCCGGAGGAAACAAAGGCGTAACACGAGAGGCCTGCCGCAAGTTGGACTAGCAACTCTGGCGTATGCTAATCTGAATCTCGGATAGGGGGCGCTAGGTAGGCGAAATGGCAGACCGATTCGACAAATTTACCGAGAGAGCACGCAGAGTCCTCACGCTCGCCCAAGAGGAAGCTCAGCGCTTTAACCACAACTATATTGGCACTGAGCACCTCCTCCTCGGCCTCGTCAGGGAAGGCGATGGCGTCGCCGCCAAGGTCCTCAATAACCTCGGCGTCGAGCTAAGCAAAGTCCGTTCCGCCGTTGAGTTCATCATCGGCCGCGGCGAAAAGTCGGTCAGCGGTGAGATTGGCCTCACGCCTCGCGCGAAAAAGGTCATCGAGCTCGCGGTCGAAGAGGCTCGCCGCCTCAACCACAGCTACATCGGCACCGAGCACCTGCTCCTCGGCCTCGTCCGTGAGGGTGAGGGCATCGCGTTCGGCGTCCTCGAGTCGCTCGGCGTCAGCCTGGAGCGCGTGCGCACCGAGACGGCGCGCATCCTCTCCCAGAGCACGCCCCAGACCGCCGGCACCGGCGGACGCACCAGCACGCGCACCCCCACGGTCGACCAGCTTGGTATCGACCTGACGGCGGCGTCGCGCGCCGGCAAGCTCGACCCCGTGATCGGCCGCAGCCGCGAGATCGAGCGGCTGATCCAGATACTCTCGCGCCGCACCAAGAACAACCCGATCCTGATCGGTGAGCCCGGCGTTGGCAAAACCGCCATCGTCGAAGGCCTCGCCCACCGCATCGTTGCTGGCGACGTGCCGGAGACGCTGCAGGGCAAGCGCCTGCTCACGCTCGATATTGGGTCGCTCGTCGCCGGCACCAAGTACCGCGGCGAGTTCGAGGAGCGGCTCAAGAAGGTCATCGAAGAGATCAAGAACTCCGGCAACTGCGTCCTCTTCATCGATGAGATGCACATGCTCGTCGGGGCCGGCGCTGCCGAAGGCGCCGTGGACGCGGCCAACATCCTCAAGCCATCACTGGCCCGCGGCGAGTTGCAGTGCGTCGGCGCTACCACGCTGGACGACTACCGCAAGCACATCGAACGCGACGCTGCTCTCGAGCGGCGCCTCCAGCCCATCCTCGTCGAGGAGCCCAGTGTCGAAGAGACAATCGAGATCCTCAAGGGCATCAAGGAGCGCTACGAAGAGCACCACAAGCTGACGATCACGGACGACGCCCTCAAGGCGGCGGCCGAGCTCGCCGCCCGCTACGTCTCCGACCGCTTCCTGCCCGACAAGGCCATCGACCTCGTCGATGAGGCTGCATCCCACGTCCGCATCCGCAAGGCGGCCACACCGCCGTCCATGCAGGAAGCCCTGCGCGGCCTCGAAAGCCTGCGCAAGGAGAAGGACCAGGCCATCGGCGCCCAGCAGTACGAGTTTGCCGCCGAGCTGCGTGACCGCGAGCTCAAGCTCCAGGACCGCATCGAGAAGATGGAGCAAGGTGACGAGAACGAGGAGGGCGGCGCCGCGCCGATTGCCACCAAGCCCGTCGTCACCGAAGACGACATCGCCGAAGTGGTCGCGATGTGGACCGGCATCCCGGTCACCCGCATCGCCAGCGAGGAGTCGGAGCGGCTGCTCCACATGGAGGAGTTCCTCCGCGCCAAGGTCGTCGGCCAGGAAGAGGCGATTACCGCCATCACCAAGTCGGTCCGCCGCTCCCGCGCCGGCCTCAAGGATCCCAAGCGCCCCATCGGCGTCTTCCTCTTCCTCGGGCCCACCGGTGTCGGCAAGACCTACCTGCCGAAGATCCTCGCCGAGTTCATGTTCGGCAGCCAGGACTCCATGATCCGGCTTGATATGTCCGAGTTCATGGAGAAGCACAACGTCTCGCGTCTCGTCGGCGCCCCTCCCGGGTACGTCGGCTACGACGACGGCGGTCAGTTGACCGATACCGTCCGGCGCAAGTCATACTGCCTCATCCTCCTGGACGAAATTGAAAAGGCCCACCCGGACGTCTTCAACATGCTGCTGCAGGTCTTCGATGACGGTAGCCTGACCGACGCCAAGGGCCGCAAGGTCGATTTCCGCAACACCATCATCATCATGACTTCCAACGTCGGCTCCGACCTGATCCGCCGCGAGAGTGCTCTCGGCTTCTCGATCAAGACCGATGAGGCCAAGACGGAGGACCAGCAGTACCGCCGGATGAAGGACAAGGTAATGGAAGAGCTCAAGCGAGTCTTCCGCCCCGAGTTCCTCAACCGCATCGACGGGCAGGTCGTCTTCCACTCCCTCGCCAGGGAGCACATCCGCTCCATCGTCGACCTGCAACTGGTCGAGGTCAGCCAGAACCTGATCCTCAAGGGGATCAGCATGGAGGCCACGGACGCCGCCCGCGACTGGCTGGGCGAGAAGGGTTATGACCCCGTCTTCGGCGCCCGCCCCCTCAAGCGCGTCATTCAGGACGAGCTGGCGGACCGCCTCTCGGAGGCTCTGCTCGAAGGCCGCTTCGGTCCCGGCGACACCGTCATGGTCGACGTCACCGAAGGCGGTGAGGTCGTCCTGACCAAGCAAGAGACCCCGGCCCTCGCGTCAAGCTCCTAAAGAGCTACAAGCTTCACCAGAAACGGCCCCGAATTTCTTCGGGGCCGTTTCCTTTGGCGGATTCGCCTGTCTGGGTGAGGTGGTCGGCTGATCCTCTACCGATGCCAAAGTAGCACTAAGCAAGACTGGGCACGGAAGAGCTTACTCGATCCTTGAGGGGGGCACTCGTGTATCTGCCCTATGCCCCTAGAGCGTCACCTGTCTATGGCGCACGATCACGCTCTCCAGCAGCCCGATGGCGATAAAGACCGTGATCAGGGAGCTGCCTCCCTGGCTGATGAAGGGCAGCGGGATACCCGTGACCGGGAAAAGCCGGATGTTCACGCCGATGTTGATGAAGGCCTGGAAGAGGATGAAAATCACCACGCCGACAGCGATCAGCCGCCCGAACACGTCCTGCGAGATCGACGCCGCGCGCAGGCCGCGCATGCAGAGCAGGATGAACAGCGCGAACAGGATCATCGCGCCGATGAACCCCAGCTCCTCGCCCAAGACGCTGAACACGTAGTCCGTCGTCTGGGTCCGCAAGTAGTCGAGCTGCGTCTGAGTGCCCTCGGTCAGCCCCTTGCCGAAGAGGCCGCCGGAGCCAACGCTGATCTCGGCCTGAAGGATGTTGAAGCCCGACCCCTGCGCGTCGGCGGCCGGGTCGAGGAAGAGGCTGACGCGCTCACGCTGGTAGTCCGTGACGATGGCCACGAGAGCAAAGGGCGCCGCGGCCACGAACATGCCGATCATGCCCAGCACGTGGCGCATATCGGCGCCTGCCATCACCACCATCCCGAACCAGATCAGCAGAAAGATCGAGGCCGACCCCAGGTCCGGCTCCGCGAACACCAGCAGCGCCGGTACCGCTGCAATCGCCAGCGAGATGAACAGGACGTGCAGGCTCTTGATCTCGTCCTGCTTGTCGGAGAGGTACTTGGCCAGGATCAGGATGACGATCAATTTGCCGATTTCCGACGGCTGGACGTGCACCGGCCCTATGTCGATCCAGCGCTGCGAGCCGTAGGTGCCCTCCGTGCCGAGGAAGAGGACGAAGAGCAGCGCCGAAATCAGCCCCATGTAGAGGTAGCCGGAGTTCTGCGCCAGGAAACGGTAGTCGGCCCGCGATACCACCAGCGCAAACGCCACGCCGATAGCAGCGAAGATCAGCTGACGCGTCACCGGCCCCGTCAGGAATGACCCATCCTCGCCCGGCGAGTCCAGGGTGCCGCTGTAGATCAGCAGCAATCCGTAGCCGGTCAGCGCGATCGCCGCGATCAGCAAAATGAAGTCGAACGGGCGCGTCTCGCGCCAGCTGATCACGGCGTTGTCCTCTGCGCCACGTTGCGCTGGTTGTAGTAGTAATCCATGATCTTCGCCGCCACCGGAGCCGCCGTGGCGGCGCCGTTGCCCTGCTCCAGGAACACCACGACGGCGATCTCCGGGTTGTTGAAGGGCGCGAAGCCGGTGAACCAGCCGTGCTCCTGGTAGCTGCCGTCCGGCCGCCGCTCGCCGAACTCCGCCGTACCCGTCTTGCCGCCCGTCGGGACCCCGCGCACCTCGGAGGTCTTCGCGGTGCCGTCGGCGACGGCCTGGCGCATGCCCTCGCGCAGAATCGTCAGGTTACGCGGGTCCACGTTCAGGTTCCGGCGCACGTTCTGCCGCTGCGGCCCGATCACGTTGCCCTCCGGGTCGCGTATCTCTTTGACGACGTGGGGGATCAGCACGTCGCCGCCGTTGGCTACCGCAGCCGTAACGACCGCCATCTGCAGCGGCGTGGCGGTCACGAACCCCTGGCCGATGCCCATGTGATACGTGTCGCCCAGCACCCAGGGCTCGCCGATTGTCTTTTCCTTCCACTCGGGGTCCGGCACCAGGCCGGCGGATTCACCGGGGAGGTCTATGCCCGTCAGGTCGCCCAGCCCGAAGCGCCGCGTCCAGTCCGCCAGCCGCGTCGCGCCCAGGCCCTGGAAGATCTCCCGGTTGCCCTGAGCGTAGCCGCCGGCCAGGTAGTAGAAGTAGACGTCGGACGACATCGCCACGCCGCGATAGAAGTTAAGCGTGCCCAACGCTGCCCAGTCCCGGAAGCGGTCGACTACGCCCGGGTTGTACTGGTTGGGTATGTCCAGGTAACCCAGGCTCGTAATCTGCGTGTTCGCGTGGGCGATGCCCTCCTGGAGCGCCGCCAGGCCGGTGATCTGCTTGAACGTACTGCCCGGCGGATACATCTCCGCGATGGCATGGTTGAGCAGCGGCTTCGCTTCATCAGTGAGTAGCGCCTGGAGAGCGGCGTCATCAACGCGGCCCGTGAAGATGTTGTTGTCGTAGCTCGGCAGGGAGGCCATCGAGAGCAGCTCGCCTGTCTTGACGTCGATTACTATCGCCGCCGCGTTCTTCGAGCGCCCCATCGCCGCCTGCAGGAACTCCGTCGTCTTGCGCTGCAGCTCCAGGTCGATCGAGAGCACCACGTTGTTGCCCGGTTGCGAAGGCGTCTCCGCCAGCACCCGCAGCTCCCGCCCGGACGCGTCTGTCTCCACGTCACGGCTGCCGGGAATGCCGCGCAGCACCGCCTCGTAGGTCAGCTCCACGCCGGCCTTACCCAGATAATCGTTGAGCTGGTAGCTGTTTGCCGCCAGCTCGGCGTACTCCTCCGCGTCAATACGGCCGACGAAGCCCAGCGTGTGCGCCATCAGGAGGCCCTCGGTGTACTGGCGTCGCGGCTCAATCACCACGCGGACGCCCGGCAGATAAGCCAGCCTTTCGCGCAGGACAAAAGCCTGCTCCTCCGTCAAGTTGTCTTTGACAATCGCCGGCGTGAATGGGTCGTTGGACTCGCTGCGCTGCACGATCAGCGCCTCGATATCGCTCGCCGGGACGCCGGTGAGCTCCTGCAACGCGATCGTGATCTCCTGGCAGCGGCCCGCGCATTCAGATGGCGATGCCGTCACATCCAGCTCCGGGATGTCAGCGGCCACAACCGCCGCCGCAAAGGTGGCCCGGTTCTCAACCAGGGTCACGCCGTTACGGTCGTAGATCAGGCCGCGCGTCGGGATAATCGGAGCCTGGCGCAGGCGGTTGTTCTCCGCGCGCAGACGGTACTTCTCGCCGTTGACCAGCTGCAGGCGCGCCAGCTGTAGCGTCAGGATGCCGAAGACGAAGATCACCAGCAGCGCGAAGAAGAAGACCTTCTGCTTCACGGCCGCCGAGGCTTCGGCTTCACGGTAATCCTCGCCGCGCCACGGCTCCGAGCGCCAGGGCCGCCGCCCCGTCGAGTAGCCCATCAGGCGAGCCTCGCCCTAGACATAGGATGCCCTGCGCGTTTCCTGGCTGCTCAGAGACACCAGAAGGTAGACCGGCATCAGTACCAGCACGTTAAGCACCACCGTTGGGATGATCACGCGCGTGATGGCCGCTGACAGACTGCCGGCTTCACCCATCAGCGCGAAGACCAGGAAGTAGGTCAGGTGGTATGTGAAGGTCATGATCAGCAGGAAGAGCGTGGTCATCACCAGGCCGCTCTCACGCAGCTGGGCGCCCCGCACTTCCTGAAGCAGCGCCAGCGGCGCCAGCGCCAGCAACGCCGTGCCCAGCGGCGCCCCGTCCACCAGGCCGATGCTGATCCCGGCCACCGCCACCAGGGCGAAGGCTTCCTTCGGCCCGCGCAGCATCAGCCAGACCACCAGCAGCACCAAAACGAGGTTCGGCTGCAGGCCGCTGATCCGGAACATCGGCAGGACGGACACTTCCACCAGCGCCAGCAGCAGGATCAACGGCGGGCCCACGTAGTAGCTCACGGCGTCGTCAGCCTCGTCGGTACAAAGCTGGTCATCACCAGCACCGTCTCCAGCCGGGTCAAACTGGCCAGAGGTTCAACCGTCACGGCGCGGAAGACCTCCTGGCGCTGGCCGCTTACCCCCGTCACCTTGCCGATAACGAGGCCGGCCGGATAGCTGCCGCCGAGACCGGACGTCACCACCGTATCGCCTTCCTTCACGGCTGAGTCCTGGCTGACGAACTCCATCGACAAACGGCGATTGTAGCCGCCCGCGACCACACCGGGCGCCCGCGATTCCAGGATCAAGCTGCTCACCGCGCTATCGACGTCGGTCACGAGGGTCACCCAGGCATGGTCCGATTCCACCCTGGTTAGCGTCCCCACGAGGGTGTTGCCTTCAGTGACGACCGGCATGCCCACCCGCATCCCGTCCGAGTTGCCCCGGTCGATAGCGATGACCTCGCGCAGGTTGCTGGGGTCGCGCGCGAACACCTTCGCGGCGCTGAAGTCCTGGTCTGAGAGGCTGTTCTTGACTTCGAGCAGCCGCTCCAGCTGCTCATGCTGAGTCCCTTCTTCTCGCAAACGGGCGATTTCGGCGTTGAGGCGTTCGTTCTCCGCTCGCAGGCCCTCGTTCTCCGTGGTCAGCGCGCGCACGTCGCCGTAGTTCGAAACGGCGTTGGCGATCGGCTGGGCGATAGATCGCAGCGCGGCCTCAATCGGTGACAGGACGGTGTAGGACACGTTCTCGACCGGCCTCAGCAGACCGATGCCCGACAGCGCCAGAAGGAGGACTCCAACCCCCATGAAGCTCGCGAACCAGGCGGCGGTCCTCGCGGTCAGGAGCGGGCCTCCTCAAGGGAAGTGATAGGCAACAGGTAACGAGCAACAAGTCCTATCCGGGCCCTCCTGTTACGGGTTACATCTTAGCCGTTGCTGAGTCCTAGCGCGGCGGCTTTCGCTGGGCCAGCGCCGAGTGCACCTTGGCGAGCATCCGTGCCTCTTCCAGCACCTCGCCGCAACCGCGGACCACGCAGGTTAGCGGGTCGTCCGCCACGTATACCGGGAACTTCGTCTCCTGCTGCAGCCGCCGGTCCAGCCCCCTCAGCAGCGCGCCGCCGCCGGCCAGGCAGATGCCTTTGAACATCAGGTCCGCCACCAGCTCCGGCGGCGTCACCTCGATTGCCAGCCTTACGGACTCGATGATCTGGCCTACGGGGCCGGAGAGGGCGTCGCGGATCTCTACCGTGCTCACCTCGACAGCCTTCGGCAGGCCGGTTGCCAGGTCACGGCCACGGATTTCGACCGTCTCTTCTTCGTCCAACGGGTAGGCGGACCCGGCCTGGATCTTGATTTCCTCCGCCGTGCGCTCGCCGATGATCATGTTGTGGACCTGGCGCGTGTAGGTGATGATCTCCTGGTCCATCTCGTCGCCGGCGGTGCGGATCGAGTGGCTCTCGACAATGCCCCCGAGCGCGATCACGGCCACCTCGGTAGTTCCGCCGCCGATATCGACGATCATGCAGCCGGAGGGCTCCATAATCGGCAGCCCCGCGCCGATAGCGGCGGCCATCGGCTCTTCGATCAGGTAAGCCTCGCGCGCGCCGGCATTGAGCGCCGCGTCGTGCACCGCCCGCTTCTCCACCTCGGTCACGCCGCTGGGTATGCCGATCACGACCCGCGGCCGCGGTATGCCGAAGCCGTAGCGTTCGTGGACGGCCCGGATGAAGTAGTGCAGCATCCGCTCCGTGACATGAAAGTCGGAGATGACCCCGTCCTTCAACGGGCGCACGGCGATGATGTTCGACGGCGTGCGCCCGACCATCCGCTTCGCTTCGGCGCCGATAGCCAGCACCTTCTTCGAAAGCTTGTCGATGGCCACGACACTCGGCTCGTCGATCACGATGCCGCGTCCCTTTACCATAACGAGGGTATTCGCGGTACCGAGATCAATCCCCACGTCATGCGAGAAGAGGCCAAGAAATGAACTAACAGGATTGAAGGCCAATTGCCACCCCTTGCCTTCAGTCAGATTAAGAGAGAGTAAGCCGCAGCGATTATATCTGGAATTGGCCCTACGTCAAACCATGCCGTGTTACTGAACATAAGCATGCAATAAACATGCAAACTAGAGCTAGTTATTGATTGCGCCCCTTCTCATCCAGAAGCTTCAGAAATCCCTCTTCGTCCAGCACCGTCGTCCCGTACTCCTGCGCCTTGTCCAGCTTTGAGCCGGGGTTCTCGCCCGCCAGCACGTAGGCCGTCTTCTTCGTCACGCTGGAGCCGATGCTGCCGCCGAGGCCCTTGATCATCCCCTCGACTTCGTTACGCGTCCAGCGCTCCAGGCTGCCCGTAACCACGAACGCCAGGCCCTGCAGCGGACCCTCGCGCGCCGCCGCCTTCTCACCCTGCAGGCGCACACCGGCTTGCCGCAGCTTCTCGATCAGCGCCAGGTTCGTCTCGTCATGCAAATACTCGTAGACGCTCTCAGCCGTCTTCGGCCCGATCGTCGGCGCCGCCTCCAGCTCCTCGAGCTCCGCCGCGGCCATCGCATCGATGCCGCCGAAGTGGTTCGCCAGCAGTTCCGCCGTCTCGTAGCCCACGTGCCTGATCCCCAGGCCGAAGAGCAGGTTGGTCACGGGCCGGCTCTTGCTGGCCTCGATGTTGGCGACCAGGTTGCCGGCGCTCTTGTCACCCATGCGCTCCAGCGTTAGCAGCTGCTCCTTCGTCAGGTAGTAGACGTCCGCCAGGTCGCTGACTAGCCCCGAGCGCAGCAGCTGGTCCGCCAGCGACTCGCCCAGCCCTTCAATATCCATGGCGCCGCGCCCGGCAAAGTGGGTCAGCAGCCGGAAGATCTGCGCCGGGCAGGCGCGGTTCGGGCAGTAGCTCATCGCTTCGCCCTCCGGCCGCACCACCGCCGTGCCGCAGACCGGGCACTCCTTCGGCATCTCGAACTCGCGCTCTTCGCCCGTGCGCGTGCTCACCACCGGCCCCACGACCTGCGGTATCACCTCGCCCGCCCGCTGCACGATCACCGTATCGCCGATGCGGATGTCCTTGCGCCGGATGTCGTCCTCGTTGTGCAGCGTCGCCAGCTTCACGGTCGCGTGCGCCACCACCACCGGCTCCAGCACCGCGAACGGGTTCAAGCTGCCCGTCCGCCCGACGTTCACCTCGATGTTCTTGAGCTTCGTCGTCGCCTGCGTCGCCGGATACTTATAAGCGATGGCCCAGCGCGGCTCCCGGCCCACGAAGCCCAGGCTGCGCTGGATCGACAGGTCATCGACCTTGATCACGACGCCATCGATCTCGTAGTCGAGGCGCTCGCGGCGCTCCTCCCAGGCCTTGACGTGCTCAACCACGGCATCGACGTCGGTGTAGCGCTCTGTCAGCGGGTTGACGCGAAAGCCCAGCTCACCCAGCCACTTCAGCATCTCCCAGTGCGCCGATGGCGCCCCGCCGCCCTCGGCCCAGCCCAGCTGGTAGACGAATATGTCTAGTGGCCGTGAGGCAGTGATCGTCGGGTCCTGCTGCCTCAGCGACCCGGCGGCGGAGTTGCGCGGGCTGGCAAAGAGCCGCTGGCCCTTGTTCGCCTGCTCCTCGTTCAGGCGCTCAAAGCCCTTCTTGGTCATGTAGACCTCGCCCCGCACCTCGAAGCGCTCCGGCGCAGGCTTGCTAATCGAGAGTGGGATGCTGCGGATCGTCCTCAGGTTCTGGGTGATGTTCTCCCCGCGGGCCCCGTCGCCGCGCGTCGCCCCCTGCGCGAAGGCGCCGGCTTCGTAGACCAGCGCCACCGCCAGGCCGTCCATCTTCGGCTCGCAGACCATGGCGATGTCGTTGAGCTCGGCCAGGTTGGTCACCCGCCGGTGCCAGGCCCGCAGCTCGTCCTCGCTGAACGCGTTGGCCAGGCTCAGCAGCGGCACCTTGTGCTCGACCACGCCGAACGCCGCCACCGGCATGCCGCTCACCCGCTGCGTCGGGGAGTCCGGCGTGATCAGCTCAGGGTGCTTCTCCTCCAGCGACCGCAGCTCGCGCATCAGCCCGTCGTACTGGGAATCGCTGACCTCGGGGCTGTCGAGCGCGTAGTAGCGGTAGTCGTGGTAGTTGATCTGCGACCGCAGCTCTTCTTCCCGCAGCTTGGCTTCCTGCAGCCCCCGCTCGTCCACGGCCGGAGCCTGGGTTTCCTCGCTCATCCGTTTGAGTATAGCTCGGCTCTCCCGCTCCCTTGAAGCATGTCACTCGTGTACGTCGGTTGATGGAGCGATCAAGACCCAGTCGAATTCCGGGTATCAGCATCGGTTCTCGTAGCCGGAATTGGTTGATATTAATGATTCGTGTTGCTTGCTTCTTCGTCTTTGCGACGCATTAGCTCCCGATCTCGTTCCAGGCGCCAATAGCCTGTCGAATGAACCGCCACCCCCACGATCCCGCTTAACAACATCCCAACACCCGCGATCCACAGGATATGCCAGAAGCCGGCGACCGCCCCGACGAAGGCGCCAGATTGCGCGACCACCCTTGCAACATCGACAACCACTGACGTGGTGGCATGACGGCGGAAGGCTTCCTGCTGATTGACCAGCACCAGTGCAGCCAGGAGTGGGATGGACACCGAGAAAGCGACCACGCACACCGCTGCGGACAGGTCGATCGACTCTGCAGTGAGGAACGGCTGAATCATGATCACGCCGATCCCAATCAAACCTCCATAGATCAAATTGTTCTGCCGGAGCCACTCTTGTTCCTGCTCTGGGTCTTCTTTCACGGTCACTCCTTTCAGATCATTTTTAATCAGCTTCGCGTCATTTCTAATCAGCTTCGCGCTTGGAAGGCTCGCGGGGCTTTCCTGTCGATGTTTGAGGCGGAAGCCCGGCGATGTGAACGAACAGGTGGGTTCACCGAGAGGATTGCTCAGTTACTACCTCGGGTGCGGTCTATGACCTTTAGGGCTTATGGAGAGCCGGGATTTCCGGCGGAAGTAAGCGGCCACTGCTCCGAAGAGAAGCCCGCCTAAGATGAAGTAAGCGTCAATAGCCCGAGCGGACCACAGTGTATAGCCGGAAGGTTCGCCATTGTTCAGAACGTCCTCGTAACTCAGGCCGAAGAGTCCATCTGGGAGAACTCCTGTAACGCGGGCTACTTCGTCTACCATCGACGCGCCGCCACGAAGCAGGAGCACAAAGCAGCCGAGCCACAGCACGGCCAGCAACGGCGAACGTGGAATACCGCGACCCCAGGGCTGGACGGCCGCAAGTGCCGCGAGGCCCCCAAGGGGGAATGCGAGCGTTGTTACAAACGAGGAGACCAACGCCGGCGCGCTCCAACTCCAATCAGGCAGAGGATCAGTCTGATCACCGAAGCCGAATTGGCCACCCAGGTACCAGTAGATGTGGAAGGCAAAGAAGACCACGACCCAAGCAAAGGCGACGTATCCCGCCCAGGCGCCTTGCCGTAGTGCATTCCGGCCGTTGTCGGGATGTGAAGCAGCCCTAATCGGACAGCCAAGGCAGATTTCTGGCCGGTCACTCCTTTACTCATGTCAACTCTAGTCGCAAGAATTGTCCAGCTCGGCGAGGTCAGGTTGGAAGAAGCGGAATGGAGCGGGGGGCGAGACTCGAACTCGCGACAACCTGCTTGGAAGCAAGGTAGTCGGGGGTTAGTCTCAAACCGCCAAACCGCCTAATCGAGTTTTAGGCAGATTGCCGGGGGTTTTGTCCCCTGGACAACGGGATTTTAGCACTGCTGAATCTACGCTGAAGCTGCGTTCGGTAGGTGATTGTGGCATTTGTCTCGCAGACAAGCTGCTTGAGTCCGTCAACCACCACCGCAAGCATCGGAACGAGTCGGATCAGGCGCGGGGCTGCAATCCAGCCAGGATCAGCGTGACGAGCCTGCGGACCGCGGCCTTGGACGCCAGGCTGCTGGCTGCTGCGAGGGCGTGGAGGCAGTAGCTCGCGAGCTCGTCAGGCGCGACATCGTCCCGGACCTCGCCGGTCTCTGCGGCCTCGGTCAGCAGGGCTCGGATCAAGTCGTTGAGCTGCTGCTGCGCTCGGGCGACGTGCTGGCCTCGATGCAGGAATGCAGCCAGTTCGGTACCGTGGTGCTCGAGGGAAATGAGCCCGTAGGCCTCGAGCACAGCTTCGAGCCGCTCGCTAGGGTCCCCAGCCTGGCCCCGGACCTCGTCGAGATGTTCGAGGTGGCTAGTGATCTGACGTTCGTGCCAGTCAAGCAGGATAGCTTCGACGTCTGAGAAGTACTTGTATAACGTCGCGCGGCCGATGCCGGTCTCCTCGGCGATCTGCGACATCGTCACCGATAGCAGCCCGTGCTCGGCCACCAGCGCCGCAGTGGCGTCCAGGATCGCGTCATGCACTGCGCGGCGGTGTGCCTCGATCGTCTCGTTCCACAGCTTCGGCATGCTCCTAGCATACATGACGACGATATGCAGACACTCTGGTTGACCATCGACGTACTGTCTCGTAAACTGCTGGCGTCATGGAAACCTCGACAACCACGAACGACAGAGGAGACGCATATGGCCGACCGACCCCCTTATCCCGGCATACCACGCTGGGTCAAAGTGTCTGGGATTCTCGCCATCGTCTTGATCCTGCTGGTTGTCGTCTTGCTCGTCACCGGCGCCGGTGGTGACCACGGCCCTGGTCGCCACTCTGGTGGCGGTGGCAGCACACCGACCACGAGCATCCCGGCGCGTACCCCCTGATGGCCATGACACCAGCCGTCCGCAAGTTCGCGCTTGCCGTGCACCTTTCTTTCTCGGTCGGCTGGATTGGTGCGGCGGTTGCCTACTTGGCGCTCGGAGTCTTCGCGGCGATCAGCGGAGATGCTCAGACGGTACGCGCGGCATGGATCGCGATGGAGTTGACCGGCTGGTTCGTCATCGTCCCGTTGGCTGTCGCCGCGCTGCTGACCGGGATGGTAATGTCGCTGGGCACCCCGTGGGGCTTGTTCCGGCACTATTGGATCCTCATCTCACTCGCGCTGACCATCCTTTCTACGGTCGTCTTACTGCTGCACATGCCAACCGTGAGCAAGCTGGCAGATGTGGCGCGAGAGACGGACAGTGCCAATCTCGGCGGGCTGGGGGGCGACCTCCTCCACCCTGGGCTCGGCCTTGCGGTGTTGCTCGTGATAACGGTGCTGAATGTGTACAAGCCGCGGGGCATGACCCCGTACGGATGGCGTAAGCAGCAAGGGGAGAGGAAGGTGTCACAGCCGTAGATGTGCGACGGGCTCCTTCCACTAGCAAGGTCCGGAGTTCAACGAGTGACATTCCGGCTCATCCATTAACCCCAGTCACCTTGCGGCTATGGCTCTTATACATCCCGTAACCATGTAAGACGCCACCTCCGAGAATCGCTATCCAGCCGAGATTTCCCAACGAATCGCCCGCGACAATCCCGAGTCCGAAGGCACCCTTCAATATATAGACATGGCGAAGTTGCATCTGTGTTCGGTAACCCGAGCCAACTGGCGGTTAAGGATCGCGGCGGAACCTCGAGCGACTCCGCCGTGCGGCGAATCAGGCAGGTCGCCGGGGTTTGTCCCCGAGACAAAGCGATTCTAGCACCCCTGATTTGCTCCGAAGCTGGTGCGAAGCACAGATTGGGCATTGTCTCGCGGACAAACACTCCGCCTCAAGCGGGCAGCCATCACCTTCCTTCCTCGTATCCTGCCGGACGCCGTTCAAGACGCCTGCATCTCAGCCGACAATTTCGGTAGAGGACTTACGATGCCGCCACGCTTGCTCCCCGCAATTTTGGCCGTTCATGCCGGCTGGCTGGCGATTGGCGTCCTCCTGCTCGCGTCCTGTAGCAGCCCTTCTCCACCGCCCTCTGCCCGGACGCCCGCGCCAACCCGCGCGCCAGACACCCAGGCCCTCCGCGACGCCGCCGAGACCCGCTATCTCGCCGCCATGAGCCCGCGTCTCGCCGAGCTGGTGCGCGCCCAGCCCTGGTTCGAGACCATGACCGAGGCCCAGCTCGACCTCGTCATCGCCATCCAGAAGTGTGAGAAGGACGCCCTGCGCCGCGGCGAAGAGGCCAGCGTCCCCGAGATCCTCCACTTCGCCTCCGAGCAGGGCTGGTACCAGGACGGCCTCGATGAGCGCGAGTCGCTCGCCCTCGCCGGCATCTACGATGCCTACGCCCGCTCCCTGGCCGATGAGAACGCGCCGCCCATCGGCCGCGTCCTCTCCACCAGCCTCAAGCTCGGCCTCTTCGAGGTGCTTCAGCTACCGGAGACGGGCCGCATGGTCGTCGTGGTGTCGTCGCCGGACTTGGAGCTGGGTCAGGAAGCCCTGCGCCTCACCGTCGAAGCCCTGCCCAAGGTGGAGCAGCTTGCGGGCGCATACCCCTACAACTTCCTCCACGTCCAGGTCACGCCCGACCTGCCGCTCTACATCCTCGGCGTCTCCTACAACGAGTTCATCGCCGTCAGCGACGTTGCCGTCGAAGCCGGAGTTGTCATCCACGAGGTCACCCACTCCACCCTCTACGGCATCTTCCCGATCTGGTTCGAAGAAGGGATGGCCCATTTCATGGAGTACCACCTCACCGATGAGCTCAGCGAGGGCGCCGGCCTCTACACCCAGAACCTCACCCAGATCCGCCGCGACCCCCGCCTCGATATCCGCGCCGCCCGCCCCCAGACCACGGTCGACTACCTGGCCGAGCGCGCCCGTGGCTTTCTCTTCCTCAAGGGCCTCTACGATATCGGCGGCATCGATGGCATCAGCGCCATGATCCGCGAGCTGCGCACCCACACCTACGCGACCAGGACCTCCTGCGCGCCATCGTCCAGATGGGCCGGCCGGAAGCAGCGTCTCAGCTCGCCGCCTTCGTCTGCCAAAGCGTCATCGGCACCACCCGCAACTACTGCGACACGCCCTGACGCCAGGCTTGCAGCCGGCAGCCCGTCGCTGATACGCTGCGGCCTCCCATGCCTCCGATCCGCCACATCTTCCTCGACGACGGCGACGTCATGAACGACAACGCTGTCCGCGGCCCGCAATGGCAGCGCCTCATCGGCGAGTTCTTCGTCCCCCGCCTCGGCGGGACTATGGAAGCCTGGGCGGCGGCGAACACCTCAATCGTCGACGAAGTCGATGGCCGCTATTGGTCTGCGTTAAGTGCCGGCCGCCCCGGGGACGCTGTCTGGCGTGAATACAACATCGACTGGCTGCGTTCGATGGCGGCGGAGGTAGGCGTGCAGGTCCCGGATGATGACGATGATTGTCACGCGCTGGCCCAGACCGCGATTGGCTTCATTCGTCCACGTATCCAATCCGCCTACCCGGGCGCAATCGAAGCAATCAAGCGTCTCGCCGCTGACAAGTATGAGCTTTATACGGCGTCGAACGAGCACTCCGAGGTGCTGCAAGCATACCTGGAGGGCATGGGCGTACGGCACCTGTTTCGCGCCTTCTACGGCCCTGACCTGGTCCGCGCCATTAAGCCTGATGTTGCCTACTACGAGCGTATCTTCGCCGACTCCGGCGTCGACCCCGCCGCCTCTCTGGTCCTCGATGACAAGCTCTCCCATCTCGAGTCCGCGGCCGCCGCCGGCGCCCGTATCGTCGTCGTCAGTACGGACGCTCCCCTCGATGGCGAAGTGCCGGTCATCCGCGCTCTCGCGGACTTGCCGGCGCTGTTGGCGTCTGAGCGCCTTGAATGAGCTTCCCAGGATGGGCAGACGAGGTCACCTTCCACATCGACCCGGAGACCATGCTCCCACACGTTTATAATCATGATGTAACTGAGGATGAAGCCGAGCAGGTACTGCGAAGTCCTCTAGAGGTACGATATGGATATGAAGGAGCGCTCATTGCGTTCGGACGGACGCTAGATGGACGGATAATGCGAGTCGTCTATGGGGCTCGCAATGATTCGTTGTCCTCAATTATCACGGCCTTCCAGCTTTCGGGTAAACCACTTGCTGCGTTTCGTCGGCGCATAAGACGGCAAAGAAGACAATGACACAGAAGCTTCCAGATGATTGGGATGAAGATCAGATTCGTCGGATCATCGATCACTACGACAACCAGACGGAAGAAGAGGCAATCGCCGAAGCAGAAGCCGCCTACGAGCGCTCCGACTCCGCCATGATCCAGGTCCCTAACGAGCTGATCCCCGAAATCCTGGAGCTTATCCAACAGTACCGCTCCCGAAAGGCCAGCTGAGCCCCGCATGACCAAACGCGTCGTCATCGTCGATTACGGGGCCGGTAACCTGCGCAGCGTCGCGCGCGCCGTTGCCCACCACGGCTACGAGCCCTTCGTCAGCGCCCACGCCCGCGACATCGAGGCCGCCGAGGCCCTAATCCTCCCCGGCGTCGGCGCGGCGGCAGATACGATGCGCAACCTCCAGGAAGGCGCCCTCGTCGAGCCCATCAGGGCCTACATCGCCAGCGGCCGGCCCTTTCTCGGCGTCTGCATGGGCCAGCAGGCCCTGCTCAGCGTTAGCGAAGAGGGCGGCGAGCATCCCTGCCTCGACGTGATTCCCGGCCGCGTCCGCCGTCTGCCGTCCGGCCAGAAGGTGCCGCACATGGGTTGGAACCAGGTCAGTCAGCGCATCGCCCACCCCGTCTTCGCCGGTATAGACGACGGCGCCTACTTCTACTTCGTCCACAGCTTTTACCCGGACCCCAGCGACTCCGCCGTCGTCATCGGCGAGACCGACTACGGCGTCCGCTTCGCCAGCGTCCTCGCCCGCGATAACCTGGTCGCCACCCAGTTCCACCCGGAGAAGAGCGGCGCTGACGGCCTGCGCTTCTACGGCAACTTCCTCAATATGGCGTTCACCTAGCCACTGCTTACTGGTACTTTTCGTTCACGGCCGGGACAGGGCGTGTGGCATATAATCGGATCAAACGTACTTATGACATCTAACCGCGATCCAAACGAGCCCGTCGATGGCGTCAAAGTCGATCTGCCGTTTATCTCCTTCCGGATCGGCCGCGGTGGCGCTTGGGGGTGGTATTCAGCCATGAATCACGATGACGCTTACGAACGCGCCCGCCGCCGCGTCAGGGCCCGCCTCAGCTTCTATCGTCACCTCGCCACCTACGCCGCCGTCATCGCCGGCATCGCCTTCGTCGACCTCATAACCGGTGGCGGCATCTCGAATGTCGTCCTCTGGTTCGCCGGCATCTGGGGCGCCTTCCTCGTCTGGCAGGGCTTCAACGTCTTCATCTTCCCCGCCGTCTGGAGCCCAGAAGCCGAAGAGAAGATGATCGAAGACGAGCTGCGCAAAGACCAGCGCACCTAGAGATTGTCTTTGCGAGCCATCGCGCTGGCGAGGCGCGGCAATCTGGATGGTGGCCAATCCCCCGTTTCTTAGGCCATGCCTCTTCTGCACGCGGCTCTCTCTTCCTAACTCATGTCCCGGCCTTTAGGCCGGGGTACTGTTTCTCCCACGGGGATGCGCGGTCCCCCGATTCATGCTTTCATCTAGACGTGCCCTTTGAAGTCATCCCCGCTATCGACCTGCGCGGCGGCCACTGCGTCCGCCTCTTCCAGGGCGACTACGCCCGCGAGACGGTCTACAGCGACGATCCCGCCGCCATGGCGCGTCACTGGCGCGATCTCGGCGCCACCCGCCTCCACGTCGTCGACCTCGATGGCGCCCGCGGCGGCGAGCAAGTAAACGCCGAGGCCGTCCGCGCCATCCTCGCCGCCATCGACATTCCCGTGGAGCTGGGCGGCGGCGTGCGTGACCTCGATACCGTCTCCCGCTGGCTCGATGCCGGTGTCGAGCGCGTCTACCTCGGCACCGCCGCCATCACGGACCCGGCCCTCGTCGCCGAAGCCTGCGCCCGCTACCCCGGCCGTGTCGCCGCCGCCGCTGACGCCCGCGATGGCCGCATCGCCGTCCATGGTTGGGAGCAGGACTCCGGCCAGACCGTCATCGATTTCGCCCGTCGCGTCGTCGCCGATGGCGTTGTTGCGATCAGCTACACCAACGTCGCCCTCGATGGCACCTTCGAAGGGCCGGACATCATCGGCGTCCAGGCGCTAATCGAAGCCCTGACTGACATCTCGGCCCAGGTCATCCTCGCCGGCGGCGTTGGCTCCGTCGCTGACGTGCGCCGCGCCGCCGCCGTCCCCGGCCTCGCCGGCGTCATCATCGGCCGCGCCCTCTACGAAGGCCGCGTAGACCTCACCGAAGCGCTGACCGTCCAGCGCCAAACCTGATGAGCCACCAGCCATTCGCTCGCGGGGCCGCCCCCGTCCCTGCCTTTCTGGGCGGCTGCAAGCCGGCCGAAGAATCTAACTCTTCCTCCTACGAGCCACACCCTTCTTCCCAGGACTCTGCCTGGCATTCTCGGCCCAGCTTACCTGACCACTACGAATTTCTGCGAGACCCTTACATCACCAGCGACTGCTGTAATATGGCGAACGTCGGCCAGGAGTTTGCCGTGGCCATCTAACTCAGAGGAGACGGATGCCCCTTATCGAGCTCGTCCGCGTTGAGACCGCCGATGGCGTCCGTCTCGATGGTTCCCTGAGACGCCCGGATCCCGGCGCCCCGGCTTCACTCGCCATCGACGCCGTGATCATGCACCACGGCGTCGGCGGCAACTTCTACGCTTCGCCCTACTTCGGCCAGGTCCAGGAGTCGCTCGCAGCCCAGGGCTGCGCCGTCCTGCGCGTCAACAATCGCGGCCATGACATCGCCTACAGCACGCCGCGCGGCCGTCTTGGCGCCGCCTTCGAGACCGTGGACGACTGCCGCCTCGACTGGCGCGCCTGGATCGACTTCGCCGAAACCCAGGGCTACCGCCGCGTCGCCCTCTGGGGTCACAGCCTTGGCGCCCTCAAAACCCTCTACTACCTCTCGACCGAGGCCGGCCCCCGCGTCGTCTGCGCTGTCACCGCTTCGCCGCCGCTCTTCTCCTACACGGACTACGCGGCCAAAGCCGGGGCAGAGCGCTTCAAGGCGTTCGTCGAGCGCGCGCGGTCGCTGGTAGACGCGGGCGATCCCGAGGCCATCTTCCCCGCCGATATCCCCACCAGCGTCCTCCTCTCCGCCCGCACCTACCTCGACAAGTACGGCCCCGGGGAGCGCTACAACCTGCTCGGCCATCTGCCCCGCATCCAGACGCCGCTCCTCGTCACCATCGGCAGCGAGGAAGGTCTCGGCCCCCAGTCGTCAGATTGGTTCCCCTTCGGCGGCCTCGCGCCTCGCGTTGAGGCCCTGGCCGCGAATCAGACTAATCTCACATTCCAGCTCATAGCCGGCGCCGACCACGCTTACGCCGGTAGGGTAGAGCAGCTTTGGCATCTTGCCCTCGCATGGCTCTCCCGCATCGCCGTCCCAGCAGGCAGCTGACCAGCACCCCTAGCCAAGGAGAACCCATGGAAGCCTACGTCGCCGTCATCTCTCACCACGGCAGCCCTGAGGAGGTCAAGCTCTTCACCACTGAGGACGCCGCCCGCGGTTTCGCCCTCGACCTCGCCAAGACCGAGGAGTGGGAGGACAAGAAAGAGCACGGCCACGACGGCCACGATCATGATGACGCGGACCACACCCACGAGCACGAGGACTGGCTCGAAGAGTGGGGCGATGAAGACGGCTGCGGCGTCGTGGTCGGCAAGGCCTCTACCTGAGGGCGTTACCCGAAGCACCACTCGCGCCGCTTGGCCAGACACGAGAAGCCTACCCCAGGAATCGTGAGGATAGGGAAGAGCGTCTAACAGTCGCATAGCTATACTGGTCACCTGATGCTGACCAAGCGCGTCATACCCTGCTTCGACGTCGATAACGGCCGCGTCGTCAAGGGCGTCTCCTTTGTTGGGCTGCGCGACGCCGGCGACCCCGTCGAGCTGGCGCCCCTCTACGACGCCGAAGGTGCGGACGAGCTCGTCTTCCTCGACATAACAGCATCGTCAGACGACCGCCGCACGACCTACGAGATGGTCGAACGCACGGCCGAGAAGGTTTTCATCCCTTTCACCGTCGGCGGCGGCATCCGCAAGGAAGAGGATATCCGCCTCATGCTTGAATTGGGCGCCGACAAAGTGTCGCTCAACAGCGCCGCCGTCGCCGAGCCGCTCCTGGTCGGCAGGGCAGCGGAGCGCTTCGGTTCCCAGTGCATCGTCGTCGCCATCGATGCCCGCGCCGCCGGCGAAGGCCGCTGGGAGGTCTACACCCACGGCGGACGCCGCCCCACCGGCCTCGACGCCGTCGAGTGGGCCCAGCGCGTCGTCTCCCTCGGCGCCGGTGAGCTCCTCGTCACCAGCATGGACACGGACGGCCACCTCGACGGCTACGATATCCCCCTCACGAAGGCGATCACCGGCGCGGTCCAGGTGCCCGTCATCGCCTCCGGTGGCGCCGGCAGCGCCCAGCACATGGTCGATGCCGTCGTCCAGGCCAACGCCGACGCCGTACTCGCCGCCAGCATCTTTCACTACGGTACCCACCGCATCCGCGACGTCAAAGCCTACATGGCCGAGCGCGGTGTGCCGGTACGTCTCTAGGAGCCAGGGAATGAGGAAAAAGTTGGGCACATTCCGCTATCCGGTCGAGGTTGGCGACGCCGCCGGTGAGCGCTTTCTACCGCTCGAACCCTGGGTCGATACGGGTGCCCTCTACAGCCAGTTCCCGGCTTCGCTGCTCGAGAGTCTGGGCCACCACCCCAACGCCACGCGCCGCTTCCGTCTTGCGGATGGCCGTGTGATCGAGAGCCCGATTGGGCCGGTGCCGCTGAAAGTCCGCGACGAGGTGCAGCCCGTCCCTTGCGTCTTCGCTGAGGAGGGCAGCAACCCCCTGATCGGCGCTACAACCCTCGAGACTTTCAGCCTGGCCGCCGACCCCGTGAACCAGACCCTGGTCCCAACGATCGCCCTGAGGCTTAGCATGGCCCCTCTCAACGATCTCGAAGAGGGAGCCGGCCTCAGCCTCGACTTCGCCAAGCTCGCCGGCGTGGCCCAGGTCGGCGGCGTTCTGCCCTGCGCCGTCCAGGACGCCGGCACCGGCGAGGTAATCCTCGTCGCCTACGTCAACGACCTGGCGCTCAAGAAGGCGGTCGAAACCCGCTCCGCCGTATTCTGGAGCACCTCCCGCAACGAGCTCTGGGAGAAGGGCAAGACCTCCGGTGAGACCTTCGATCTCCTCGAAGTCCGCGTCAACTGCGAGCAGAACTCCCTGCTCTACCTCGTGCGCCCGCGCCACGGCGGCATCTGCCACACCAAAAACCAGGCCGGCGACCCCCGCGATTGCTTCTACCGCCGCCTCAACTTCGACACCTGGCAGCTCGAAAACCTCAACCCCTAGCACATCTTGTCATCCTGAGCGACAGCAAAGGACCAGATTCCCTCTCCCTCCGAGGGAGAGGGCCAGGGTGAGGGGTGATCGCCGTCCGCCCAGTGACCCCGGCGTCAGCCAACAACACACCCTGGCCTTGCCATCCTGAGCAACAGCGATGAATCCCCGGTGCCACGCTCGCTCCCACGTTTGCCATCCTGAGCGATAGCGAAGGATCAAGATCGCCCGTCCGCCGATAACCCCCGGCGTCAGCCAACAACACACTCGAATCCCGCCACCCTTCGCGACACCCTTGCGAGCCATCGCAGCCCTAAATCCCCTCTCCCTCCGAGGGAGAGGGCTAGGGTGAGGGTGATCGCCGTCCGCCGATAACCCCCGGCGTCAGCCAACAACACACCCAAATCCCGTCATCCCGCGCCGACACCCCTTGCGAGCCCTCGCCGCCCTAAATCCCCTCTCCCTCCGAGGGAGAGGGCCAGGGTGAGGGTGGTCGCCGTCCATCTGACGAACCCCCGGCGTCAGCCAACAACACACTCGAATCCCGCCATCCCGCGCGACACCCATTGCGATCCTCGCCGCGGCGACCTTTGATCTCCGGGCAGAGCACGCTCAGCTTCAGCCGTAGCTCTCCGGCGCCACAAGCCTCTCCTCTCCCACGCCTCGCGCCGGCTATAATCTAGACACGCACGCCATAGCGCTTAAGCCCATGCTCAGAAAAGACCACAACGCCAGCTTCCACAAGACCGGCGCCTCCATATTCAGCCGCTACCGCTTCGTCTCCGGCCAGACCGAGGCGCGAAGCGCCCTCAATCGCGCCGCCTTTGACCGCCTCAAGGCCGCGCAGCAAGACACGCCCGTGCTCGTCTTCGAGGCTGATTCCCGCCGCCGCCGCTGGTGGCTTTTCCGCGATGAGTTCTACTCGGACGATGACGGCTTCGACGCCCACGAGGTCAAGGCGCTCCTCCTCGAACGCCTGTCACGGCGCGACCGTCGCGTCCGCCGCGCTGTCGCCCTCATGGAGCAGACAGATGCCATCACCGAGGCCGCGCGCCAGCCGATCCCCGACGAGGTCAAGGCCTTCGTCTGGAACCGCGATGGCGGCCGTTGTGTCCGCTGCGCCAGCCAGGAGCGCCTGGAGTTCGACCATGTCATCCCGCTCGCCCTCGGCGGCGGCAACACCGCGCGCAACCTTCAGGTCCTTTGCGAGCCCTGTAACCGCGTCAAAGGCGCATCTCTGGCCTAACTCGCCGCCTTAACCAGTGCGCTGTCGCCGATCGGCGGCCGATTCTTAATTCGAGAAAGGGCCGCCACCATCCAGGATCCCGCATCCGACAACCGCCATCTTGAAGCCGTGGCCATCCCCCTCTGGCAGCGATTCGTCGTTGGCGGCATCGGCCCGGAGCTGACCCTCGCCGAGGCGGCTGCAGCCCTGGGCGTCTCCGTCCAGACCGCCCGCCGTCTGATCCGCCAGGGCAAACTTCTGGCGCACAAGACTCCCAGCGGCCGCTTCCGCGTTTCGCCCTATCTGGCCCCGCCGCCTGAGCCGGAGAGCAACCTGGCTGACCTCTGGCAGGAGCTCAAGCGCCTCTCAGCTTTGCTCCAGGAGACCCGCAACGAACGCGACACCCTCAAGGTCGAGATCGGAGCCCTGGAAGCGCGGCTCGAAGTGGCCTTGCTGGCCCAGTCCGTGCCCGGCCAGCCAACGCTCCTCACATTCGCCCGCAGCGAGGTTACGGCCCTCAAGAGCGGCCATGATGTCATCCAGGGCATGATCGTCGCTGCCCGCCGCAAGTCCAAGCGCCGGCTCTGGCTCTGGCGTCTCACGGCCTGATCTCAGTCGTTACCAGCAATGAACGCGGACGTCACTCTTAGGGGTTTCCCCGATATTCGACCCGCCGGCTCCCTGCTTAGGATCAAACCACAACGCTAAAGGAGACGCCTTGTGGACATCCTCATTGTCATTGTTGCTATCTGGTTCATCCTCCTCGGCATTTACGGCGCCTTTGTCCTCCCGGGCGGTGAGAAGCGCGTCCGTACCGTTGGCAGCCATCGCGGCGGCACTGCTCTCTTTCACGCTGCCTTTGCCAGCAGCCGCAAGGTGAAGGAGCGCCAGCCCCAGACCCGCGCTACCACGCGGACCGTCCGCCCCGCGCCCGAAACGCCCCGGCCCGCCATGAACCGCCCCGGCGAGAGCATGGTCCGAGAGCTGCGGCCGCAGGCTACCGGCCTCTTCACTGAAGTCGATATGCTGCGGGCGCAGGTCGAAGAGCTCCGCTCCGAGATCGCCGCCTTGTCAGGCCCCAGCGCCCGCACCGAGAGGCCCCGTACCCGGCGCTCCGGCGTCGGCCTCTACACCCACCTGCCGCGCCTCCTCCGCCGCCAGGTCCGCGAGGTGCGCTCCGTCCGGCGCCCCTTGCTCCGCGCCTAGCCATCAACGGGGCGCCGCCGCCTCGCTGAACTCAAGGGGAAGGGCCGCTCGGCAGTGAGCGGCCCTTCCATTTTATTTGTCACTTGCTCCGCACCGGCTTCGCCCGACCGCGCTCAGCCTTGTAGAGCTTGCTGCTGTGACGAAAATGAGCCCCTCAAGAAGGCCACCTCACCCCAGCAAAACCCCTACCGCTTCGCGATGATCCCCACGCTTGCCGTGAACCCATGGATGAAGTTCTTGCCGCCAATCGGCCCGATCTCGCCGTTGCAGAAGAACCCCGCGATCGGCATCGGCCCCAGCAACTCGTTCACCGTCTTCACGTCATGGTGCTCCTGGCCGAATAGACTCAGGCCGCGGCCGTTGCAGGCGCAGAGCAGCGCGCCCACCGGCTGGATGCCGCCCAGCTCGTCCTTCATCGCCACCAGGAGCTGCTCCAGGTCCTCATGCGCCGCCTCGGGGTCGCGCAGCTGAAACTGGATCGTCTGGCCCGGACGCGGTATCGCCCCGCCGATGATAATCGCCCCCGATTCCTGATCAATGCCCATAAGGTTGCGCACCAAAAAATCGCCACGGCCGAATTCGTCCTTGTACTCGTTCATCGCCAGTCCGACCAGCGTATTCGTGCGCGCCCGGTTCTGCAGGTCCGGCGCCAGCCCGCGATAGGTCTCGACCAGGACGTCCAGCGCCCGCCGCATGCCGATGGTCTGGATCACGTTCTCCTCGGCCGCCGTGATCGTCCACGGCTCGCCGATCGGCTTGCAGCCCTGAGAGACGACCGGCCGGACGCGGTACGAGCCGCCCATCGCCACGGCCACGGCCCCATCCTCGAAGACCTGGTCGTCCATGAACAGGTAGGTGTGGTGCATGCCCATGTGGTGCGAAGCCAGCCCGCCGACAACCGCGTTGCCGGGATAGACGCTCCAGATCAGCTTCAGCATCTCGTTGACGTCCCAGAACGGGTCCGCGAAGGCCAGCCAGGAGTTCACCATGTAGCGCGAGGTGTCCACCCGCTCCGCCCAGGCTTGCGCCTTGTCACCGTTCTCGATGTCTTCCTCGGTGATCCGCACCGGCACCAGCAGCGATCCCGGCAGCGAAAACGCCTGCAACGATATGGCTGGCTCCCGCTCGACCTCCCTTTCCGGCCCGATGATCCCCTGCCCGGAGCAGCCGATCAGGGTCTTCGCGCCCGTAGCCCGCTTCACCTCGGCCACGAGCTCCGGAAAGTCAGCCTCGTAGGCGGAGTGGGCAAACAGCAGCGCCAGGTCGACGCCGCCCTTCTCTTCGAGCATCGGCATCTGCTGGACGACCTCGGTGAGGGCGTCTCTCCAGTCAGCGCCGGAGGCAATCGCCGCTTCAGCCTTCATTCGTCACCTCACTCAAAGCGCCTGAGGGCGCGGGTTGGCTTCTCGATGAAGTCAGTTTACAACTTTGCCTTGAGGGCGCTGTCTTGCTTCCGAATGTACCGTACGGGCGCCTTCAACAGCCTCCAAACTCTAACGGCGACCTTCACGGCCTCAAACCCTGTAGCGGCGACCTTCACGGTCGCCAGGGTTGCAAGGGGCGAAGCCCATGCACGAATTGTCCCTAACCTCTAACAGCGGCCTTCACGACCCCAAACGTTGTAGCGGCGACCTTCACGGTCGCCAAGGGTTGCAAGGGGCGAAGCCCATGCCCGAATTGTCCCCAACCTCTAACGGCGGCCTTCAAGACCCCAAACCCTGTAGCGGCGACCTTCACGGTCGCCAGGGTTGCAAGGGGCGAAGCCCATGCCCGAATTGTCCCCAACCTCTAACGGCGGCCTTCACGGCCCCAAACCCTGTAGCGGCGACCTTTACGGTCGCCACGGGTTGCAAGGGGCGAAGCCCATGCGCGGGCTTCTTCGGCATTGCCTCACCACCCGTCATCTATACTGCTAGGAGACTCACCGAATCGAGGACAGGCAAGCATGGCCGAAGAGCAGGTAATCCGCTCCCGCCGGATTGAAATCGACCCCATCGCCGAGACGCTGGAGATGTTCACCTACGGGCTCTACATCATCGGCTCACGCGGCTCCGATAACGTCAACGGCATGATGGCGGACTGGGTCATGCAGGTCTCCTTCCAGCCCCGGCTCGTCGCCTGCTCCCTCGAAAAGAACAGCACCACCCTGCGTAACCTGCGCGAGACCGGCGTCTTCACCGTCAACCTCCTCGCCGCCGAAGACCGCGAGCTGGCCCGCAAGTTCGCCCAGCCCCGCGACGCCTCCAAGATTCAAGGCCGCTCCGAGACCGGCAGCGCCCTCATCTACGACAAGATGCGCGGCATCCCCTACTGGGACGGCGAGCACACCGCCTGTCCCATCCTTCAGGCCGGGCTGGCCTACGTCGAGTGCGAGGTCCACGAGCTAATCGACCTCGGCGACCACGTCCTCGCCGTCGGCCGCGTCCTCACCTGCGCCGTCCTGCGCGAGTCCACCGAGCTCCTCACCAACCGCATCCTCGGCTGGTCCTACGCCGGCTAGCCATCGCCACGGCATAGCTAGGCACTACGGCCTATGTGCCGCCGCCTCTCCTCACCAACCGCACACCAGCCACCCATTGCGAGCCATCGCCCCCAGGCAAGGCGAAGCAACTTTGATCGTCCGACTGAGACCAGCCACCGGAGCCATCTCAAATCCTCAATCCCCTCTCCATCGAGGGAGAGGGCTAGGTGAGGGTGGTCACCCGTCCGGCGAACCCCCAGCGTCAGCTAAACACCCACCCTCGGACGTTTGCCATCCTGAGCGACAGCGAAGGACGTACATCGCCCGTCCGGCGAATCCGCGTCCTCACCGGCGCCGTCCTGCGCGAGTCCACCGAGCCCTCACCAAGCGCACACCCATTGCGAGCCATCGCCCTCAGGCGAGGCGAAGCAACCTTTGATCGTCCGACTGAGACCAGCTACCGAAGCCATCTCAAATCCTCAATCCCCTCTCCATCGAGGGAGAGGGCTAGGGTGAGGGTGATCGCCCGTCCGACAACCCCCAGCGTCAGCGAAACACCCACCCCCGGCCGCCGTCATCCAGAGCGACAGCGAAGGACGTACATCGCCCGTCCGGCGAATCCGAGTCCTCACCGGCGCCGTCTTGCGCGAGTCCACCGAGCCCTCACCAAGCGCACCCATTGCGAGCCATCGCCCTCAGGCGAGGCGAAGCAACCTTTGATCGTCCGACTGAGACCAGCCACCGAAGCCATCTCAAAATCCTCAATCCCCTCTCCATCGAGGGAGAGGGCCTAGGGTGAGGGTGATCGCCCGCCCGGCGACCCCAGCGTCAGCTAAACACCCACCCCCCGGCCGTCGCCATCCTGAGCAACAGCGAAGGACCAAGATCGCCCGTCCGGCGAATCCGAGTCCTCACCGGCGCCGTCTTGCGCGAGTCCACCGAGCCCCTCACCAACCGCACACCAGCCACCCATTGCGAGCCATCGCCCTCAGGCGAGGCGAAGCAACCTTCGATCGTCCGCCTGAGACCAGCCACCGAAGCCATCTCAAATCCTCAATCCCCTCTCCATCGAGGGAGAGGGCTAGGGTGAGGGTGATCACCCGTCCGCCGGCGAACCCCCAGCGTCAGCGAAACACCCACCCCCCCGGCCGCCGTCATCCCGAGCGACAGCGAAGGACCCACATCGTCCGTCCGGCTCACCACGGCATCGATGGCCCGCGTGTCAGCCGCCAGAGGATGCCCGCGTTCGTCAACGACCCCTGCGCAATTGCTGGCATCTCGATCCGCTGCTCGCCGGCCGTAACGATGATCGTGCCAACCTCAGCGCCACGCTCCACCTCCCGCGTCGGCGACCGCCTCTCAAGGCTCGCCTCGACCTCCAGGCCCGGCCACACAACGACGCGGATGTCGTCCTCGGGTACGGCGGTCGTCCGCCTGCCCCAGGCGGTTGTGACCGGCGTGCCGGGCCCATCTTTGCCAACGGCGGTGACGACCTGCAAGCTGCTGCCGGTGGCGTTGACTAGACGCCGGCTGGCCCCGAATGCGTCCGCCAGCGTGTCCTGGCCCAGTACGGCGCCGAATACCCGCACCGTCTGGCCATCCACCGGCCAGTCGGCCGCGAACAGGAAGCAGGCCCCGGCCTCCTCCGTCCAGCCCGTCTTCACGCCGACCAGGTTGTCCTGGCCCAGCAGGGCGTTGACGTTGTAGACGGTGCCCACAACCGGCAACTGCGTTTGCTCCATGCGGACGATACGCGCCAGCAGCGGGTTCGACATCGCCGCCATCGCCAGCTTGATCTGGTCCTGCGCCGTGCTCACGTTGCCGAAGCTGACACCGCTGGGGTCGGCGTACTCCGTCTGCGACATCCCCAGCGCCTCCGCCTCCTGGTTCATCCGCTCCACGAAGGCCTCCACGGAGCCGCTGCTCCAGCGCGCCAGCAGGAAGGCAAGATTGTTGCCGGACGGCACCAGCAATCCCTCCAGCAGCGATTGCTGGTGGATGACGGCGCCCTCGCGCACCAGGATCACGGACTCGCCGTTGTTGAGCTGCTCGAGGTAAAGCTGAATGTCCTCCGCCTCGACCTTGATCTCCGGCCCCGGGTCGCCCGCCCTCAGCGGATGGTCCTTCAGCACCACGTAAGCTGTCATCACTTTGACCAGGCTGGCGATCGGCCGCGGCTGGTCATCGCGGTGGCTACCGATGAGGCCGGCGCCGCCCACTCCTACCGCGGCGCTGCCCTTGCTCGGCCACGGTATCGAAAGCTCAGGCGTCTCGGCAGAAAGCTCCAGCTCGGCCGCGCTCAGCCTACCGATGGCGATCGAGGGTGGGTCGCGCTGCAGCTGCACATAGCTGCCGAAGACCAGCGCCGCCATGAAGGCGCCCAAAAAAATCGGTATCTGCCAGAGCCGGAACCTGTATTGATATTTCATAGCGCCTGAATCGTAGGCAGGCTGGCTCTGGCTCGCATATTTCGCGGCCGGCCGGAAAGCATGACAAATCTCGATCAAGCAGCCCTTAATCCCGCCCCAATAACGAATCTTAACCAGCATGACGCCGGCTTCAAGAATGCCTAGGTAAATCGCAGAAGACTAATTCGAGCAAGAACCGGCCAGATATGGTAAAGTAATGAAGTCGTCACGCGTCAGCCGGAACTTGAAACCCACTCCGACCTTCCGGCGCCTCCAAAACGAGAGACGAAGTCACAAATCCCACGCCTTGCGTCCTAGTCGGAGAGATGCGAGCCGGCATTCTCCCCGAAAGGACCCATCTTCTTGTCTTTTGATTCCTTTAACTTGAGACGCGCCAGCCTGGACGCCCTCCAGGCTCAGGGCATTTCCGTGCCAACGCCGATCCAGGCCCAGGCCATCCCGGTCATGCTCGAAGGGCGCGACATCATCGCCCAGGCCCAGACCGGCTCCGGCAAGACCCTCGCCTTCGGCCTTCCCCTCCTCGAGATCTGCGACCCCAAGTCCATGGACGTCCAGGCCCTGGTGCTCACTCCCACTCGTGAGCTTGCCCAGCAAGTCGCCTCCGTCCTGGCCGACCTCGGCCGCGCCTCCAAACTGCGAGTCGCCGTCCTCTACGGCGGCGTCGGCTACGAAAAGCAGACCGATGCCCTTACTCAGGGCGCCCAGATCGTCGTCGGCACGCCCGGCCGCGTCCTGGACCACCTCGGCCGCCGCACCCTGCGCGTCAACGCCATCAGCGCCCTCGTCCTCGATGAGGCCGATCAGATGCTCGACCAGGGTTTTGCCCGCGACGTTGAGCGCATCCTCTCCGCCACCCCGCGCTCCCGCCAGACAGCCCTCTTCTCCGCCACCACTCCCACCTGGGTGCACGAGGTCTCGGCCCGCTACCTGCGCCAGCCCGTCATCGTCAAGGTTGATGACGCATCCCAGGAGCCGGACATCGAGCACAGTGTCATCGAGGTCTGGGCCGGCGACAAGCTTCCCATCCTGCTTGCCCTCCTCAACCAGCGCTCCGAAGGCGCCACCCTCGTCTTCGGCCGCACCCGCCACGGCGTCATGAACCTGGCGCGCCGCCTCAACCGCATGGGCTACGACGTCGAGGCCCTCCAGGGCGACCTCGGACAGGCTGCCCGCGACCGCATCGTCGCCCGCTTCCGCGCCGGCCAGGTGCCGGTGCTCCTCGCCACCAACGTCGCCGCCCGCGGCCTCGACATGCTCAATATTGACCGCGTCATCAACTATGACCTGCCGGAGAGCGGTGAGCTCTTCGTCCACCGCGTCGGCCGCACCGGCCGTATCGGCCAGAGCGGCAGCGCCGTCACCCTGATCACCGCCACGGACCTGCCGAAGATGCAGGAGATCGAACGTCACCTGGGACGCAAGCTGCCCCGAGTCTCGGTATCCAGCCTGGACGTGCAGGCCGCCTCGGCCGCCGTCAACGCCCCCGTCGCGCGTGCACCCATGCCACCACCGCCCGCCCCCGTCGCCGTAAGCGCCAACGGCGCCGCCCCAGCCCGGCCAGTGCGCCGACGCCGATC
>WHTK01000038.1 GCA_009377745.1 Dehalococcoidia bacterium
CAGACCTCGGGGGCGCCGGGCATGGCGGGCGAGACGTGGACGTTGCTGAAGGCGTGCTTCTCCGGGAAGAGGCCGTGGAGGAAGGCGAGGAGCTCCGGCAGCTGCTGGCCGAAGTCGTCTGTCATGACCTCGTTGGCGCGCTGGCGTCGCAGGGCGTAGGCGTCGAGGCCGCTACCGCCGGGGGCGCGGCCGATGCCGAGATCGATGCGGTCCGGATAGAGGGCGTGGAGGACGCGGAACTGCTCCACGACCTTGAGCGGGGCGTAGTGGGGCAGGAGGACGGCACCGGAGCCAACGCGGATGCTGGAGGTCTCGGCGGCGACGCGGGCGATCATGATCTCGGGGGCGGAGCCGGCGAAGGATTCGGTGGCGTGGTGCTCGGCCAGCCAGTAGCGGTGGTAGCCGAGGGCTTCGGCGTGGCGGGCGAGGTCGATGCTGTTGTTGAGGGCATCGGCGGCAGTAGAGCCGGCGGGGATGGGGGACTGGTCAACGATGGAGAGCTTCATTAGTGACTCTCGTTCGAGGCATGGCAGCGCAATTTTGAGTATTCTCTCAATAGAGACAACATTGAATTGATAGCCTCAACTAGAGACTGTGAATGTCGATCGATTGGAGATGGTCCGAAGATTTAATCACTAGCACACTGTATACCGGTGGTTGACGGCGTATACCGTACGTATATATTGACTGTACCGGAATTGGTTGTGAGGAAATAATGCCAAACACAGTCCTCGAACGAGCCACTGCCCAACTTGGGGGCCGTGATGAGGCACTCGGGCGCAAGCAGCGTATGGACCGGGACGCCCGATTCAGGTTGGCAAATTTGGAAAACTGGCGTCGGGAGAACCCGAATAGCTGGATTGCTGTCTATGATGGCCGGCTTGTTGCTGTCGAGCGCAGCCGGGACAGACTACTCGCAACGCTTCGCACGCAGGGCATTCCACTAGATAGTGTGCTTGTGGACTTCCTAAGCGAGGAGAAGCCCATCTTAATCCTCTAGTGATTTCCGGCATTTACGATGAGGATCAGGGAGCCTATATAACGGGCTCCCTTTACTTTCCTGAGATTGATGCCTCCGTCCGCGGGGAGTCTCTTCTGGCATAAGGTGGCTTTTCGATTGAAGAGCCGACGATCTCGATGAATTTAGCGGCAGGAGCAGGTCCTGTACCTGATGGTAAACGTCTCATTTTTGGTTGATACCGGAGCTTCACGGACATGTGTTGCCCCAAGTGACCTACTCAGATTCGGATCCGGAGCCAGCGAACGGCTAACACTTCGTGCTGACGCGGGCAGCTTCATTGGAGTCGGTGGGTCGGTGACCGTTCACTCGATTGAGGGCGCCCTTGTGTTTGTCCATGACTCAGGCGATATTACAGCCTTTGGGCTTGAGCTGAACCTGATATTTGATCCTTCAGCGAACGCCTTACCATCAATTCTCGGGAGAGAAGTCCTCTGTAAAGGGCTCCTGGCTCTCGATGCTGCCGGAGGGAAAGTCTCCTTCGATCCGCCTGTTGGTCACTTTCAGATTCAGCACGACCAAGGCGAGTCACAGACCTAGGGCGGACTCGATGGCGTCTAGACGGGCAGGGACGTCCGTTTGGGTGGTCTTGAAGGTGGCGGCGGTATCGGGGTCTTTGAGACCGTTGCCGGTGATGATGCAGACGCAGGTGGCGCCGCGCAGATCGGGCCGGGCGGCGGCGGTCTTGATCAGGCCGGCGAGGGACGCGGCGGAGGCGGGCTCGCAGAAGATGCCCTCTTCGCGGGCGAGACGGGCGTAGGCATCAAGGATCTCGGCGTCGGTGACGCTATCGATGGCGCCGGCGGACTCGTCGCGGGCGGCGATGGCGCTCTGCCAGCTGGCGGGATTGCCGATGCGGATGGCCGAGGCGACGGTCTGGGGGTCTTCGACGATGTGGCCGAGGACGATGGGGGCGGCGCCCTCGGCCTGGAAGCCCATCATGCGCGGCGTGGTCCTGGCGAAGCCGCGTTCGGCGTACTGCTTGAAGCCGGCCCAGTAGGCGGTGATGTTGCCGGCGTTGCCGACCGGAATGAAGAGATAGTCGGGCGCGTCGCCGAGGGCATCGACGAGCTCAAAAGCGGCGGTCTTCTGGCCCTGGATGCGGTGGGGGTTGACGGAGTTGACGAGGGCGACGGGGTGACGCGCGCAGTACTCGCGGGCGAGGCGGAGGGCGTCGTCGAAGGTGCCTTCGATGGCGACGATGCGGGCGCCGTAGGCGATGCTCTGGGCGAGCTTGCCGCCGGCGATGCCGATCTTGGGCAAGAGGACGTAGGCATCGAGGCCGCAGTGGGCGGCGTAGGCGGCGGCGGAGGCGCTGGTGTTGCCGGTGGAGGCGCAGAGGACGGCCTTGGCCCCATCTTCCACGGCCTTGGCGACGGCGACGACCATGCCGCGGTCCTTGAAGGAGCCGGTGGGGTTGCAGCTCTCGAGCTTGAAGTAGAGGTCATCGATGCCGAGGGAGGGGCCGATGCGCTGGGAGCGGACGAGGGGCGTGGAGCCTTCGCCGAGGTCAATGCGCGGCGTGGCCGGGGTCAGCGGCAGGAGCTCGGCGTAGCGCTCTAGAACGCCGGGACGGCTATTCTTCGGCAAAGTTGAGAGCGCGTCCACGGACGTCCCGGATCTCTTTTTCGAGGGCGATGATCTGGCGCTTGCGCATGTCGGCTTCGATCTCGCTGAGGGAGTGAAGGTAGGCGCTGATCTGCGCACGGTCGAGCTGGAGGCGCTCCTTGGCGGCGCGCAGCTCTTCCTGGAGCTTGTTCATGCGGACTTCGGAGAGGGAGAGGCGCTCCGAGTGCTCGTTGAGGCGGCCATCGACCTTGCTGAGGTTGGCCATGATCTCGTTGATCTGCTCGTTGTGGCGGGTGCGTTCGGCCTGGACGAGCTCGAGGCGGTCATCGAGGCGGCTGAAGCGGTTGGTCTCGCTGCGGACGGCCTCGATCTCGGACTCCATGCGACGGAGGATCTCCATGGCGCTGGTGGCGCGCTCGCGGGCGACGTCGTCCTCGCGCTGGAGGCCGCCGATGACGCCGGATAGTCGCTGCACCTCCTGGTCCATGCGGGAGAGCGTACTGATAGAGCGCGATTGGAGGGTCTCGGCCTCGACGTGCTCAGTCTCGAGGGCTTCGAAACGCATGCTCAGCTGAGCGATGCCCTCGAGATTGCGACGGTTGTGCTCCTCGGCGCTGGCCAGCTGCTCCTGCCAGCCATCGATCTGGTGTTCGAGATCGCCGAAGCGGCGGCCGAGCTCGTTCTTGTCCTGGCGGACGCGCTCGGCGTCGGCGAGAGCGCGGCGCTCGATCTCTTCGCGGCTCTGACGCAAGGAGTGGATGTCGTCCTGGGCGCGGACAAGGAGCTCACGGACGGCGTGGATGTCGTCCTGGAGGTGCATGATGGCGCCGGCGTAGGCATCGAGCTGGTCAACCTTGGTGCGGGCCTGGTTGGCCTTCTCGGCGGCGTCGGTGGCGAGGCCGCGGCTCTGCTCGGTGGCCTGCTGGATGAGGGCGAGGCGGCTTTTGATTTCGCCGATCTCATTGTGGACCCAGGCGAGGTTATCGGCGGCGAAGGGGACTTCGCGACGGGTGGTCAACAGGCCCCTCCCCACTCCCAGCCCCGGGGCATACTGGCAAACTGGCATACGGGCAAACTAGCGTTTGTTTGGACAATCTGGTAATCGGGCAAATGGGTAAGCAGCGCCTTTGCCCGTATGCCCGTCTGCCCGTTTGCCCGCGGGGTGGTGGGGTATAGGGAGAGGCGGCTCATTGCTCTTCGACGCGGAGGAAGTTGCTGATTTCGTGCACGGCGTCCAGCTTTCCGACGGTGGCGAGGGCTTCCTGCATGGATGCCTCGCGCGCTTCGTGGGTCATGATAACCAACTCGGCGGTCTGTGCGTCGATATGAGTCTCTTTTTGGAGGACGGAGGAGATGCTGATCTGGGCCTGACCAAGGGCGGCGGCGATCTGGGCGAGGACCCCGGGCTGGTCGGCGACGGTGAGGCGGATGTAGTAGCGAGTGCGCAGATCGCTCATGGGGATGATGCGGGAGGGGGCCTCTTCGGCGGCGTAGAGCTCGCGGCGGCCGCCGATGATGCTTTGGGCAGCGTCCAGGACATCAGCGATGACGGCGCTGGTGGTGGGGAAACTGCCGGCGCCGGGGCCCTGGAAGTTGACGCGGCCGATGAGATCGCCTTCAACCTCGACGGCGTTGAGGACGCCATCGACCTTGGCGAGGGGGGCATCGGCCGGGATGAAGACGGGGTGGACGCGGGCCTGGATGCCGCCGTCTTGCCAGCGGGCGAGCGCAAGGAGCTTGATGGCGTAGCCAAGCTCGGCGGCATAGCGGAAGTCTTTGGCGGTGAGGCGGGTGATGCCTTCGCGGTAAATATCCTCAGGCCGGACGGGGGTGCGGAAGGCGAGGCTGGCGAGGATGGCGAGCTTGAAGCGGGCGTCCTCGCCTTCGACGTCGTTGGCGGGGTTGGCTTCAGCGTAGCCGAGAGCCTGGGCCTGGCTGAGGGCTTGGGCGAAGTCAGCGCCTTCCCGGCTCATGGCGGTGAGGATGTAGTTAGTGGTGCCGTTGATGATGGCGGAGAGGGCGATGATGCGATTGGCGAGCAGGTCGCGCCGGAGGGGTGCGATGATCGGGATGCCGCCGCCGACGCTGGCCTCGAAGAGGAGGTCGACGTTGTGCTGCCGGGCGAGGGCGAGGAGACCGGGGCCGTGCTTGGCCATGACCTCCTTGTTGGCGGTGACGACGGACTTGCCAGCAATGAGGGCGTGGCGGATGTAGTCGAGGGCGGGCTGCTCGCCACCGAGGACCTCGATCACGATGTCGATACTAGGGTCATCGAGGATGCGGGCGGGATCGGTGGTGACGAGGGCCGAGTCGAGCTCACCGCGGGCGCGGGCGGCGTCGCGGACGAGCGCTCCTGTGAGGACGAGAGGGCGGCCGAGCTGACGGGCGTAGGTCTCTCGCTTTTCGTTGAGGATGCGAGCGACACCGCCACCGACCACGCCGGCCCCGAGGAGAGCGACGCGTACGGGGGCGTCTTTAGCTGCCACGCTGGACGATGCTGGAGGCGATGCGCTGGAGCTGGCGCGGCGAGAGGGTGGGGTTGGCGCCGAGCTCTTCGCGGGTGGACTCCAGAAAGCGGGTGAGGGACTGCCGGGCAACGGCTTCCTTAGTGGTGTCGGTGAGGTCGCGGGTTTCCTGGCCGCGGTTCTCGACGATGAAGAAGCCCTGGATGGTCTCGATGGGGCCGCTGAGGCCGGGGTGGTCCCAGGCAGCCTCTTCGACGGGGATGATCTGGGAGCCGCGCGGGACCCAGCCGAGCTCACCGGCGGTACCGCGTCCGGAGGGGTGAATCGACTCGGCGGCGGCGATGGAGGCGAAGCTCTCACCGTTATCGAGGCGGGTCTTGATCGAATCGGCCGTGACCTTGCTGCCGACCTGGATGATGCGCAGGTCAACGTGATCGGCCTGGGCGGGGACCTGGTCCGCGTAGCGGCTGCGGTACTTCTCTTCGAGGACGGCGGCGCGGGCGATCTCTTCGTATTCGGACAGCGGGAGGCCGAGGGTGAGGAGCTGGGAGCGCAGACGCGGAGCCATCGCTTCGCGGGTAGCTTCGGCGGTGAGGCCGAGGCGCTCTTTGATCGCGGCGTCGACCTCGTCCTGGGTGGCGACGAGGCCTTCCTTGCGGGCGGCCTGGCGGACGGTCTCTTCTCGGTCGATCAGGGAGAGAGTCTCGATGATGCCGGCGGCGAGCACCTCGCTGGAGGTGGTCTGGATGTTGCCTTCGGCGTATTCGGCGCCGACCCGGCGTTCGAGGAAGGAATAGTCGAACTTGCGGTCGCCGATCTCGAGGACGGTGGTCCTGTTGGGGGCGATGCGGTCCGTGTAGTAGCCGTAGCCGATGAGGGCGAGGGCGAAGAGGACGACGGCGCCAATGCCACCGACGAGGAGGACGGCATTGCGCCGCTCCGGATCGAGGTCTGCGAGTGGGTTGGGGCGGGGACTAACCGCCCGTGCTCGGCGGCTCACGGCGGGAGACCCCCTTCGGTGAGATTACGCTGCTGAGAGCAGGGTGCGAGCCTAACGGCTGGCAGGGCTATTTTCGCCTCCGGCCGCCGCGGCGATCAAGCGCGGGTTGGGAAGACGCCGCTGGCGTGGATGTGCTCCGCCGTGAAGGGGAGCAAGGCGAGGTGCCGGGCGCGCTTGAGGGCGGTAGTGAGCATGCGCTGATGGCCAGCGCAGGTGCCGGTCTTGCGACGCGGCTCAATCTTGCCGCGGTCGGAGATGTAGCGGCGCAGCTTGGCCGTCTCCTTGTAGTCGATGGAGGTGACCTTATCGACGCAGAAGGCGCAGACGCGGCGGCGGCCGAAGCGGCCACCTCCGCCACCAGGGCGGCGGCGCGGCGGCGGGGGCCGATCGCCACGAGGGGCAGAGGGCTGGCCTTCGCCGGATCCGGGCTGGTTTGTCTCTTCGCTTGCTTCGCTCACTGAAACCTCATTTAGTCTCGGCCTGGCCCTCGAATTGGAGCCGAGGCAGGTTGGTTATTTGGTGTTATTGATCAAAGGGTAGATCATCCGGGTCTATGTCGCCACCGATGTCGGGCATAGGTGCGCCCTGGGGTCGATCGAGGAAGAGGACCTGGTTGGCGACGACCTCGGTGCGGTAGCGCTTCTGGCCGTCGGGTCCGTCCCAGCTACGGCTGGCGAGGCGGCCTTCGACGAAGACTTTGCGGCCCTTCTGGAGGTGCTGGCCGATCAGCTCTGCCAGCTTCTCCCAGGTGACGACGGTGAACCACTCGGTCTCTTCCTTGCGCTCCTCACCCCCCTGGCCGCCGCCGTAGCTTCGGTTGACGGCGAGGGTAAACGTGGTCACGGCGCGGCCGTTGGCGGTGTAACGCATCTCAGGGTCTTTGCCGAGGTTGCCGATGAGCATGACCTTGTTGAGGCCGTCCGGCATGGTGCTGTCCCTTTGGCGAGAATCTCTCTGCCGCTAAGGGCGCTGCTTGCGCCCTGACTTGTCCCCCGTCTGGCTACTCTACTGGTCCGTCCGGATGATCAGGTGCCTGATTACGTCTTCGGAGATGCGGAGGCTGCTCTCCAGGCCTGGGACCTGACCGGGATCGAGCTTGATCTGGCTTACGACGTAGTTGCCTTCGAGGTGGCGGCTGATGGGGTAGGCAAGCCGGCGACGGCCCCAGGGGTTGCTCTCCACAACCTCACCGCCACGGGTGGCTATGGTCTGCTGGAGGCGGTCCAGGCTTTCGCCGACGAGGTCATCGCCGATCTCGGGGTTAAGAATGACAACCAACTCGTAGTCTCGCAGCGAAATGGCCAAATCTCCTCCAGTTGCGGAGAGCGTCCTCTCCAAAGAAAATTGCCCGCCGCATTGACCGCCGGGCTTCGAATGCATCCTCGGTAGCGCGGCTATTGTAAAAAGGTGGCAGGGTCAAGTCAATTGCGACGGGGGCTGCGTCGCCGGCCTGGCGCTGCGCGTCCCGCTGGGCTATCGCCCTTGTGCGCTCCGCGCTGTTAATCAGGTTACCCACTGAGGGGACACCCCTCAGGCTCCCCGCGCATGGGCTGCGCCCCTACGAACCCTGCTTGAAGGATTTCTCAGGGGTCTAATGTTTGCCGGATCGGGACGGGTTGAAAGATGAGGTGCTGGAGCCTTCTCGACATGAGCCACTCGGAGTAGGTGCGGGCGGGGGCGACCTCTCCTCTGCCTGTCGGCATCTCCTCTCCGCCGCGGAGAGGAGATCGAGGTTGGGGATTTGGGCAAGCAGGTAGCTTCGGTTGAGGCGGGAGGCTTGGCTGGGGTTTAATAGAAGGCCGGAAAGCCTATGGTAAACTGGGCGGGCCAATTGTTAAGGCACCTATACATTGGATGGAGATAGAGTTGGAGGACGGGCCCCGCCAGAATCTGCCGCCGTTGGGTTGGCTTGCCGCGGTGATTGTCGTTGCGGTGGTGATCGGCGCGGCCTCCGGCGCAGTGGTGACGCTGCTGCTGGGCGGCTCTGACGCTGATAATGATCCCGCGGCCATGGCGGAGATGGCTGACGGGGATGCCGTGGCGCAAGTCGCGGCGCGCGCCATGCCGTCTGTCGTGGCGATTATCAACGAGCTCTCGGCGCAGCCAGGCTCGATTGCCGGAGGCGCCGGTGTGATCATCGATGAGCGCGGCTTTATCCTGACCAACGCGCACATAATTACCGAGCCGGGTAAGCTGACGGTGCTGCTGGCGAACGGCGAAGCGCGACCGGCGACGATCGTCTCGCACGATGCGCCGTTCACGGACCTGGCCGTGCTACGGGTGCCCGCGGGTGGCTTGCGGCCACTGGCGTTGGGAGACTCAGAGACGCTGCGGCCGGGCCAGACGGTGATGGCTATCGGCAGTCCGGACATCGATTACATGAACAGCGTAACGACGGGTGTGGTGAGCGCCGTGCACCGTCGCAAGGCGCTGCGAGGAGTGTGGGCCGAGGACTTGATCCAGACGGACACGGCGATCAACGTCGGCAACAGCGGCGGGCCGCTGATCAACCTACGAGGCCAGATCGTGGGGCTGATCTCGTTCCGGGATATCGGCCGGGAGGACCCGCTATTCGGCATCTCGTTCGCGATCTCGAGCCGGACGATCCTGCCGATCGCGCGGGCGATGATCGACGAGGGCAAGTTCCCGCGGCCGTACTTCGGCATCGACCATCAGAACGTGGATGACGAGCTGATCCAGACCTCGAACTTGCGCGTCGACCATGGGGCGCTGGTGCGGCGCGTAATCGATGGGAGTCCGGCCCAGAAGGCGGGCATCCAGACCGGCGATATCCTGCTGCGGCTGGGTCGTAATGACATAACGGAGCAGCTACCGTTCATCAACGCGCTGGCGCAGGTTGGGCTGGACGAGCGCCTGCCGGTGCAGCTTTGGCGAGAGGGCAGAGTGATGGCGGTGGAGATGGAGATTACGCCGCGTTGAGCGAGCAGGGACCATTCGACCGAATCCTGGAGCCGCAGGGGGCAGTCTCACGCGATAAAACGGCGCGCGGCATCCTCATCGGCATGGGGGTGCTGGGGGCGCTGTTGCTGCTTCTGGTGCTATCGCCGTTCGATATCCTGGGTGGCGGTGACGGCGGCGGTGGCGTGACGCCGGACGGGACCCAGCAGCCTGGATCGACGGCAGCGGGCACGAACCTCAGGGCGCCACGGGCGCCCGAGGGCCTGGAGTCCCTGAGCCGGGTCTTCGACCTGAAGAAGCCCGATGGCTCGAACGGGCCCTACAATCTGACGGTGAACCTGCTGCAGCCGGCCAGCGATGGCCGTAACCTGGCGCTGTACACGAGCGATGACGGCAAGTGGGAGCGGTTGAGCAACGCTACTCTCGTCAATAACGGCACGGCGGCGAGCGGCCAGGTGGAGGACATGCCGGAGAACGTGGCAGTGCTGCGACGCACGGAGAACGCGACCGTGATCAGCGGTGCGCTGCCGGCCGGAGCCCAGGCGGACCCGGAGGCGCTAAGCCTGCTCGCCATCGTGAGTCCGGTGGACTACATACCGATGCCCGACGGGACGGTTTCAGGCACGCCGACGACTTTGCCGGATGAGCACGGTAGCGTGGCCCCCGTGGTGCGCGCCAGCGCGCAGAAGGACGTGGACGCCGCCAACGCGATCCTGGGGTCACCGGGGCTGCAGGAGGCGCACATCAACGCGCTGGTGCAGCTCTCGTTGCAGCCGGGATATACGGGCATCGAGATCGACTACCAGCGGCTGAACCCGGCCCGTAAGGCGGACTTCACGTCGTTCATCACGGTGCTGAGCGATCGGCTGAGGCAATCCGGCCGGACGCTAACGGTGACGCTGCCGTTGCCGGCAAAAAACGGTGTCAGCTGGGATACCGGTGCCTACGACTGGGAGGAGATGGGCCGGCGGGCGGACGTGGTCAAGCTAATGGCCGAGCCGGACCCATCGATCTACCACCAGCGGATGGAGGAGGCGCTGAACTTCCTCAAGCCTAAGCTGCCGTTGACCAAGGTAGTGCTGGTCGTGACGCGCCAGAGCTACGAGAAGGGGACGGACGGGCTGCGGGCGATGAGCCTGGGCGAGGGGCTGACGCTGGCCAGCACGATTGAGGTGAGGACGACGTCAGCGATCACGCCCAACTCATCCGTGATCATCGTGGGCAAGAACATCTTCCAGGACGATGGCGCCAGCGGCTTGCGCTGGGATGAGGAGGCCAGCGCGGTCGCGTTCTCCTATCCCGGCCGGGGCGGGCAGCGGACAGTCTGGTTGGAGAACAGTCTGAGCCTGGCGTTCCGGCTGGACCTGGCCCGGCGCCTGGGGCTTGGCGGCATCGCGGTGGGCGACATCTCCTTGAATGACCAGGCGCCGGCGTTCTGGGCGCCGCTGCGGACGTACGCGGAGTCCGGCAACGTGCCGTTGGCGCAGCCGAACGGGGTGATGCTGCGGCCAACCTGGCAGATCCAGGCGGGCGGCAGTGAGCCGGGCACGAAGGGGAACATCGTCTGGAAGGCGCCGGCCCAGCCGGGGGCTTATGACGTGTCGTTGATCGTCAGCGATGGGGTGATCCGGGCGATGCAGAAGATCGTGCTGGACGTGCGGCCCGCGGCGTCCGGGTCTCCCGTGCCGGCGGGCACGCCTGCTGTGCGGCCCTAGCAGCCTGGAGGCAAAGGACGCTCGGAGACTATCTGCGGGGGTTCGCATCCAGTCTGATCATGATTGGCATGATCTACTGGCATTTCGCCAACTCACGGCCAGGGTCCCTGACCAGAGCCGTTGCCGTGTTACTGCCCGTGGTGGGCCTGCTGGCCATCGTTCTCTTCCTCAGCTAATAGGTCCAGGCGAATGATGATGACCCGGCTTGCCCGCGCGGCTCCAACGGAATGCCAGTTGAGTAATAGCTGGCCGTGGGGCGTCGCTGATGCCACTTAGGGTGATCGGCGGTGAGATGGGCGGCCGGGTGCTGAAGGGGCCGCCGAAGCAGGGCGTGCGGCCGACGTCTGACCGCGTGCGCGAGGCAGTGTTCGAGATGCTGGCCGCGCACGGCGCCGGCCTGACGAGCGTACTGGACCTGTACAGCGGCACCGGCGCGATGGGCATCGAAGCGCTGAGCCGGGGGGCGGAGCATTGCGACTTTGTGGAGGCGGACCAGCGCACGAGCGCGATTATCAAGGAGAACCTGAAGCTGACGGAATTGGCGGCGCGGGCGCGGGTGCTGCCGATGCCGGTCGCGAGGGCCGTGGCGAGGCTGGAGGGGCCGTATACGCTGGTGGTGGCCGACCCGCCCTACGAGTATGATCGGGCCGAACGGGAGCTGACAGAGGTCATCGAGCGCGGATTGGTGGCGCCGGAGGGTACGGTTGTCGTGGAGCACTCGAAGCGGCGTGAGTGGCCGGAGACGCTGGCGGGACGGCCGCGGTTGTTGACTCGCAGGTACGGGGACACATGCGTCACGATGTATCGGTAGATGTGATGGGCACTATAGCGAACAGGCAGCGTTTGTTGCTATTTCGGGCGATCATCCTCACCCTAGCCCTCTCCCACGAGGGAGAGGGGATCAGATGTTGAGACGCGGGATGTCAAGGGGAATAGGTTGACGGTTGCGTTGTTTGCGGGGCGCTTCGACCCGGTGACGAACGGGCACCTGGATATCGTGCTGCGGGCGGCTCGGCTGTTCGAGGAAGTCGTGGTCGGCGTGGAGCAGTCCGGCAACCGGGCGGCAGGCGGCGGGCCGGCAACGCTATTCGACACGGAAGAGCGGGTTGGGTTCTTCACGGAGGCAGCGCGCGACCTCAAGAACGTGGAAGTGAAGCCGTTCAGCGGCCTGACTGTCGAGTTTGCGCGCAGCCAGGGCGCAACGGTGCTGATCCGCAGCATGCGCGGCAGCACTGATTTCGAGTCCGAGTTCGACATGGCGCTGATGAACCGCAAGATGGCGCCGGAGATCGAATCGATTTATATGATCTCGCGGCTGGAGAACCTGTTCATCCGCGGCACGAGTATCCGCGAGGTGGCCGCTCTCGGCTACGATGTGTCTGACTTCGTGCCAGCCCACGTGGCGAAGGCACTGAAGAAGAAGTTTGGGCGAGGCTGACGTGGACATCCTGCATTTAATCGACCGGCTGGAGGACCTGGTGGCCGAGGCGCGGCGGATGCCGATCGGCCAGGGCGTGGTCGTTGACCGGCGGCGGATCCTGGAGCTGGTCGACCAGATGCGGTCGACGGTGCCGTGGGAGGTCAAGGAAGCGCAAGAGATCGTCGCGAGCAAGGACGCCTACATCGAAGAGGCGCGACGCGAGGGTGAAGGCATCGTCCACAAGGCGGAGCTTGAGGTGCAGGAGCGGCTGGACGAGACGGCGGTGATCCAGGCGGCCGAGCGTGAGGCGCAGGTCATCGTGCAGCGGGCCGAGGACAGGGCGCAATCGCTGCTGGACGAGGCGCAGGACCAGGTGCAGTCGCGGTTACGGCAGGCGGAGCAGGCGGCAACGAACCAGATGGACGAGGCGGACCGCTACGCGCTGGAGATGCTGCGCCGCTTGGAGCAGCAGCTGGCGGCTTTCAACAGCACGGTCCGGGCCGGTATAGAGGCGCTGGAAGACCGCACCGGCGAATCGGGCGAGCAGGCAACGGCCTCGCCGGACTAAGCAGAATTAGCCTTCGCAGCAAGCTCGGACGGGCATACTCCTAACGGGCGCAAGTGGCGACCTGAAGGTCGCCGCTACAGCCCGATGAACGCTATTTGCTTATAAAATCCAGGATCGCCTGCCTGGCGTCCGGGTTTCCGAGGATGTCGGGGCTGGAGTGGGGTGGGTCGAGGATTGTTACCGTGACGCCGGCTCCTGGCCCCACCTGCACGGCCAGCTTGCTGTTGGCTTCCGACGTCGCGTCTCCCTCGTTGGTGATATAGAGCTTTGGAGCGGTGATACGCATGAACTCCTGGGCCGTGTTGGCGCCGGCGGGTGAGGCGATGACCCCGGCGACCTGGCTGACGCTGGCGGCCGTAAAGGCGGCGCCGGCAACAGGGCTGCCGATGCCCATGACGTAGACCTGCGGGTAGTCGCGCGACTTGATGAAGCCGATGGCGAGGACGAAGTCGTCGTCATTCATGGCGTCATTGCGGGCGCCACCGGTCTCGCCGACGCCGCGCGGGTCGAAGGTGAGGAGGGCGATGCCCTGGCCGGCGAACTCGGCGGCATAGGGCTTCCAGGTCGATTGGGGTTGGGTTGAGGCGAGGACGAGGACCTTGCGCTTGGCGCCGGCCGGGGCGTAGAGGTGGCCGCGCAGGGTGACGCCATCGGCGGTCTGGAAGGCTACGGGTTCGTCGGAGGCGGAGCCGGCTGGCTGGGTGGGAGAGCCGGGCGGCAGGGTGATTTGGACATTGGGGGTAACGCCCGGGGGTTGGGTAGAGGTGGCGCCCGGGGAGTCGCCGTTGTTGCTGGTGCTGCAGGCGACGGTAAGCAGCAGGGTGGCACCTACGAATGAAACCCAGCCTAGATGCATCGATCATAGCCTCCGAAGAAACGGGGAAACGCGATGAACCTACCGTCTGAAGACCAGGAGATTTGACTGGCAGCAGTAACGTCGTCATAGAGAAGCCGGGGTTGGGCCGAGGCGTCAGCAGGGACGATTGAGAGGGAGTGTCCGTGCGTGAAGTAGATCCATTTGCCGTCCGGTGAGAACCCCTGCCGGTAGGCATGAGCCTGGGCAACGGGCCGTCTGGCGCCGGAATCAATCTCGACAATCGTCACGCGCTCGTCCGGCTGACACGAATTCTCGAGTAGTACGATTGCCCTTGAGTCCAGCGACCAGATGCCTTGATGCACGAACTGAGATTCGCTAATTTTCGCGTTGGGAATTTCTCTCAGCGCTTGAAACGGGTCGGACTCGTAGACGGTGACATTGTTACCTGCCTGGATGGCTACGCGGCTTCCGTCCTTATTGAATGCGAAGACTGCATACTTGTTAGCATCTGCCATCGGAGCGGCGAAAACCTGGCGAGCGAGACCAGAGCCGACATCCAAGATGCGCATTCGATCGTTAGATTCCGTGTGCCAGGCAACAACTCGGTCTGGACCCAACCACTGCCAAGCGATCGGCTCGCCGGGGCCGGAGTCGACTTCAAAAAGGGCGAAGCTGGCGCCGATAGCAAGCACGTCAACGCGATAATCTGGCGAGTTGCCTCGCGGGGCCGGCACGTTAGAGTTCATTAGAAGCCGAGTGGAATCGGGGTTCCACCAGACATCGCGTGGGCTGACCGGCACGACGGCGAGACGGTCTGAGCGGAGATCGACGATTTCGAGGCTTTGGTCAGGCTCCTGGATGACCAGGTACCGGGCATCGGGACTGGCGGAGGTCCTGAGCACCTCAGGGACGTCGAGGTTCGAAGAACGCCAGGTCCGCGCCACCGCGTCGTAGATCGCCAGGCGCCCTTGCTTGCCTACAGCGAGTGTGGTCTCGGACAGCCAGGAGGAGCCCTTAGAGTCGCCCGCCACCACGATGTCATCGGTCACAGAATCATAGACGAGCAACTGAGGTACGCGGTCTTGAGGAGACGAGAACGGCTGTGGCGGCTTGGCAGTTTCGGCAAGGGGATAAAAATCGACCTGGCGAATATCGGCAACCACGGGCGTGCCGGCGACCTCCGGCTCACCTTTTTGGTTCGCGCAGGCGAGCAAGAGTATCAGACTCAGTCCAAGAGGGATGGTTCTACGGGCGACGACAGGCAACCAAGGCAGAAGGGGCAGCCTTCCGGCCTGCTGCGGCCGGCCCGCTGACCCTATAAAGCGATCAAAGTACGACGATGTTGACGAGGCGGCGGGGGACGAAGAGGACACGGCTTATTGTAAGCCCCTCGATGTGGGGCTGCACCCGCGGGCTGGCGAAGGCGAGGGCGGTAGCGTCCGCTTCGTTGATGTCGACGGGGACATCGATGCGGTCGCGCAGCTTGCCGTTGACCTGGACGACGAGCGTGAAGGTCTCGGATTGGGCCAGGGCGGTGTCGTAGGTGGGCCAGGCCTGCTGGTGGACGCTGTAGGCGTGGCCGCCGCGCTGCCATAGCTCCTCGGCGATGTGGGGCGCGGCGGGCGCGATCATCAGCAGCAGGGTCTCTACGGCGTCCTGCCAGGCGGTGGGGCCGACGTTGCCGGCCTCCTTGGCGCGACCTAGATAGTTGGTGTACTCCATTAGCTTGGCCAGCATGGTGTTGAAGCGGAACTCGTCCAGGTCGTCGGTGACGACGCGGACGGTGGCGTGGCGCTGGCGCTGGAGCTCACGGGTGGCGTCTTCGTCGGTGTCGTTGAAGACGGGTGGCTCCAGAGTCAGGTGCCAGACGCGGTTGAGCCAGCGTGAGATGCCCTCGATACCGTCGGGACGGTAAGGACCGCCCTCGCTCCAGGGGCCGATGAACATCAGGTAGCAGCGGAAGGTGTCGGCGCCGTAACTATTGACGTAGTCGTCCGGGTTGACGACATTGCCGCGGCTCTTCGACATCTTCTCGCCATCGGGGCCGAGGATAATGCCCTGGTTGTTCAGCTTGACGGCGGGCTCGCCAAAGTCGATCAGGCCGATGTCGCGCATCGCCTTGGTGAAGAAGCGGAAGTACATCAGGTGCATGGTGGCGTGCTCGATGCCGCCGGTGTACTGGGAGACCGGCAGCCAGTCGCGCTTGGCGGGATCGAAGGGGGCCTGATCGTAGTCGTGGCTGAGGTAGCGGTACTGATACCAGGACGAATCGACGAAGGTGTCCATAGTATCGGTCTCGCGCTCGGCATCGGCGCCGCACTGGGGGCACTTAACGAGGCGGAAGCTGTCGTCCCGCTTGAGAGGCGACTCGCCGGTGGGGACGAACTCGGAGTCTTCGGGCAGGAGGACGGGCAGATCGGATTCCGGCACGGGGACGATGCCGTCATTGGGGCAGTAGATGATCGGGATGGGCGTGCCCCAGTAGCGCTGGCGGCTGATCAGCCAGTCGCGCAGGCGGTAGGTGATCGTGCCCCGGGCGAAGCCGCGCTCCTCGCCGTGGCGGATGACGGCGGCCTTGCCCTCGACGCTGGGAGTGCCATCGAAGGGGCCGGAGTTCACCATGATGCCGGGGTCGATGTAGACGGCCTCCGGTTGATCTGAAAGCGGTGTCGCCCTCCCCTCCGCCTCAACCCCCACACCGCCGGGCCCCGCAGCCACTGATTGATCTGAATGCGGTGTCGCCCTCCCCTCCGCATCCACCCCCACACCGCTAGGATCGCGAGGATCCGGAGGCGAGATCACCACCGGGATGGACAGGCCGTACTTCCGGGCAAACTCGAAGTCGCGCTCATCGTGGGCGGGGACGCCCATGACGGCGCCGCTGCCGTAGGTCGCCAGGACGTAGTCGCCGACGTAGACGGGGACGCGGTCGCCTGAGTAGGGATTGACGGCGTAGGAGCCGGTGAAGACGCCGGTCTTGGTCTTGTCGGCGGCGGTGCGCTCGATCTCGGTCTGGCGGCGGGCCTGCTCGATGTAGGCGTCGACCTCAGCGCGGCGTTCGGGAGTGGTCAGGCTATCGACCAGGGGATGCTCCGGGGCAAGGACCATGAAGGTGACGCCATAGATGGTGTCGGGGCGGGTGGTGAAGACGGAGATGACCTCGGATTGATCGGCCGTAAGAGAAGCATCATCTGACGATGCAGCGCCCGGCACCCTCACCCTAGCCCTCTCCCTCAGAGGGAGAGGGGACTCACTGATCTGCGGGTTGAAACCCGCAGCTTGTGGGGAGGAAGCGGCGTCGATCTTGAAGGAGATAGTTGCGCCTTCGGAGCGGCCGATCCAGTTGGTCTGCATGGTCTTGACGCGCTCGGGCCAGTCCAGGCCATCGAAGTTGAGCAGCTCTTCGGCGTAGTTGGTGATGCGGAAGAACCACTGCTCCAGGTCGCGCTTGATGACGGGGGTGCCGCAACGCTCGCAGTGGCGGTCTTCGCCCCAGACTTGCTCACGGGCGAGGGTGGTGTTGCAGTTGGGGCACCAATCGACGGCGGCCTTCTGGCGGTAGGCCAGGCCGCGCTTGTAGAACTGGAGGAAGAACCACTGGTTCCAGCGGTAGTACTCGGGCAGGCAGGTGATGACCTCGCGCGACCAGTCGAACATCGTGCCCATGCGCTTGGCCTGCTGGCGCATGCGGTCGATATTGGCCATGGTCCACTTGAAGGGATGGATATTGTTGCGGATGGCGGCGTTTTCGGCGGGCAGCCCGAAGGCGTCGAAGCCGTAGGGGAAGAGGACGTTGTGGCCGCGCATGCGCATGTAGCGCGCCTTGGTGTCGGGCGGCGTTTCGGCGTACCAGTGGCCGGTGTGCAGGTCGCCGGACGGGTAGGGGTACATGGTGAGGAAGTAGTACTTGGGGCGTGGGTCGTCGTCACGGGCGTGGTAGAGGCCGTCGTCCTCCCAGCGCTGCTGCCAGCGGGCCTCGATGGCGGGCGGGTCGTAGCGGTCGATTCGATTGGAAAGCGGTGTCCGCCCGGCGTCCCCGCCAGCCCCTACACCGCCTGCAACGGCCGGCGGGTCGGAGGGGCCATTCCGCGGGTTGAAACCCGCAGCTATGTCCTGCGAGCGGGGGTCTTCGGTTTGAGGCATATCGGTTGTGATTCTAGCAGCAGAGTCTGCTTGCGGCTGCATAGCTCCCCTCCTTGGGAGATAGGTGGAACCAAGGGATATGGGTTGGTGTCGCCCCGGTCCCGTCTCGCGAGGAGATGGACGGGGCTATGTAAGGAGGAGGGTAGGCAGGGAGAAGCGCATCGCTGATGCGATGGCGTGGGGGACGATTGAGGGCTGGGCCTTAATCACAGTGAATCGATTATAGCGGATGGGCACGGCGGGGCGGTGTCCAGCGGATGGGCGAACCATACTCCAGCTGAAACCCGGGGCATGAGTTGGGCAGGACGGCTACGCATAGCTGCCGCGCGGCTGCGCCGCTGCGAGCCGAGGTAGAGGTGATGACGTGCTTGGCGGGAGGCTAACCTATACCCCAGCCTGGCCAGGCTGGGGTGTCGTTCCTCGCTGGGCAATCGGACGCGATGCCGAACTGGGATGTCTCACCCACCCCCCGCCCCGTGGCGACCTGAAGGTCGCCGCTACAGGAGCTGAAGGGCGCTAGTCAGGGGCGGCGGCGAGGGTGACCTGGACGTCGCGGGTGTCGTCGCCGCGGGCGACTTTGAGGGTAATGCGGTCGCCGGGCTTGTGGCTGTCGATCAGGCGGGTGAGATCGGATTCGCCTTCGACGGGTTGGCCCTCGACATCGGTGATCACATCGCCACGGGAGAGGCCGGCCTGAGATGCTGGCGAGCCGGGGACGACCTCCATGACAACGGCGCCGGCCGTCTGGGTGATGCCGAGCTGGGCCGCGGTAGGCGGACTGACGGGGACGTAGCTGACGCCGAGGTAGGCGTGGTCGATGCGGCCGTTGGATTCGAGTTCGGCAGCGATCTGCTTGGCGGTGTTGATGGAGATGGCGAAGCCAATGCCCTGAGCCTGGATGCCCTCACCGACCTGGCCGGCGATGAGGGTGTTGATGCCGATGACCTGGCCATCGAGGTTGGCCAGCGGCCCGCCGGAGTTGCCGGGGTTGATCGAGGCGTCGGTCTGGATGAGGCCGTAGAGGACGGGACCAGCGCCGCCATCCGGGGCAGGCTCCTGGGCGGTGCGATCGAGGGCGCTGGTGACACCGACGGTGACGGTGGGGCCGCCGGGCAGGCCGAGGGCGTGACCAATGGCGACATTCCAATCGCCGACCTCAACCTCGCCCGAATCGCCGAGCTCAGCCACGGGTAGGTTGCCGCCATCGATCTTGAGGACGGCGAGGTCGGTGCGGGGGTCGCGGCCGACGAGATCGGCCTCAAAGGAGCGGCCGTCCGGCAGGGAGACGAGCAGAGATTGGGCGCCGGCGATTACGTGGTCGTTGGTGATGATGTGGCCGTCGGGCTTGTAGATGACGCCTGTGCCAACGCCGGCCGGGATGGTGTAGGGCTGGCGGGTGGGATCGAGGACGACCTGCTGGTTGGTGATCTGGACGGTCGCGGGGCGGACTTCGTTGATCGCCTCGGAAAAGTCGTTGTCCTGAGCGATGGCGGCGTTGTTGCGAGAGGCGGCTGGGGCGATGGCTTGGGAGTCGGAGCCGCCCTGGCCGGGCATGCTGCCGTCCTCATCGTTGTCGGAGAAGTCAGTGCAGGCGAGGAGGGCGGCGATGAGGAAGATAAGGAGGATGTAGCGCGACCAGAAATGAAGGCTCACGAGGCAGCTCCTTGGTGGGGACCTGTAGTCAATGTGCCCCGGCGCCGGTTGCAATAGCGCAAAGCGAGGCGCGAGGGCATTTGCCTTTTGGTTATGTGTGAGATGAGGAGATAGGGGCGTCGGGGTTTTAGATGGTGAGTTCTGTTAGGGGCTCCATACCCCGGGTTAAACCAGGGGCATGAAGAAGGCAGGAGGGCTTCGCAGTGCTGTCGCGCTGCTACGCCTGCTGGGGGAGTCGATGGCACGAGGTGTTTGGCACGAGGTGTTTGGCACGAGGTGTTTGGATGGAAGGGGATTAAGGTTTGCCACGTCTTTCGATAAGCTCAGATGCCCTGAGAGTGGCTGTCAGGAGACATGCGGCAATTCTGACGGCGGGGTTGGCAGGAAGCTAGTCTCGCGGGGCAGGTTCCTCGTGCCTCGGAATGACAAGACGGGAGAATTGGCGTATTGACGGGTTGGTATGTCGTGGTAAAGGGTTGCTTCGCTTGCCTGCGGGCAATGGCTCGCAATGAAGCATGGAAGTGGCTCCAGGGCCTCGGACTAGGGCCGCGGGCTAGAACCAGCCGCGCCGGCGGAAGAAGAGTATGAGGGCGGCGCTAAGGGCGATCATGCCGGCGAGCATGAGCCAGAAGCCGGCCTTGAAGCTAAGGCCGAAGGGCGAGTAGTCCAGGTTGGTGCCGAAGATGCTGGCGATCAGGGTGAGGGGCAGAAAGATGGAAGCGACGACGGAGAGGGCCTTCATTACCTCGTTCATGCGGTTGTTGACGGCGGAGAGGTAGCTGCTGAGGGCGCCATCGGCGAGGTCACGCAGGCCATCCAGCATCTCGTCAACGCGGACGATGTGATCGTAGATGTCGCGGTAGAAGATCTGGGCCTCGGCGCGGATGAGCTGGCTGTACTCGCCGCGGGAGAGGTGGTTGACCAGGTCGCGCTGAGGCAGGATGGAGCGGCGCAGGCGGAGGGCGTTGCGCTTGAAGAGGAGGATCTCCGGCAGGATCGACTTGTCGGGATGGTCCAGGAGGCGCTGCTCGATGTCATCGATCTGTTCATCCATGGCCTCGACCGCGGGCAGGAGGAGGTCGACGAGGGCGTCGAGGATGCTGTGGGCAAGGAAGTCGGCGCCGCGCTTGAGGACCTGAGGGTTGGCGCGGGCGCGCTCGAAGAGCTCCTCCAGGGGCTGGATGGCGGCCGGAGAGGACGTGACGACGTAGTTCGACCCAAGGAAGAGGTCCACCTCGGAAAGATCGAGGCGGCCGGTGGGGTCAAGGGAGGCGACGGATTGCGAAATGATGAAGAGATAGTCGCCGTAGTCGTCGATCTTGGGCGGGTCTACGACGCCGTCGAAGCAGTCCTCGATGGCGAGGGGATGGAATCGGAAGACATCTTCGAGGATGGCGCGGCATTCGTCGCCGGTCGTGAGGTCGAGCCAGAGGAGGCCGGAGGGGTCCTTGAGGACGGCGGCGATTTCGTCCGAGGCAAGGCTTTCGCGCAGATTGTGACTGAAATCGATATGGAGGGAGCGCATCAGCAGGCGTTCATGCTAACTCGCTTGCGGGCTTGGGTGGAATCGAAGGTTCGTCAAGGGACGCGGCGGGCAGGTCTGCCTCCCAGAAGGTGGAGAGGACATCGAGACGGCCGCGGGGGGTGTGACCGCCGAAGCGGCGGCTGAGCTGGACGAGGCCTACCGCGAGCGCAAGCAGGACGAAGGGCGAGGCCAGCAGGACGTTCTGGATGCCGAAGACGCCTGCCGCCAGCCCGAGGGTGGTGAGTGGCAGGATGGCGCCGCCGTTCTTGATCGTGCTCTGGAGGGCGAAAGTGCGCCCTTGGTGTGACAGAGGCACGCGGCGGTTTATGTAGATGTGGACGGATGTGGTGGCCAGGGCGATGCCGAATCCGAGAGGCAGCGCGAGGAAGGCCGCGGTGCGCAGGCGCTCGCCCAGTTCGAGGCCGATGAAGGAAAGGGCACGCAGGGGGTTAACGCCGTCGATCCAGCCGAGGTGGCCGACGAGGCCGAGGGAGACGAGGGAGATGGCCATGAGCGCGAAGCCCAGGAGCGCCGTGTTGCGTTCACCCTGGCGCCGCACGAGGCGAGGGATGAAGTAGAGAGCCAGGAGGAGACCAAGCGCTGAAGGCGCGAAGACATAGACGGCATCGGCGGGATCCACGTGGAGGACGTCCTGGACGTAGCGCGGGGCGAGAGTCTGGATCACCACCTGGACGGTGCCGGCGATAGCGGCAAGAAAGACCATGGTGGCGATTGCCGGTTGGGAGACGAGCCATTCGATAGTGGGCCGGACGCTGGCGCGACTGCGGAGGAGGCTGAGCCGGAGCTGGCCATCGGGCTCCGCGTGCTGGGGCTGAAAATCGAGGGTGCGGGTGGCGGCGAGGAAGAGCAGGCCAGCCGCGACGTAGATGACGGTCTCCACGCCGAAGGCGCGCACCAGGATGGGCGCGAGGAGCGCGGTGCCGAAGGCGGTCCCCATGGATGAGGCCAGGCTGAGCAAGGATGCGGCGCTGGCGAGTTGGGCTTCCGTCGCTACGAGGGGGATGACGGCGGGCTCCGAGGGGCCGGAGACCTGACCGAGGGTGTTGACGGCGAAGAGCAGCAGCATCATGGCGGCGAGGTCGGTGCCGATGACGCTGGGAGCGGCGAGACAGAGCAAGGCCTGGAGGACGTAAATGCCGCCGAGGGCGAGGCGCTTGGGCAGCGCATCGGCGACGGCGCCGCCATAGAACCCGAGCAATGTGGGCGGGACGAGAGTAGCGACGCCGAGGAGCGCGGCATCGAAGGCGGAGCCGCCGCCACGCACGAGGGCGACGAGGACGCCGTAGGCCAGGGCCTGCTGGCCGGCGTCGGAGAGGATGCGGGATACGAGGACGGCCTGGAAACGGTGCTCGGCGGCGATGGAGAGCGCGGGCAGGAAGAGCCAGAGGAAGCGGAAGGCGCGGGTCTGGCCGCGGTCGAGGGCGTCATCGGCCCTGCGGTAAGCGCGGCCGAAGAGGATGCGGCTGAAGTCGAAGAGGCTGAGGCGGCGGGTCCGAGGGTCAGGGATGGCTCTGCTTGCCGCGGGATTAACGGGGCTGGACTCCATTACAGATTCGAGTATAGCGCCGGGAAGGTTGGGTGGGCATTATGTCAGGCTTGCATCTCAGATGCGGGGATCATGATTGCAGCGCGGAATGAGGGTGAGGAGAGAGCTGTAGCGCGCTGCCGCGTCTGCTGAGAGTTGTTAGGGCTTTGAGGGGGTGTCCGAAATTGGAGGACGAAAAGTTGCCACGCCTCGCCTATCGGCGATGGACTCGCAACGACAGAGTTAGACGTCAGCGAGACGCAGTTGGGTTGCAGTTGCTTGACCGTGGGCCGCACGCTGCGTATCGTGAGGGCGGGCCTGAGGTGCAAGAACGCTGAGGTGCAAAAACAATGAGTTGCGAGGCAGACACGGCTTCGATTCTGCGGGCGTCGGGACAGAAGGTGACGCCGCAACGGCTGCTGATCCTGAGCTGCGCCCGGCATGCGGGCGGCCACATCACGGCGCCACAGATCATCGAGACGATCCGGACGACGTATCCCTACATCGACGCGTCGACGGTGTATCGGACACTTACCTCGGCGAAGGAGCTGGGTCTGGTCAGCGAGACGCGGATCGGCAGCGGCGACAGCCTGTTCGAGTGGGTTGGCGGCAACCGGCACCACCACCTGGTCTGTCGCGTGTGCGGTACGGTCAGCTCTCTGGACGAGCATCACCTGGACGAGCTTACCGAGATTGTCAGGCGGGTCAGCGGCTTCGAGGCTGACCTGGGCCACATAGCGATCTATGGCGTGTGCCAGGGCTGCGCCGCCAAGGCCGCGGTCTAAAGGCGCATATGCGCATTCGTTGTTACGGCGCAGTCTCGCTAAGGCAGATTGAGTATGATTCTGTAACGGGCGAAAAGGCTGTAATTAGGTAGCGAGGACGAACAGCGTCCTTTCAGGAAAGAGGCGGTTCGGCGGGGAGCCGCCTTTTTTCGTGTCCGTGGCGTGGGAGTAACAGGTAACAAGTAACAAGTAACAAGGCTCGCCCTCCCTCGTCCCGTGTCTACCGGCCTCAAGTGCGATTCCCTCCTACCGGGTGGCGAGCAGGATTTCGGAGGGCCAGCTATCGCCGTGGCCGCTGTAGCGGCGCGTCTGCAGAGTGAGGCCGGCGGCGTCCATGAAGGGCGAGAGGACGAGGGGGCGGCTGCCGCTGTAGTACTCGGGGTCGGCGAGGTAGCCGCGCTTCCATTCGTCGCTGATCGCGGCGTCTGCGCCTTCACCCTCCGTGAGGTTGACGATGACGAGGCGGCCGCCGGGACGGAGGACGCGGACGCAGTCGCGCAAGACGGCGGCGATATCATCGGAGGGCAGGACTTCGAGGGTATAGGTGGTGAGGGCGCAGTCGAAGCTGGCATTAGCGAAGGGCAGGGCGCGGGCGTCGGCGACGAGAAGAGGCGGGTTGGCGATAGCGGCATCGCTGAGTAGGCAGTCGCGGGCGACGGCGAGCATGCCGGGGGAGACATCGATGCCGGCGGCGTTGGCGGCGCCGCTGGCGGCGACGATGCGGCTGAGGGCCCAGGCGGTGCCGCAGCCGATTTCGAGGAAGCGCTCTCCGGGCTGGCGGGCTAGCAGCTCGATGGCAAGCTCCTTGGCGCGGGCCTGATGCTGCGCGACCACGCTGTCGTAGAAGGTGGCGGTGCTGTCGTAAATCTGCTGCAGGCGGGTGGGGCCGAGGTTGTTGGGCAGGGGTTCGGGTGTGGTCACGAGGGGTAGTTTAGGCGGTGTGGGCGACGAAGGGGCCGGGTTGTTCTGAGAGGGCGTTTCGTACCACGGGCTGAACCCCGTGGCATCAGGGCGGAGATTCGGGTGTGAGTACCCCAGCCTGAAGGCTGGGCAGGACAGCTACGCAGCGCTGGCGCGATGCTGCGCCTGCTGGGCCGGCGGGGTGTTCTATTGGCCCGGGGGAATCTTGAGAGACGGCACCGACACCCTCACCCTACCCTCTCCCTCAAGGGAGAGGAATGAGTTCGGGCTCGGCAGGTCGGTGTCTAAATGCTGAGCGTCTGCGCTAAGCGAATGGACGTAAGGTGGTCAGGGGATTTCGCCGCGGAGGCGGCGGGCTTCGAGGTTGGTGGAGTTGGCGCCCATGTAGACGCCGCGCTCCCAGGTGCGCTTGAGGGGGTCGCGGACGTGGACGGTCATGCGGCCGATGCCATCGAGCTCGAAGTCGCAGACCTCGCCGTCCTGGAGGGGGCCGAGGCCTTCGTGGTTGGTGCCGCAGGAGATGAGGTCGCCGCTGTGGAGGGTCATGATCGAGGTGGCGAACTCGATCAGCTGGGGGACGCTGTGCTCCATGTCGTCGGTGGTGTAGTCGTGACGCAGGTCGCCGTTGTTCCAGAATTTGACGGCGATCTTGTGAGGATCGGGGATCTCGTCGGCGGTAGTGATACAGGGGCCGATAGGGGCGAAGGTGTCGAAGCTCTTGCCCATCCAGCTACCGGAGCGCCAGGTGGAGCGGGCTTCGGCGCGGGCGGAGACATCGATGACGCCGGTGTAGCCGAAGACGGCCTTGCGCCAGTCGCCGCGCTTGACGCCCCTGGCGGGGCCCTTGATGACGATGCCGAGCTCGGCCTCGTGCTGGAAGACGTAGGGGCCGGGGCCGTCGGCGACGGGGGCGTCGGTCAACTCCGGCAGGACGATGGTGTCGCCGGGGCCGATGACGGCGTCCGGGTTCTTGAGGAACATGTTGAGGGCGCGGGGCTCCCGCTGGTCGTGCTCCCAGTAGTTGCCGATGCAGCAAAGGATCTTGCCGGGACGCGGCAGGGGCGGCCGCAGCCGGACGACGTCGAGCGGCAGGGGCAGGGTTGAGGCCACGGTGACCTCGAAGGCGGGTCGCAGGGCGTCAAAGTTGTCGATGATGCGCTGCATGAGGTCCTGAGGCGAGGAGGCGGCGAGGGTAGAGGTGGCGCCGGAGACATCGACGACGCCGGAATCGGTGATGACGCCGGGGCGGATGCCTCGGCCGGCGCCGGGGCCTTCGAAGAGGAGGAGTCGCATTGGGACCTCCGAGTAACAAGTAACAGGTAACAAGTAACAAGACGGGGTACGGCGGGAGGATAAGCGGCAAGAAGGGGGGTGGCAAGGGGTGGCAATGACAGATCGTAGGGACGCAGCTTTAGCTCCGCCCGGAAGGGTTGGGGGCGGACGTAGGGTGTCCGTGGCCGTCTACGTATCTGGCATCGAGGTAGGGCTATACCCCAGGTTGAAACCAGGGGCATGAGAGATGGGCAGGACGGCTACGCATCGCTGTCGCGCTGCTGCGCCTGCTGAGGGCGTCGGTGGGTGGGTTGCGTCTAGCCGCTACGATCGAGGTTCGGAGCTCAAAGGTTGCCACGCCTCGGCTGCGGCCGATGGCTCGCAACGACAAAGATCGTAGGGACGTAGCCTTAGCTCCGTCCGGGGGTGGGCGCGGGCGTAGGGTGCCCGTGACCGGGCGGAGGCCACGCTTAATGATGAATGCGTCTCCAGGCGTCTTGTTACCCTGTTACTTGTTACCTGTTACTCCCCACTGTGACAGACTGGCGGGCAGTGATTCCAGTGGGCTTCGGCAGACCGCGACGGTGCGAACTTGAGTGACGTGGTAACCGCCTCGCCGGAGAGGGCGAGGTTTTACTACGGCTGGTGGATCGTGTTTGCGTCCGCGTCGATTGTGTTTCTTTCGGCGGGGACGTTTTTCTACGGCTTCGGGCTGCTGGTGGGGCCGCTGACGCAGGAGTTCGGCTGGAGCCGGGCGGCCCTATCGGCGGCGTTCTCGTTGCGCACTGAGGTTGGCGGCATAGCGGCGCCGCTGGTCGGCTTCACGGTCGATAGGGTGGGCGTGCGGCGGCTGGTGATCGGCGGAGTGTTTGTGGTCGCGGCGGGCTTCCTGCTGCTGAGCCAGGCGAACTCGCTCTGGGGCTTCTACGGGGCCGTGGTCGTGATCGCGATTGGCAACACGGCGACCGGTGGCGCGACGGCGACGGTGGCGATCGCGCGCTGGTTCCATCGCAAGCGGGGGCGGGCGCTGGGGCTGATGACGCTGGGCTGCGGCGCCAGCGGTGTGATGGCGATTGTCTTCGCCTGGCTGATCTCGGAGTTTGGCTGGCGGGAGGCGCTGATCGTCGTCGGCGTGACGCAACTGATCGTCTGCACACCGCTGGCGTTGAGCATCCGCAACAAGCCGGAGGACATGGGGCTGCCGGTCGATGGCTTCGGCGCGGAGGAAGAGGCGCAACGGACGGGGAAGGTCACTACTGGGCCGGCGCCGGGAGAGGGCTTCACGAGCAAGGAGGCGATCCGGTCATCTCTGTTCTGGCGGGTAGCGATCGTCTTCGCGCTCGCGAACTTCGCTTCGACGGCGATCATCGTGCACCAGATCCCGTTCCTGACGGAGAGCGTTGGGGCTTTCCGGGGGCTTTGCGGCGGCGACGGTGACGATCATGACGGCGATCAGCCTGGTGGGCCGTCTGGGATTCGGCAGCGTGGCGGACGTGCTGCCGAAGCGGTGGGTGGCGGCAGTGGCGCTGCTGGCGTTATCGGCGTCTCTGGCGCTGTTTTCGACGGTGCACCACGCCTGGCAGCTGGCCTATGTGCTGCCGCTGTTTGGGCTGGGATTCGGCGGGATCATCCCGGTGAGATCGTCCTTGCAGGCGGAGTACTTCGGACTGAAGGCGTTCGGGCGATCCAGGGGATGGCGTTGACGGTGATGACGCTGGGGGCTTTCGGCGGGCCGATCCTGGCTGGGTGGCTGTACGACGTGTCGGATAGCTACCGGCTGGCGTTCCTGCTGCTGGCGCTGGCGCCGTTGGCGGCGGCGCCGTTGATCTTGTCGACGCGGCCGCCGGTGTATACGGGTGGGCGGGCGCAGGGTTAGGTCCGTCTCAGGTTGGACCCGCGGCTTAGGCGACCCCATACCCACCATCCTACATGTAAGGATGGGGCATTTTCTTCCCTGTACAGCCCCTGGATGTTGAGTTAAGCCGTGGGCTGAGCGCGCGGCATGGAGGTGGTGCAAAGATTGTCATTGCAGAGCGCTGGTTGAGGATGCGAGTACCCAGCCTGAAGACTGGGGCATGGTGAGCTGGGCAGGACGGCTACGCAGCGCTATCGCGTTGCCGCGCCTGCTGAGGCCGGCGTGTGTGCGCCGACGAGGTCAGGTTCCTCGTGCCTCGGGATGACACGTCGAGGCGGCATTCCGACTACCTGGCGATGTGGCCAAGGGGTGCGCGTTACATTTGCAATACATAACAAGGGAAACCCCCGATTTGGAGGGCGTCAGAGATTCCGACCATGACTTCGACTGGAGATTGAGATGCTGGTTGGCCGCCAGGGTGCCGGCCGGCGCGCGGAGTCGCTCCAGGGCAGGGATGCCGGTCAGGGATGGCGGAAAGCTCGGGGTCGATTTCACGCAGGCGGTTTGTGTCGGCGATGGCCGTGGGGGCCGGCGCCGCGGTGGCGTCGAGGTTGGTGCCGGGCCGGGAGCGGCGCGTCGAGGCTAGAGACGACAGCGATGGCGACGCTCACCTGGCATGGGTGTGGCAGTTCAGTGAGGACGGTCCGGCCGACTTGACCCGCGATGTGTTGGCGTCGCATGATCTCGGAATCATACTTAAGACGCACGATGGCAATCGCTGGATGTCGCGCTGGGACTCGAAGCCGGAAGCGGTCTCGGGGCCGCACCAGGTGCACGTGCTGGCCGAGTTCTACGAAACGGCGGGGGTGCCGTTCCACGCCTGGTGCGTGGTGCAGGGCCGCGACCCAATAACCGAAGCGCGGATGTGCGCCGAGGTGCTTTCGGCGGGCGCGCGGAGCATCGTGCTGGACCTGGAGCCGGCGGAGAAGGGGCAGTACTGGCAGGGGACTGGCAAGTCGGCGCTGCAATTCGGGCAGGAGCTGAGGCGGCTGCAGCCGAATGCGCGTATCGCCGTGGCGCCGGACCCGCGTCCGTGGCAACTGGCGATCCTGCCGATGGGCGAGTTCGCGTTGTTCAGTGATGAGGTGGCGCCGCAGACTTACTGGCCGCTGTTCGATACGCGGGCAAACCACCGGCTGCTGCGCGATTGGGGCTTCCATGTCGGTGATGAGGGTGTGACGCCGGAGCTGGTGCTGGACGTCTCGAGGGAGGCGCTGGCGGAGTTTGCTCTGCCGATCAAGCCGATTGGCCTCGGGACGGCGGAACCGCCTTCGATGCAGCGGTTCGTCAGCCACGCGTTTGAGCTGGGCATGGACGCGATCTCGGTGTGGCGTTATGGCGTATCGAACCCGGAGATGTGGCCGCTGCTGCGGGAGATGAAGCCAAGGTCGACGGTGATAGCGGCGTTCACGCAGGGGCACGGGCTGCCGGAGACGATCGTGGCGCCGGAAGCGCCGGCGGTCGAGACAGTTGTCGAAGAAACGCCGGAGATGGCTCAGACGGCCGCGGTCCAGGCGCCGGTTGAGGTGGTGGAGGCGGAGATTGTCGAGACACTGCCGGCGTTGAGCATCGTTGAGGAGAGTGCGACGGGCGTGGTGGCCGGAGCGATAGGCGGGGCGATGGCGGTCGTGGGCGTCGGGCTGGTGGGGCTAAAGGGGTGGCGGGGTGAGGCGTCTGGCGGTGAGGTGAGGAAGGCGGCGTAGAGGTGAGTAACAAGTAACAAGTAACAGGTAACAAGTAACAAGTAACAAGTAACAAGAGGGGCCAAGCGCTTCTGAGATCGGCGCCTGGATGCGGCCCGAGACCAGCCCGGCCCCACCACCCCAGATTGCCACGCCTCGCTATCGCGATGGCTCGCAATGACAGGTTGGTCTCTTGTGATTCTGACGTTGCCGGATAGAGCGCCCCAAGCTTGGGCCCTGACGCCGAGCCTGGAAGGGCTCGGCTACTTGTGGTATGTGGCGCGATTGCGACGGACAGGCCGGCGCAGTGGCGTTGCCATCGTTTCGGGGGTGTGGCACGCTGGCGGCGTGTCTGAGGGATCAACTTCGATAGCGGCTGAGGTGCTGAAGGCGGCGCGCGGCGGGCAGGCCGTGGCGGTGGCGACGGTGATTACGGCGCCACCCGGCGGGCTCGCGGCCGGCTTGAAGCTGCTGCTGCGGGTTGATGGCAGTATGGTTGGGTCGCTGGGGGGTGGGGCGCTGGAGGAGGCCGTGGTTGAGGACGCCTCCAACGCGCTGAACCGGACGCCGCGCGAGGCTGTACAGGCGATCTACTATCGCGCTGAGGGCGAACGAGTCCACCGTCTCGAAGCCGGGCAAGGCGATGACGCCTACGAGGTGATGATCGAGGTGGTGGAGGCGCCGGTGACGCTGCTGATCGTCGGCGGCGGGCACATCGGGTTGTCACTGGCGACGATCGCGGCGCATGTAGGCTTCTCGGTGGCGGTGCTGGACGACAGGGCGCTGTTCGCCAACGCGGAGCGCTTCCCGATGGCCGACAAGGTGATGAGCGGCGACTTTCACGAGCACCTGAGCAGCTTCCCGATCGGGCAGAGCACCTACATCGTGCTGGTGAGCCGTGGCCATAAGCAGGACGAGACGGGGCTGCGCGAAGTCGTGACACGAGGCGCGGCGTACGTCGGCATGATCGGCAGTAAGCGGCGGGTATCGACGGTGCTGCGGCACCTGGCGGAGGAGGGTTACCCGCTGGAGGCGCTGGAGCGGGTGTACACGCCGGTCGGGTTCGATATCGGCGCGGAGACGCCGGAAGAGATCGCGGTTTCGATCATGGCGGAGATTATCGCCGTGCGGCGGGGCGGCAAGGGAGGGGCGATGCGCGACCAGCGGCCATCGATACGGGCGGGTGAGATGGCAACTGAGTCAGAGTAGTCTGCGGGTTGAAACCCGCAGCTTGGAGGACGCGGGCGTTAAGATCGCCGGAGGTCTAGCCCGAGATTGCTTCGCCTCGCTATCGCGATGGCTCGCAAAGACAGATCGGGTGAGTTCGGCGAGATAGGGAGTTGGTCTGACGTTGGAGGCCGCTCGCCCTTCGGGTGCCTCGGAGTGAGCGGTTCGTGATATGCCGTTGAGGTAGCGATAAAGCCGGGGTTGGCATAGGATTCAGGTCTGAGTGAGACGCTTGTGCAGGCGTGAAGGAGGGGGCATGAACGCGGATGTGAGCCAGCCGGTGCGGCTGCGGGTGAACGGTGAGCAACGAGAGGCGCAAGCGCCGTCGACGCGGACGCTGGTCGATTTGCTGCGCTACGACCTGGGGCTGACGGGCACGAAGGAAGCCTGTGGCGTCGGCGTATGTGGCGCCTGCACGATCATGCTGGACGGGCGAATGGTCGCCTCCTGCATCGTGCTGGCAGCGCAGGCCGACGGCGCCGAGATCAAGACGATCGAAGGCATCGGCGACGCGGAGCACCTCGACCCGGTGCAGGAGAGCTTCATCCGCAACGGCGGCTTCCAGTGCGGCATCTGCACGCCGGGCCAGATCGTGGCGGCGCGGGCACTGCTGGATGAGATACC
>WHTK01000009.1:0-85183 GCA_009377745.1 Dehalococcoidia bacterium
CTGGGGTAATAAGGCGGGAAATCCTCAGCCCCGGCCGCCAGGCCAACACTGTCCTCAAGCGCCGCTGCCCTGTAGCGGCCGGCCCTCGATCAGCGTCAGCGTCTCGCTGACCTCGTGCTCGTCCGGCTCGGCCAGCTCGGCCGGCGCGTCGTAGACGGCGAGGCACTCGGCGACGTGGCGCAGGGTCTGCTTGGCTTCCTCGATGTCCTGACGCAGCAGCGGCTTGAGCGGGTCCTCACCGCCGAACTCCTCCGCCACCTGGTCCAGCGCCCGTTCCACCGCCCGCAGGTCCTGCCAGCGCGCCATGGCGCCGCCACGGATGAGCGCCTCGACTTTCTCGATGAATTGAGAGACGGACGAGGCTTCGAGCTCTGGCCTGCTGCGGGCGCCGGGCATCGTGTCCAGAGCTTCGCGCAGGTGGCCGAGCGAGACCTTTTCGGCCATCACGGCGGCCCATTGCCCGTCCGGCCGCACCTCGTAGCCGCCGGCCCACTCGGAGCGGACCGTCACCGGCCTGCCCAGCCAGGCGTCCAGGCTGCCGCGACGCAGCGCCAACCGCTGGCCGGCGCCGCGCCCAACCAGCTCGCCGGCTGCCACCGCCTGCCGGAGCTTCGCCTCCGCTGCCGCGCACAGCCGCTGCCAGGCGGAGTCCTTGACGAACTGCTGGCTCAGGGGTCCGAGACGCTCCAGGTCGTCCTCCGTCCAGGCGCGCCCTGCCTCCGCCAGCGCCTTGGCGGCTTCGCTGATGCCGATGTACTCCTGCTCGGCCTTCTTCTGCAGTCGCTCGTGCTCGCCGGCGGTGACCGCCTCGCGCGTGAGGACCGAGGCGTAGAGGTCGAGCTCGGCCAGGTTCAGCTCCCACAGCCGCAGGGTCGACAACCAGGCGATGCGCAGCTCCAGCTTTTCCACCTCCTTGCAGACATGCAGGATCAGGAAGGCCAAGCGGTGGTTGCAGCCGTTCATCAGTTCGATGTAGCGGTTGAACTCGTGGGTCTGGCTCGACGGCATGCTGCGGCGCCAGCTCGGGTCTTCCGGCGTCTTGTCCTTCATCGACCGCAGCACCAGGACCGCCCGCTCCCTGGCGCTGAGCGCCGGCATCAGCTTGTTGAGGCGGGCGTCGAGGCTCACGGCCAGGTCACCCGCAGGTTGAAGTGGGCGAAGGCGTCCTCGACGCGTTGCTGCATGTCGTTGAGCATCGCCTCGGCCGGCTCGGCTGGCTGACGTCTGGTAGACACCTTGTCGAGCACTGTCCTGAGACGGCGCGAAAGGTCCGCCGCTTTCTGCCGCAGCTCAGGGCCGCGCGGGTCGGCGCCGTCGAACTGGGCCGCGATCTCGCTCCAGGTCACCTCGATGGCGCGGATGGTTTGCCAGCAGAGCTCGACCTGGGCCGCCAGCTCGCGGCGTACTTCCTCGGCCAGGTTGCCGAGGAAGGTCCCGGCCGTCATCGTCTTGAGCTGCCGCCAGTTCTTGACCGGCCTGGCCGGCGCGGCGCCTTCCTGGCGGCCGATCTCGGCTGATGCCCAGGCCAGCAGCTCGAAGTCGATCAGGCGGTTCTCCAGGGCGCCGGCCGCCATCTCCAGCCCGTGCACAATCGCTCCCAGTTCAAGGTTGGCGGCGATGATCAGCGCCGCGTAGCGGTCGTACTCCTGCCGTTGCTCCAGGCTGGTCAGGCGGCTCCATTCCGGGTCCGGCTCTTCGCCCGCGGCCTGCGCCCGTAGCACCAGCGAGATGCGCTGGCGCACCGAGAGCGCCGGCATAAGCTTGTCGAGCCGGGTGGCTATGCTCACGCTCTACCTCCCTTGCCGCCTCTGTCGCGCCCGCAGGTTCCGCAGGGCACGCCTGGCATCTACGGCCAGCTCTTCGTAGTCCAGCCCTTCGCCCTCAGCAACCGCGCGCAAGGCGGGCGCGATGTCGACCTGGCCACCGGGCAGGGTCACGAAGTGGCCCCGATACTTGCGGAGGATTGCCGTGGCTTCGGCGACCAGGGCCTCCGGCTGCCCGCCGGTCTCGGCGGCAATCCTCTCGGCTTGCCGCCAGAGCAGGGTCTCGCTCAGGCCGGCTTCGGCCCGCGCGATCCGGCCGGGGAGCGCCACGCTATCGCCCCTTCCTAACAGAGCGCTGGCCCAACGCTGCTTCGACGTCGGCCAGGCGCTCCTCCAGCTCGCCGGCCTCCAGCAGCTTGGCGCCGGCCAGGACGGCAGACATGAGGGCGCGGTTGCGGGCGATGGAGTTACCCAGGTTCAGGGTGTCGAGGGTGGCGATCTCTAAAAGCCGCCTAAGCTCCATGACGCTGTTCAGGCCGTCGAAATCATAAGCGGCGGCTAAAGCGCCTTCGCTTCGACGGCGCTGGCCACCGAGTTTCCGGCCGCTAGCAACGGCTTCGTTGTGCTCCGGGTCATGGAAGGTGCAGAAGTCCGAGTCTCGCAAGGGGGCAGCAAGGCAGCGTTCGCCCTTGCTGGTAATGCCTCTGCAGATTCGCTTTCCTACCATATCCTTGTCCTGCTCGTGAGGGTGCTCAACTAGGAGCTGCTAGCAACACCATCTAGCCATAGTGTTACGTCTGGACCGGCAGGCCGGCGTCCGTCCAGAGCTCAATCATCTCTGCCGCTTGTCGAAAGCAGCGCGCCATCTCTAGCGGGCTGAGGATCAGGCCGGCGTCCGGCTCCTCCGGCGGGATTGTACCGTCCCGGGCGAAGCGGACCGCATCGATCATCGCTGCCGCCAGGTCCTCGAAGCTTTCCAGGCGTGGGTCCGGCCCGGATGACCCTACCCAGAGGTCGGGGCGGCGGTTGATCTTGTAGACCTGCATTTCCATGTCCTCGCTCCCTTCTGTACTACGAGAGAAGCCCCCGGAGGGGCGAGCTCTCGGCGCTTTGGCGCCGTCCTCAGTAGGCGGCTCCTTTCACGACTTGTCCCTCGGCGAAGTTGAGCCGCTCGCAGAGGCCGTCGATCTCCTCGTCGCTGAGCGGCTCGTGATCCTCGAAGTGGCCGGCGAAGGCGTCAGGCAGGTCCTCGTTGAGCGAGTCGGTCTGCCAGTTCCTGAGCGCCGCCAGCAGCTGGGCGGCCTCGCGGGCGCTAAGCTCGATTTGCACTGGATGCCTCCTTGGTGATCCGGCCGTCCGGCGGGTTGCAGACCGGGCAGCCAATGCCGTTCTGCCTGGGATAGGCTCGCCGCGGGCGTTGACGTAGGCCTTACACCGGTGACTCGGGTTAACTTGCATCGTCATTTCCTTCCGTGGGCTCCGGCTTCTGAGGCTTGCCGGGCCTGTCACTCGCGCCTTCACGAATGGCTTGCACTCGGCTCCTGGCGTCTTCCCAGAACGGCTTGAGCAGCCGAGCCTGCTCCGCCCAGTCACCAGCGCTGCTCACGGCCCGTGGATTGAGCCCGCTAGCCAGCGCCTGTGGCGAGCCAACCTGCTCGCACAGTTCCAAGAATCCCTCCAGGTCGATCTCACTCGCGGCGAGCGCGAGCCTGCCAAGTTGCTCCTGAATCGCAGTGGTCTCTTCGGGGCTGATCAGATCACCCAGTTCGCCGGTCATCGCCGTGTCTTTCTCTCACGTGGTTTGCGCGGCCCCGGCTCCGTCCATTCCCCGTCCGAGATCCATTTCTCGGCGCAGGTCCGGCAGAGGTAAGCGACCTCGCCGCGGTTGCCATGGCCGATTTTCAGCCGCACCGCCGGGTTGGTGCAGGGTTCGACGTGGCCCGTGGGGCAAGGATCGACGAGGTTGCCCTCGTCGTCCTCCATGCTGCCCCACGCGCACTGACAGACGAACCCCGACGGGTCGCGGGTCACTTCGGCCACCGCTAGCCCTCCGCCTCAACCGTCCCGACGCTGCCGGTCAGTTCCGGGTCGTCGATCAGGTGCCCTTCCGGGCAGACCTGCGGCTCTGAATCGCCTTCCACAACGAAGCTTTTCAGACAGGCGGTGCAGAACCACTTCGTCTTGCCCTCGGCGACGCCAGCCTGGTTCGGAAGCTTGTAGATCAGCTTCCTGCTCTTGCGGGCCTTGGCCGGCTTGGCAGCCGCCGCGGCAGGTTCGGTTGCTGCCGCCGGCTCTTCGCCCTCCAGGCCCCAGAAGCGCCAGCCGTTGACGGCCCCACCACCCATGACCTTGCTCCCGGCCGCCGACGGGCTCTTGTGCCGCGTCCCGTCCTCCAGGACGTAGACGACGCCCTCGCCGCCCTCCGCGGCCTCGATTGTGCAGACGTAGCGCTGCTTCTTGTAATTCGCCACCAGGCGGGTCCCCACCAATAGGTTCCGGTTCTCGATTGGCATTTTTGCCAGCCTCCTTTCCTGAGGTGGCACATCACTCACTCTGTCCGCCGCCGAAGTCAACTCCATCGTCCGAGATTCTTTTGCCCGGCCCGACACGATGGGTTGATAGTGGCGGGCTCATTCGAGCCTCCGCGCCTTCTCACCGCTGAACGCTTCCCAGCGCATCACGGCCACGTCCACGTAGCGCGGCTCCAGTTCCATCGCGAAGCAACGACGCGCCAGCTTCTCGGCGGCTATGACCTGGGTTCCGGAGCCTGAGAAAGGTTCATAGACCACATCACCGGCCTCGGTGTGGTATTCAATCGGCCGCAGGAAGACCTCTAGCGGCTTCTGGGTCGGATGGATATTGTCGTTCTCGCCGCCGATGTCCCACACCGTCTTCGCGTTGGCCGGCGGCTTGCGGTCCGGCTGTTGTCCCTCGACCCAGCCGTAGAAGCAGGGCTCGTGCATCCACATGTAGTGGCTTCGCGTCAGGACCGCCCGCGCCTTGACCCAGATGATCGTCTGATGGAGATGGAGACCGGATTCCGCCCAGGCTTTCATCACGAGGTGCTGACGAATCGTCGCGTGCCACTGGTAGATAGCCGACTTCGGTTGCAGGTGTGGCAAGGCCACCGCGAGAAACTTCCGGAAGAACTCGACTGAGGTCTCGGGGTCGTGATAGTCGTCCCAGTGCTTCGCGGTCTTGCCCTTGTTGCCCTTGGTCGCAGCCCGCTCACCGCCGTCGTAGTCCACGAGGTAGGGCGGGTCGGTCGCTAGCAGCGCCGCCTTCGCGCCGTCCATGAGCCGGGTCACGTCCTCGACGTTGGTCGAATCGCCGCACATGATGCGATGGTCGCCGAGCAACCAGATCTCACCCTGTTGGGCGCGTGGGGCGGTCCTAGCGGCCTCCAGAGCGGCATCCAGGTCGAACGCCTCCACCCTGTCCTTCTTCTCCCTCAGTTCGAGTGACTTGAGCAGCTTGGCCAGCTCTTCTTCGCTGAATCCGCTCAGTGACAGGTCGATGCTCTCGATGGGCTTCAGGTCGGCCAGCAGCCGCGCCAGAAGCTCCTTGTCCCAGTCGCCGCTGATCTTGTTCAGGCCGACGTTGAGCAGCCGGGCTTGCTCCAGGGTTATGTCGAGAAAGATTGTCGGTACTGTCTTATAGCCCAGGCGCCGCGCCGCCAGCAATCTCTGGTGCCCGCCGATGACGGTCTTGTCCTCGCTCCGCGCCAGCACCGGCTGTATGAAGCCGTACTCGTGCAGGCTGCGCGTCAGGGCATCCAGCTGGTCGTCGGAGATGCGCCGCGGGTTTGCGGGGTCGGGACGCAGCTCGTCGATGGGGACCTCGATGATCATCAACTTAGGCGCGGTGGTAGTCACGCAGACGCTCCTTCTTTCGCGTGGGCCTCGCAAAGTGGTCTGCCGTTGGCGTCGAGTGCCCAGACTTCATCACCGCATTCGGCACAGTGGTCGGCGTCTTCCTGTGTAGGGTGTAGGGTAGTTCTGCTCCTTCTCGCGTAAGGCTTCCTTCATTAGCAGCGGCCTGGTTGAACCCTGCATTAGATTCCCAACCCTGCACTGAACCCTGCACGCCTATAACGCTTGGCGCAGCGGACGACCGCTCGGAGCCGACTGTTATCCCTACATAAACCATGCCGCTTCCGTTGCGCTTCTTGGTGAATCGCGAGGCAAGTTGGGTGCCGAACTTAGTGGACGTGAGCTTCTCGCTCTCCTTCATTCCTTGCTCCGATGCCCAGCGCAGGTAGGCCCGATAAATCTCTGTGGCCCCCGTCTGAGCATCTGCATGGACAGTGCAACAGTCGTCGAGGAACTGGCTCAATGGGTCCGAGTCGGTGCGGTAGTTTTCAGTCGCGCTCCTGACCGCCGTGGGCGGCGCAAGACCCTCCTGCTGCCAGGCCAGGCAGCCATGCAATGCCCACGCAAGAATCCCTGGCAGTTCGCGCGTCAACTTGACTGTGAGGCTCTTGTCTTGGTCGGCCATGAACGTGCGCGTGAAAGGGATCAACCGCACCCTGCGCCAGAAGCCGTAGGAGAGGTCGTCCACTCTAGGGCGATGGTTGACGGCGAGCCAGAGCTTCAACTCTGGGATGTAGGTGAAGAACTCGGCGTTGAGGAACCTCGCCGTTACGGGGTCGCCACCCGTTAGCGCCTTGAAACGTGCCTCGTTAAGGCGGGTGCCGTCGTTTGTCTCGGAAGAGGTAACGAGTCGCTTCCCGGCAAGGGCGGCAAGGTCGTTCGGAATCGATGTTCGGTTGCTAAGTTCGAAGGCCGAGAACGGGGCGTTGCACGCGTAGCCGCCGGCTAGCGCCCGCAGGATCGCGAGGAAGACGCTCTTGCCGTTAGAACCGGCGCCGTGGCAGATAAAGACGCATTGCTCTGAGATGTCGCCGGTTAGACTGTGCCCGACGGCCTTCCGGATAAACTCGATCAGCTCGCGGTCGCTGCCGAAGACCTCGTCGAGGAACTGGAGCCAGCGCGGGCATTCGGCCGCTGGGTCGAAGCCAATGGGCGTGAAGTTGGTAATCCGCTGGCTCGGCAGCCCATCCATGACTTCGCCGATGCGTAGGTCGAGTACGCCGTTGTTCACGCCGAGCAACCAGGGGTCCTTGTCCCAGGCGTCGCCCGCGTCGCTGATCGGCAGCTCGCTTTGGGCAAGCGCGAGCATGGCGTCGAGCCTTTGACGGTTCTCGCTCGATACCGCGAACCTCGCCTGCAGCCCACGCTCGGTCAGATCGTCAAGCGCCGTCGCGGCGAAGTACCGTTGGCGCACCGCCTCCTTAGCGAGACGGTGGATTGTTCCGTCCAGGTCGTCGGACCAATGATGCTCATCCCAAATCAGCCAGCGCTTTCGCCGACGGTCAAACCGCACCTGATCGCCGTAAAGCTGAGTGAAGAGCTCGGCGTTGCCAGAATCAGTCCTAGGAAAGTCGGTAAGCCGGGGCTCACGACGCTGCGTGGAGATTGAGCGAAGTAGCCTTATCGGTGCGAGGCCAAGTGCCCGCTTCCATTCCTGCCAGCCTTTGGCTGAGCACTCCGGATGGAAGCCATGCCCGGCATAGGGGCCATTGGGCAGCTTCTGACCTACACCGCACTCGAAGTCCCTACCGTCTTCATGGAATGGGCAGCGCCTGACGTGATACCAGGTGACGCCGTTGGCGTCCGCTGGTTGCTCGCGGTAGACGATGTCATGTTCAGACAGCAGCTCGGCTAGAGCCCTGCCAGTGCCGTTCGATGGGCTTGCCGACGCCGATGGACGCTGTGCTGGTGGCGGTGCCAGTGCCCTGAGCTGCGAGGCTGATACGGGCACCTGTTCTGTCGGCACTGATATGAGACAGGAGCGGCGGTGCGGGCGGTCGGCCGTGCCGTCGCCCTTTACTTTGAGCGTGCCGATCAGACCGATGATGCGGGCAGAGTTGTAGACCGTCGTATCAATATGGGCCGCTGGTGAATTGAAGCGGGACGCGAGGGTTTCGAGCACACGCTTCAGAAGCCCTGTGGACTCCTGATCGTTGGGCAGCTCAACGCCGTACAAGGCGTAGTAGCCGTTGCCGGACATGGCGGTCGTCGGTTCAGGCCACCCTTCTGTCCTGAGGGTGCCAACGAGAACCTCCTGGACGGCAAAAGCGGCTTGTCGCTCTTCCTCCGTGCTACTGATGCCAGCTGGACGGACAGGATCAATGTCCACGAAGAGCCAACGGCGAGCTTCAATCTCAGTGTCCGCCGCAGTATTCACTGCTCTGGATTCGACCCGGTTGTTCGCGCGCGCCAGCAGGGCCGGGAACACTGGGTTCAAAGTCAGGAAGACGTTGGCTTTGCCGTCGAACGCAGCGGCAGCTGCTTCGAGTTCTTCTGGGGTGGCGAAGTAGCCTGAAGCCGTGTGCCCGAAGGCGTTATGCTTGGGAACGCGCAGCTCGCGGACTTCGCCCTGCTGCCATAGAAGGTGGAGGAAACGGATGGTCTCGTCGTTTGGCCGGCGGGGGACAGTCATCTCGTGGCTCAGACCTGAACGACTCTACGGAGATTGGTGTAGTTCTGACTTGAACCCGTGCCCCTGCGGCAACTACGGCGACCCCGTAAAAGCCTGCGTCTGCTCCGAGTCGACCGTATCGCGCTACCAGAGGCGCATCTCAGGCCCGATGCTCGACCGTATCGATATCTTCGTCGAGGTGCCGCGGGTAGACTACGAGAAGTTGGCCTCGCTCAAGCCCGCGGAGGCCTCGTCCCAGGTGCGAGAGCGGGTCAACCGGGCGCGGCAGCTGCAAACGGAGCGATTCGCGGGACGGCAGGCCGGAGCCAACGCGGGGATGTCGCCCGCCGATGTGCGCGACTTCTGCCAGGGCGTGATCGACGAGCAGGCGCGGGCCTTCCTCAAGCTGGCGACCAACCAGCTAACGCTCTCGGCGCGGGCCTTCCACCGCATCCTCAAGGTAGCCCGGACAATCGCCGACCTCGCCGGCTCCGAGGCGCTGACCTCGACCCACGTCGCCGAGGCGGTGCAGTACCGGCAAAGGACGCGCGCCGTCTAGATGCCAGGCCTCATCGACCCGCGACGGCTGGTGGCCGGCGCGGTGGCGCTCCTGGCCCTGCTGGCGCCGCTCTACGTCTTCCTCTTGGCGCCGGGTGGTGATGACGCCGCCTCGATTGGCGAGGCGCGGCTGCTGGAGACGCCATCCCGGCCCGGCCAACAAGTTGGCCTCACGGAAGGCGATCTGGCGCCAGACTTCGAGCTGCCGTCGCCGGATGGGGAAGCGCTGCGGCTGAGCGAGCTGCGCGGCCGGCCGGTGCTGATCAACTTCTGGGCGACCTGGTGCGCGAGCTGCTTGAGCGAGATGCCGGAGATCGCGGCGCTGCAGCAAGAGAAGGGCGAGGCTTTCCACGTGCTGGCGATCAACGCCGGCGAGAGCCGCGCCGACGCCCTCGAGTTTATCGACTTTCTCGACACGCCGGCCTTCCGGTTCGGCCTCGATCAGTCGCTGCTGATCTCGGACGCTTACAACGTCTACGGCCTGCCAATGAGCGTCTTCATCGATGCTGACGGTGTCGTGCGCGGCGCCTACCAGGGCCACGCCAGCCGGGTGCGACTCGTATCGCTGGTGGATGCGGCGATCCAGGCGAAGGCGCCGGTCGAGATAGCGCCCGAGCTGCGGCCGGTAACGACAATCGAGCGCGACCGGATCATCACGCTGTCGAGGCAGGGCGCGGGACGCCTGGCGCTGTCGTCACGGACGCTGCGCTGCGACCTCAGCTACTGCGCCGAGACCTGGCTCAAAGCCATCGAAGCGGTGGCGGGCGTCAAGGAGCTCAGCTTCTCGACGCCGGGAGCCATCGACCCGGAGCTGATCATCGACTTCGACACGGCGCTTCCGGAGCAGATGCTGATCGACGAGATCGTACGCCTGCTGGAGGCCTCGCAGGACCCGCTCTACCGGCGGCCCGTCGAAGTGCGTTACGCCGACTAGGCCTTCGCGCCGCGCCAGAGCTTGACGCCCTGCTCGGCCACGTCACGGGCGAGGCCAAAGATGATCAGCGCTCCCAGCACGTGCAGCGCGCCCAGAACCTCGCCGCGGAACTCGGTCACCCAGAAGGGCTGGACCAGCATAATGACGGTCAGCGCGATGGCCATGATCAGCAGCGGCCGCGGCAAGCCCGAGAGCAGCGCCAGCACCAGGAACGGGATGATCAGCGTATGCATCATCCAACCAAGGTCATTGTGGGCCTGCATCGTCTCGCCGCCCAGCAAACCAAGGCCGGCCAGGAAGAACTGGACCACGACGCCGATCGCGTACAACACGGCAAAGACGATGAAAACGGGTCTCGCGTACCGAGATACTGCGGCCATGACGCCTCCCTGAGCTAAACGGCCGGCCCCGGCCAGTAGTCCACACGATTCATAGACCATGAGCGCGCTTCAGGCAAGCCGAACTCAAAGCTCCCGGCCGTTGAGATTCCTGGCAGTCAACCAGAGGAAGGCAAAGCCGAGGCACCCGGCGATAACCGACGCGGCCAGCACGCCCAGCTTCGCCTCATCGATCAGCAGCTCTTGATCGAAGGCGAGGCCGGTGATCAGCAGCGAAACCGTGAAGCCGATGCCGCCCAGCATGCCAGCACCGAGAATGTGAGCCCACGTGGCGTCCGTGGGTAGCTCGCACAGGTGAAGCCGGACGGCAATCCAGGTGAACGCGAAGATGCCGATCGGCTTGCCGATGAGGAGCCCGATGGCGACGCCACGGGTCACCGGGCTCTCGATGGCGGCGCTGGCAACATCACCGGAGACCGCTACGCCGGCGTTGGCAAGGGCAAAGACCGGGACAATGATGTAGCTAACCCAGGGGTGGAGCTGGCGTCCGAGACGGTCTACGGGCGCCTCTGTCCCCTGCGCCAGGTCTTCGATCTGACCCAGGAGGCCCTGCGTCTCGTCCCGGTTATCGTCCTGCCGGGCGCGCGTTAGGCGGTCGAGCAGCCCCGTGGCGGCAGCGGTGAAGTTGCGGGGGTCATAGAAGGCGCGCGCCGGTGCCAGCAAGCCGAGGGTGACGCCGGCCAGCGTAGCGTGGATGCCGGACTCGAGGACGGCAACCCAGAGACAAGCCCCCACCACCACGTAGAGGTCGACGCTGCGCACGCCGGCCCGGTTCATGGCCACGACGAGCGCAAGTAGCAATGCTGCAATGCCCAGGGCGCCAAGGCTGACGCTTTCGGTGTAGAAGACGGCGATGACCAGGATGGCGCCAATGTCGTCGGCGATGGCGAGGGCCAGCAGGAAGATCTTGATACTGAAGGGCACGCGGCGGCTGAGCAATGAGAGCACGCCCAACGCGAAGGCAATGTCCGTCGCCATGGGGATGCCCCAACCGGCCGCGCCGGGGCCGCCGGCGTTGAGCAGCGTGTAGATCAGCGCCGGGGCGATCATGCCTCCGAGCGCCGCGGCCGCAGGCAGAAGCGCCCGGCGCGGTGACGACAGCTCCCCGTGGACCAGCTCGCGTTTGATTTCCAGGCCGGCGAGAAAGAAGAAGATCGTCATCAGGCCGTCGTTGACCCAGTGCTGCAGGTCCTCGTCGATGCTGAAGATCGATGCGTCTAGGGCGATGCGCGTGCGCCAGAGGTCGAAGTAAGCGTCCTGCCAGGGCGAGTTGGCCCAGAGGAGGGCGGCGACCGCGGCCACGAGCAGCACGATGCCGCTCGACGCCTCGATACGGACGAAGGCCTGGGCGGCTCGAAAGACGCGCTGCGGGGCAAAGCGGCGCGGCGAGAAGAGCCAGTCGAGCTGGTCCGGCTCCTGGCTCACAACGGCAAGGCTTTCGTCTCGGTCACGCGATCTCCTCCAGGGACAGCGGCGCGGTCATCGAGGTGATGGGCGCTGTCCCTCGCTCCTTGAAGTCCCGGGTTGGGGCGTCAGGCGGCTGGAGGATCGAGGGGGAAGCTGCTGCGGAAGGGGCAACTGCCACGACGGGCGAGGATTCTAACGTCGGCGGGCAGAGACCCAAACATTGAGTCAGCCTAGATGAAGCGGGCCACGCCGTCCAGCGAGAGGCCGTCCTTGTTGGCTTCGGAAGCGGCGGCTAGAATGACGTTAGGCTGCCCCCGTAGCTCAGTTGGATAGAGTACCGGCCTCCGAAGCCGGGTGCGTGGGTTCGAGTCCCGCCGGGGGTACCATCCCTTCCTTGCCGGGTAACAGGCAACAAGTAACAGGTAACAGGTAACAAGAGCGCAGCCCACTGTGTGCCGCGTGCCGCAAACCCCGGGGCCTCTGTGCCCCATGCCTTACGTCTCTTCGACGGTGTTGTACTTGTTCATGGCGCGTTCCCAGCCGCCGCCGATGATCGACTCGATGGCGTCACAGGCGCGCTCTACCGCCTCGTCCAGGACCTCCTGCGAATCCTTGGGCGGGTCCGCCAGCACCCAGCGCATGACGTGCCCCGGGTCCCACGTCGGGACGCCGCCGGCTTTCGGCCGGCCTATGCCGATGCGGATGCGGCCGAAATCTCCGCTACCGGTCGCCGCGACGATCGACTTGAGGCCGTTGTGCCCGCCGTCGCCACCGGACGGGCGCAGGCGGATGCGTCCCTCGGGCAGATCGAGCTCGTCGTACAGGATGATCAGGTTTTCGACCGGCACGCGCTCACGGTCGAGGATCGGCTTGAGGGCTGTGCCGCTGCGATTGACGTAGGTCCGCGGCTTGACGAGCACCGCTTCGGCGCCGGCGATCTCGCCCTTGCCTGTCGTCGCGGATCGCCCGGCCTTGAGGTCGATGCCGTGGCGCTTGGCCAGCCGGTTGATGCACCAGAAGCCAACGTTATGGCGCTGACCTGCGTGCTCCGCGCCTGGATTACCGAGCCCGGCGATGACGTAGCCGGTCACGCGGGCTCACAGGGCAGGAGCCGGACGCGGCCGCCCGCGCGTGCGATGAGCAGGTAACGAAAACGGCGGGTCGAGAAAGGGTCAGGGGCCATGCCGCCCAATCATAAAGCAGGCGTCGCTAACGGGCGGCAGCGAGGGAGCGCTGGGCCTGCACGAGGCCCGGGAGTACGGCCAGCACGCCATCGACGTCCGCGTCCGTGTTCTGCGCTGAGAGCGTGAGGCGCAGGCCGCCAACGGCGTCCGGCATGCTCAGGCCCATCGCCAGCAGAACGTGGGAGGGCTCCCAGGTTTGCATGCCGCAGGCCGCCCCGGCGCTGGCGGCGATACCAGCCTTGTCCAGCGCGGCAACCAGGTTGTCGCCGCGGACGCCGCGGAAGCTGATATTGACGTTGGCCGCGAGACGCTCCGACGGATGGCCGTTGAGCCGCGAGTCTGGGACAACGGCCAGTACCTCGCGGGTCAGGCGGTCGCGCAGGGCCATGCAGGTGGCGTTGTAAGCGTCGCGGTTATCTTCGGCCAGAGTCAATGCCGTCGCCTGGCCGGCGATGCCGGCCACGTTCTCGGTGCCGGCGCGGCGCTGGCGTTCCTGGCCGCCGCCGGTGAGCTGAGAGATGAAGGGCACGCCTCGGCGCAGGAAGAGCACGCCGGCGCCCTTAGGCCCGCCGAACTTATGCGCCGAGAGGCTGAGGAGGTCCACACCCAACGCCTCAACATTGAGGTCGAGGCTACCCGGCGCCTGGACGGCGTCCGTATGCACGGGGATGCGGCGCTTGAGCTGACGCGCGCGCTCACCGACGAGCTTGGCGATGGCGGCGACGGGCTCGATGGTGCCGACTTCGTTGTTGGCGAGCATCACGGAGATCAGGACGGTGCGTTCTGTAACGGCGCTCGCCACGGCCTCCGGGTCGACGCTGCCGTGGCTATCGACAGGGACGTAGGTCACCTCGAAGCCGAACTGCTCCAGGTAGTTGCAGGTGTTGAGGGCCGAATCGTGCTCGATGGTGGTCGTGACGATGTGGTTGCCGGCGCGCGCCTTCTGCTGGGCCAGGGCCACGCCCTTGAGCGCCGTGTTGATCGATTCGGTGCCGCCGCTGGTGAAGATGACGTCGGTGGGACGGCAATTAAGGACGGCGGCCACTGCCTTGCGGGCATCATCGATTGCCTTCTGGGCGTGGCGCGCGGAGCTGTAGGTGGCAGACGGATTGCCGAAGCGCTCCGTGAGGTAAGGCAACATGGCCTCGAGCGCCTTGGGATGGAGTGGCGTGGTTGCGGCGTTATCGAGGTAAATCACGTCACGCCTGCCACTCGAATCACGTCCCTCAAGATAGTCGCGAGGCTTCACACTGTCAATTTTACTGCGCTCAGCCCGAAATATCGCCTGAATTAACAGCGTGAAGCCGGCACCTGCCGGAGCGAGCTCGATGAACGTGGGTAGTGGCGCTCTAGCGAGCCAACGCAGGGGCCCGCGGCCGTGCGCCCTGCGCGCTCAGTGGTTACCGCGACCAGTAGTCGCGGACGAGCTGCCCGTCGAGGTAGAGGCTCGGCAGATCGCGGTCCATGAACCAGCTCTGGGGGCTGGTGCAGTAGGACATGACGCCGATGTAGTTGGCGCAGGGCTTATAGCCGATGTGCCCCGGCGAAGAAGCGTCGGCCTCACCGTGGTCGGCAAAGCCGATGGCGTGCCCGAGCTCGTGCGAGAGCATGCTCTGGTTACGCCAGGCGTCCTGCGCGCCGACGTTGACGACGGCCTTGAGGTTGCCACCCCGGGCGTAGGCCGGATTGCAGGCAGTATCGACCCAGGTGCGAGGGCTGCCCTCCGCCGTGATGAGGATGTCGGCGTCCTGAGGGTTGCCATCGTAGGCCGCGAAGATCGGGAAGCCGTGGTACTTGACGAAGAGGTCGTTCCAGGGCTGGAAGGCAGCGAAGACGTCATCGACGCTCACACCGGTGGCGATGAGGTTGGGGTCGACGCTTACGAGCTGGGTGCGGGCCTCGGCATGCCAATCGCACATGAAGTGGCCCGTATCGGCCGCGGTAGCCGTTGACGTGCCCGCAAGGGCAGCGCCGCCGAGGAGGACGGCGAGGGCTGTGGTGGCAACCAACGCCACGCGCAGCAGGAACGAGGAGAAGGACCGGGTACGGGAAAGCCAATGCTGAGGCTTCCAGACCATCTGGGAACCGCCATTCTTTCGTTGGCGGATTCACCACTAGCCTGTCTACCTGACGTCCCAGAGGCTTTGGTGACCACATTGGACGCTTATTGTGCGTCCAGCCTCATGAGCACTGGCTCAACGATATTTTGTTGTACTACTTCAAACGCAATATCCCATGGTCGCGTTACAACAGCATTGCAATCTCAAGGGCACGAATCGCTGCTGGCCGCATGGCCGAGGGTTCTGGTTGCGAGCGTGGACACCAGCCGGGTTCGAGACATTCCCACCGCGAGGGGGGCCAGCCAATCCGGCTGAGGCCTCCCTCGCGCACTGACACATAGAGCGGGCCAAGGAGGTGTACGTCCCTGGCCCGCTCCGTGGGATTGGCAGACGTCGAGGTCCCCTTTGCCAGTCCATTAGTTTGCTTACGGCGTGGTGGCGCCCAGGAACGGGGCGACAGTAGAGGCCATCGCGGGCGACGCAAAAATGTTGTAGTGAGTCGTGCCTGGCAGAATGGCCAGCCGGGCATTGGACATTCCCGATCCGTCCCAGCCCGCATCGACCTGGCCGCCGCCCAGCAGCTGAAAGAACTCCACGGCATGTGCCGTGCGCACGCTATCCGCATCCCCAACAACGATCATGGTCGGCGTCTCAATCGCCGCAACATCCTGAGACCAGTCATAGTCCTGGCGCAGCAGATCGCCGAGTTTCGTGACCAGCCGGGGCCAATCCGCCGGCTTGGGCGCGATGCTGGAATAGAGCTGGTACATCGGTGTTTGTTTCATCGGCTCGGCAGCCTCCGGGCCTATCTGCTCTTGTGCAGCAAGGACCTCTGGGTACCACCCATCCCTGTTGAACGTGGTGGAGACGACTACAAGCTTGTCCACCACTTCCGGATGCTGGATTGCCGTGCGCAGAGCGACACCGCCTCCAAGCGAATAGCCCATGATGTCGGCCTTGCCCAGACCGAGGCGCTCGATCAGCCCGGCAATGTCGGACGCCATGGCTTCGTAGCTTAGCGGCCGGTCGATATCGGCCGTGCGCCCGTGGGCTTGCAGGTCCACGGCGATCACTTGGCGGCCTTCGGCGAGTAGTGGTAACACCTCACCAAACATCTGGGCAGCGCCGAACCCGCCATGCAGCAGGACCAGCGGTTTCCCAGTGCCGTGGATTTCGTAAAACATGTCCAGCCCGTTCACCGAAACATGGCCCGTCTGAGGGGCAGTGTTTTCAATCCCGGTTTGTGGCGTTTCGATCGTGACCTCCGAATCTGCCTGCGCGAACGCCAGGGTCGCTACCAGCGAAATTCCGGCAGCCCCGATGATGCCCGTTAGAATCCTTAACTTCATTCGAGTGCTCCTTTCGGTCTCTGGCTTGGAGTTGGGTGAGCGGTCAACTCGACTAGATGAACTCGCTTTGCCAGTACGTCGATCAAGGGATCAAGAAATCGACATCTCGCTTGCTCGATAAGAATTCGATCTCGTCCGCGCTCCCACCGGCCACCGTGAGCCGGGAGTGGCGGGCGCCGCCACGCATCTCAGATCTCGGGCAAGGCAAGCATCCGGCCGTCAGGTATCAGTACGTATCCATCAAGTGGTTGATGGCGAGTTACAGTCGGATCGATATCACTCGCGATGTCCCGCTGCCTCAAGGAGGGCCGACAAGGTAACATAAGCATCAATGCGTACGTTTCTCCTGGGCGTTGTCGTCGTCCTTGCGTCCCTCGCCAGTGCCCTCGCCGGCTACCTGGCCGTTAATGAGCTTGACCCGGCGCGGCCGGGTATTGCTTCCGCGCCATCGTCAACACCGGGCCCCGCGCGCGCTATCGTCGCGGCCACAGTTGCGCCTACACCAACGTCAGTGCCCCTGCCCGACCGCGACAGCTGCGACGAGATTCGCGGCACAGAGTATCGTTCCGGCGCGGAGCAAGTCTTCTTCAACGCGAACTGCCTGCCGCCGCCGGCGCCGCCTGTCGCGAAGCCGGCGCCGCCTGCCGTCCCCGGGCCGGAAGTCGCCGGCGAACGCTGGATCCTTGTCGACCTTGCGCGCCAGGAGGCCAGCGCGATGATCGGCGACGAGAAGCTATACACGGCGCTGGTCACGACGGGCAAGGAAGGCTGGGAGACGCCGGCGGGCACCTGGTACATCGTGCGCCGGGTCGCAAACGAGACGATGACCTCCGTCTCAATCGGGGCAGAGGAGTTTTACGAGCTGAAAGACGTGCTCTACACGCAGTACTTCACGAACGTGGGGCACGCCCTCCACACGAACTACTGGCGTGACGATTCCTACTTCGGAGAGGTCCCATCGAGTCATGGCTGCGTCGGCATGAGGCTGGCCGACGCCGAGTTCTTCTGGCGTTTCGCCGGCGCCGGGACGCGCGTGACGATCAAGTAGGGTGAGTCCTCCAGCCCAGGTGCCGGGCGCCGCGACCAGATCGACCCTTCCAGGCACGCAGGAGCCTTAGCCACTTTGTCGCTCGTGGAGCGATTCCTACGTGAAGGATTGGCAGTCTCTGAGCACCCTGGCATCGTGTTCCAATCAGGTCCAGCAGGCCGCCGGGCAGCGCTTGGCGGCGGGATCGTCATGGTCGGGTATGCTGCATCGCCGGCGTGGTGTTCGTGCTTTGGGCGGCGCGGTCGGGTTCTTCGTGCCTGGCATCGACTACCCGCATCCAACGCTTGCGCAGCAGGTTCCTGTGCTCGTCGTTGCGACAACATCACTTGTCGGTCCGCGAGTGGACGAGTCGACCCAGATGAGAGAACTCGTCTCACGTGTCCACGAGGGCCTCGGTCAGGCGCCGACGTAGGCCGCCAGGTACTCGCCGGTGAGGGTGGAGCGGGCGGCGACGAGGTCTGAGGGTGTGCCCTCGAAGACGATCCGGCCGCCGTCGTGGCCGGCGCCGGGGCCGAGGTCGATGATCCAGTCGGCGTGCGCCATGACCGCCTGGTGGTGCGCGATGACGATGACCGACTTGCCGGAGTCGACCAGCCGGTCGAGCAGGCCGAGCAGCTGCTCAACATCGGCGAGGTGCAGACCCGTGGTCGGCTCGTCGAGGACGTAGACGCCGCCCTTTTCGGCCATCTGCGTCGCGAGCTTGAGCCTCTGACGCTCGCCGCCGGAAAGCGTGGTTAGCGGCTGGCCGAGCCGCAGGTAGCCGAGCCCGACGTCGGCGAGCCGGTCGAGGATGGCGTGCGCGGCCGGCGTGCGCGCCTCGCCGGCGCCGAAGAACCCCTCGGCCTCGGCCACCGACAGGTCAAGCACCTCGGCGATGTTGAGTCCGCCGAGGCGGTAGTCCAGCACCGCCGCCTGGAACCGCTTGCCGCCGCAGTCCTCACACGGCGTGGCCACGGTGTCCATGAACCCGAGCTCGGTGTAGATAATCCCGGCGCCGTTGCACGTCTGGCACGCGCCCTCGGAGTTGGCACTGAACAGCGCCGGTTTCACGCCATTGGCCTTGGCGAACGCGTTGCGGATAGGGTCGAGCAGTCCGCTATACGTCGCCGGGTTGCTCCGTCGCGAGCCGCGGATTGGGGTCTGGTCGACCGATACCACTCCGTCCCGTTTCGACACCGAGCCGTGGATTAGTGAGCTCTTTCCCGACCCGGCAACGCCGGTCACCACCACCAGCACCCCGAGCGGGATGTCGATGTCGACCTTCTGCAGGTTGTGGGTGCTCGCCCCGCGCACCTCCAGCGCCCCCGACGGCTTCCGCACCGACGGCTTCAGGGAGGCCCGGTCGTCCAGGTGACGCCCGGTGACCGTGTCACTTCCCCGCAGCCCCTCGACGGTGCCCTCGAAGACGACTTCACCACCGGCGGTGCCGGCGCCGGGGCCGAGGTCGATGACGTGGTCGGCGATCGCGATCGTCTCCGGCTTGTGCTCGACAACGAGGACGGTGTTGCCCTTGTCGCGCAGGCGCAGCAGCAGGTCATTCATGCGCTGGATGTCGTGCGGGTGCAGGCCGATGGTGGGCTCGTCGAAGACGTAGGTCACGTCGGTTAGTGACGACCCGAGGTGCCGGAGCATCTTGATGCGCTGCGCTTCGCCGCCCGAGAGTGTTCCGGAGGGGCGGTCGAGGCTGAGGTAGCCCAGCCCGAGCTCTACGAATGAGTCGAGGTTCTCCCCAAGCGGCGCCGCCGACGGCTCGTCCAGGCCGCGGAACCATTCGGCCAGGTCGGTGATTTGCATCGCGCAGGCATCGGCGATGTTAATCCCCTTGATCTTCGACGACAGTGCCGCCTCAGTAAGCCGGGTGCCGCCGCAGTCGGGGCACGACGTGAACGTCGCCACCCGCTCGACGAACGCGCGGATATGCGGCTGTAGCGAGTCCACATCCTTGGACAGGAACGACTTCTGGATTCGCGGGATTAGCCCCTCGTACGTGAGGTTCATGTTGTCAAACTTGATCTTCGTCGGCTCCTTATAGAGGAAGTCGTCGAGCTCCTTCTGGGTGTACTTACGGATCGGCTTGTCAGGATCAAGGAAGCCGGAGGCCGCAAAGATGCGCACGTTCCAGCCGTCGGCGTTGTAGCCGGGGATCGTAAACGGACCCTCACTGAGCGACTTGCTGTCGTCGTAGAGCTGCGTCAGGTCGATGTCGGAGACTGTGCCCCGGCCCTCGCAGCGCGGACACATGCCACCGAGGTAGACGACGTCGCGCACGACGGTCTTCTCGCCCTTGCCCTTGTCGGCGGTAATCACCCCACTCGCCTTACGCGTCGGGATGTTGAACGAGAAGGCCGTGGCAGGCCCGACGTGCGGCTCCCCCAGCCGGCTGAACAGGATCCGGAGCATCGCGTTGGCATCGGTCACCGTGCCGACCGTCGAGCGGGGGTTGGCCCCCATCCGCTCCTGGTCGACGATGATCGCCGTCGTCAGCCCCTCGAGTATGTCGACGTCGGGCCGGCCCAGCGTCGGCATGAAGCCCTGGAGGAAAGCGCTGTAGGTCTCGTTAATCAGCCGCTGCGACTCCGCGGCGATGGTGCTGAATACCAGTGAGCTCTTGCCCGAACCGGAGACGCCGGTGAACATCGTCAGCCGGCGCTTCGGGATCTCGACGCTGACGTCCTTGAGGTTGTTCTCACGCGCGCCCTGCACGCGGATCAGATCGTGTCTGTCGGCAACCTGCAGCGCAGGCGACTGCGTGTCCGTCCCCGTGGCCATGCTCATCGTGGGTTTGACCTCCACTTTGGTCGTACTATAAGCCAGGCCGGACCGCCCAGGCCGGGCCGCCCAGGGCGGGTCCCAGTGGCGAACTCTGTCCCTCAGCTGACCGATTTCTTCACGAGCGCGCAGATCGTCGCCTCGTCCGCGGCGGTGAGCTTCTTCAGCGCGAAGGAGGTCGGCCATATGGCACCTTCGTCGAGGTTTGCCTCGTCGTTGAATCCGAACGTCGCGTACCGCGACTTGAACTATCCGCGCTCTGGAAGAAGCAGACGACCTTGCCGTCCCTGGCGTACGCAGGCATCCCATACCACGTTTTCGGCGAGAGAGCGGGCGCGCTGGATTTGATGATCTCATGGATGCGCTCGGCCATAACGCGGTCAGATTCCGGCATCTCGGCGATTTTCGCCAGGACGTCGCTTTCGCCGTCTGCCTTTTTCGAGCTGGCGCGGCGGCGCGATTCCGCCTTAACCTCCTTGGCGCGCTCCTTCATTGCGGCTCGTTCCTCGTCCGTGAATCCCTTGGACGTCTTGCCTTTCGCAGTGGCGCTCTCGGCGGATTTCTGCATGTCCTTCTTCGTTGCCATGGTTACTGTGTCTCCATGTGTCAGGCGGAGCCGCCTTCGTGGTCTCCGCCGGCGTCGCCTGGCTCGATCTTACAAGCTTTGATTCGAGCAGTACGTTGGTGCTCTCCTTCGCCGGTGCGGTCCTGGCAATGCAGTTGGTCCGCTCGCCGCTACCAGTATGGCTCGGCGGGGCGGACCTCGACCGCGCCTCCGAGGCGCGCGGCGGGAACCCGCCCTGCCAGGGCGATTGCGGCGTTGAGGGAGTCAGCTTCGAAGATGAAGTAGCCCCCGACCGCTCCCCTGCTGTTAACGAACGGACCTTCGTTCGCAACGGTCTTCCCGTCCTTCATGCGCACAGTGATTGCCTTCTCTGGCAGGCCGAGGGGCAGGCCGGGATCGACGCCGGGGGTCTGGTTTATCGCGTTGTAGTCCGCCCAGACCGCCTTCTGCTCATCCTCTGATAGGGTTGCCCAGTCCTCGGGCGAGGATGGAAGAGGCGTAGTTCCTTGATAGACCAGAAGCACGTATTTCATCGTCGTCCTCCTCTTTACTCAACTCATGTGAGCAGCGATTAAAGCGCGTTGCGCTCTCCGCCCGCCCGATGCAGGACGGCGGGGCGGAGGAGCGCGGGTTGGGCTGGCTGTTAGCCCTTCCAGGTCAGCTGCGTCAGCTGGATCAGGTTGCCGCAGGTGTCGTCCACCTGAGCGATGATCGAAGCAGTCACATCGGTTGGCTTCATGGTGAAGTTACCTCCGTTGCCCTTGATGCGCTCGTAGTCGGCCTTTACGTCGTCGCTGTAGAACATCGCCGCGGGTTGCCCCTGCTCCTTGAGCGCCTGTTGGTACGTCTTGGCCGCTGGGTTGTCGTTGAGCGCCAGCTGCAGCTCGGTGCCATCGGGCTCTTCGGCTGAGGCGACCGTGAGCCAGCGATACGGGCCCTGGCTGAAGTCGGTCTTTGCCACGAAACCGAGGACGTCGGTGTAGAAGCGCAGGGCTTTCTCCTGGTCGTCCACGTAAATGCTGGTCAGCTTGATCTTCATGTTTGATACCCTTTCTGTCACATGAGCCTCGTGTGGCCCGTCACCTCTATGACGAAACTCGACGAAGGAATGTGACCGATGGACGGCGAATTGCTAGCAGAGCGCTTCGAGGCCGATCGCGCACGATTGCAGGCGGTGGCATATCGGTTGCTCGGCTCGTCCGGCGAGGCCGACGACGCGGTGCAGGAGGCCTGGCTGCGGCTGAGCCGTTCCGACACCAGCGAGGTGGAGAACCTGAGCGGCTGGCTGACCACAGTCGTGTCGCGGGTGTGTCTGGATATGCTGCGCTCGCGCCAGTCGCGGCGCGAGGAGCCGCTGGCGCTGGACGGCGAATTCATCCCGGACGCTGCCGATCCGGAGCGCGACGCGATGCTGGCGGAGTCGGTTGGGCTGGCCATGCTGGCGGTGCTCCAGCGCCTGGCGCCGGCCGAGCGCGTGGCTTTCGTGCTGCACGACGTCTTCGGCGTGTCCTTCAACGAGATCGCCGGCATCGTCGACCGTACGCCCGTCGCCGCCCGTCAGCTCGCCAGCCGCGGCCGCAGGCGGGTACAGAGGTCGTCGGAGGACGGAGGCGTAGCCGACGTAGCGCGCCATCGGCACGTCGTGGAGGCCTTTTTCAGAGCCTCGCGCTCCGGTGACTTCCAGGCGCTGCTGGCGGTGCTCGATCCGGATGTTGTGCTACGGCCTGACGAGGAGGCGCTGCGGATGGGCGTGCGGACCGGTTGGATCACCTCCGACCTCCATGGCCCAGAAGCGGTCGCCACGCGCTTCGCCGGCCAGGCTCAAGCCGCGCAGATCGCGCTCATCGATGGTGTGCCGGGCGCGGTTTGGGTAGCCAACGGCAGACCGGTCGTGGTGTTCAGGTTCACGACCCAAAACGGCAAGGTGGTCGAGATTGAGCTGGTAGCCGATGCAGAGCGGCTCAGCCGGCTGAAGGTCGAGACTCTGCCGTAGCGCTCGTCGGGCGGTGCCTTCAGGCCAATGTGGCGAAGCTGGCGGACATGCGTAGGTAGTGCTACCGCTGCGGCTGGCCGGGCGAGCCGCTAGCCGCGCAGGTCGGTCCGGGGCTGGCGCGTTTGTGGGTTGGCGCTGCTACCGCTACGGCACTGGCTGACGGGCGCCTACCGCGCGGTTTTGCTGTTCGTGAAGGCCTTAACCCTGAGACCGAGTTGATCAATGGGAGAGAACCCTCTGGCTCGCTCAGCTTCTCGCTCTGGGCAGTGTGGGCGTAATGCTCCGTGACCTTGGGCGAGGAGTGGCTCATGTAGAGCTGCAGCGTGATCGTCGGCGTCCACGCCGGTGGTGACCAGCGCGTGCACGGGCACGACTCGTCCGCCCTCGCGGACTTTGAGCACGAGCGCGACGGCGGCGGCGAACGTGAACGGGCCGGTGTCCGTCAGGGGAGCGCGTGTCTTCCAAGAAGTAGAACGTTTGCGCTATACAATTGAATCTGCCGAGAGCGAAAAATCGCTCCGGAAATCGCAAAGTTATGCGCTCTACGCAAGGATGGGCCCGCCGCGCATACGAATGCGCTCGGTAAGGTAGTCAGCAGTTGGGTTCTAGCTAGTCCAATAGCCGACTGCGCAACCTACGCCAGTTCCCGCCGGCGTACGGTACGCCGGCTCGTAGCACAGCAGGTTCATCTTGGCCTCGCCCATTGCGCCGGCCGTCGCCACCCAGTTCAGGATTTCCGTGCTTGCCGACTGGAGGCGGTGACGCGGAAGGGACGAAAGTATCTCACCGTTGCCTTCACACATACCTTTCAGGGCGAGCCGATCCAGTTCCTCGTCTACCACAAAGTGGCTAAGACCCCACCTGAGCAAGCGAATACGACTCGCTTATCGCTCTCCCATGAGTCCACGATCTCCCGGACCGCGAGCCCGAGGTTGTAAGCCCGCGGCGGGCTTATCCAGTTTGGCGGGTAGCAGGTGTTAATCGTGATCGGTACGATAGGCACTTCCTTGCCGTCGAACCAATTGGTGATCGGGTATGAGAAAGCGTGGGGCATGCCGAAGGGACGATCCTCGGTTTCGAATTGAGAGTCGAGGTACCACGTGCTCGGCCCAATGCTGCCGCCGTACTCAGATCGGAGATAGCGTGAGTGGCTAATATCGCACTCTCGCTCTTGCAATTGCTCGATCAGGTGGAGCGCAAGCTCAGAATCGATCGGATAGTCGCGTTCGCGATCGCCGTAGGATGCCATTGCTATCCTCAAGGCATCGCTGGCATCCGGAGCCATAACTCTGGGCAACATCTTCATGGTCTCGCCCCAATAGATGCTTATCTGTGGGTAGTTGTCGTCGAAGAACAACTCACTCTGGTCGTCACCAAACATCACCACCACGTCTGGGGATATCTCAGAGAAGCGCTGCCGCAGCGCCTGGAGACCACCCTGGATGCTCTGAAACTTTCGCTTGAAGGCCTCCTCGTCCACCTCGCTCGCAATTGCTGGGTTGGCGGAGGCTAGAAGTTCATCGAACGACACTCGGCGGCCCGTAGGTACCTGAACGAGTTCGCGGTTTCGGGAATCTCTTTGGGCGTAAACAGACCACAGCTCGCCTGGGACACTCATAAGGGGCGTATGCCCTGATGCTAGTGCGCCCATGATGTGAACTCCAATAAGGACTTAACAGTGTGCTCATTATTAATGCCTTAATGATCTGATAATCTAAGATGATCTGGCCGCCTGTCAAGCGAGCGCGTGGAGAGAAATGTGTTGAACGAAGCCTTCGATTCGGACCTCGCAAACATAGAAAAGAGCGTCCAGGCCTATGTTGAAATCTATCCAGGCGCTGAGCCTGTTAGCTTGGAGGTCACGCTGCTGTTAGTCAGGGCAGCGACATTGCAAAGCGGCGCCCTTGACCGCTTCTTTGACTCGATGGGTTTGGACCGAACTCGTGGCCGATATGGCGTGTTGCGAATCCTCTACTTCGCTGATGACAAGCGCATGCGCCAATTCGAGATCAGCAGCTACATGAACGTTACCTCGGCGAACGTTACCTATTTGGTGGACGGCCTCGAAAAGGAAGGCCTCGTTAGCCGGTTGCCGGATGAGTTCGATCGCCGCGTTAGCTGGGTGGTGCTGAGTCCCGCGGGCGCACGCGTCTGTGAGACTCTAATGCCGGGCATGATTGATCTTGCGGGAAGAATAATGGCGGGCTTCTCTTTGGATGAGAAGCGGCAATTCCGTGATTTTCTTCTACGGCTTCGCCTGAATGCTCTGCGCGAGCAAGGGATCTCGTAATCGTCAGGCCGTCATACGCCTGAGACTCGGTCCGAAGTTTCCGCGCCCTACTATAGTCACAGTTGGATGTCGTTCTTCGGCACCAAACGCGAGACCATGAGCCATGGCAGAGAACCAGATATGGACCAGTAACCAGTAGCCCTTCGAGACTTAGAGCGACGGCGAGGTCGTCGACCCCATTGTGTTACTTGCCTTGAATGACTTCTGGCAACCGTAGCACCAGTGTCGGACCATGCCAGCCGCGATCAATCGCACGCGTTTGGTTTGTCTACATTGCCATGCGAGATCTTCCAGAAATGAAGGTCTTCCATTTGGAGACTGCAGCCATCTGGTTCGGCACAAGAGCCGCACCAGATGGCTATTGACTAGTTGAAGTAGGTACCGCCATCCACAACGATCGTTTGGCCGGTGACGAAGTCGCTGGCAGGCGACGACAAATAAATCAGAGTTCCGACCAGGTCTTCTGGAACCTCGGTACGATCTAGGATGCGCTGAGCGCTACCAAGACCGCCACCGCCCCGGCGTTGGGCCGGCTGGCCGTCACCGCTGCCACGCCCAGGAGCAGGCGGGGCGGGCTGACCTGCTGCCGCAGCTTCTGCAGCGCGCGCCTGGCGCGCCTCGAGCACCGTGGGACTTTCGGTTCCGCCTGGAGCTAGCGCATTTACTGTGATGCCGAGTGGACCCAGGGCCGGCGCCATACTTCGCGTCAGGTTGACGACGGCACCCTTCGTAGCAGCGTAATGAGCCAAACCGGCGGAGCCCTTGAAGGCTAGGCCAGAAGCGATATTGATTACTCGGCCCCAGCCCTCCTTCTCCATCAACGGCAGGCAGACCTCAGTGCAGGCATAAATCCCGCGGATGTTCACTGCCATCACCCGGTCAAATTCCTCATCAGGGATGCCCCATGGGCTGCGACGCGACTGCAGGGTTGCGTACAGACCGGCGTTGTTAACGACGATGTTTATCTTCCCCCAGCGAGCGTCGATCTGCTTGACCATGTCCTCGAGCGTCTCCCGCTTTGTGACGTCGATAGTGACGCCAAGGATGCGGCCGGGATGCTCTTCCATTAGCCGGGCTGATGTCTCCGAAACGGCTTTCGGATCTACATCGGCGACGACGACGTTGGCGCCGGCTTCCGCAAGCCCCGCCGAGTAAAACATGCCAATGCCCTTGGCGCCGCCGGTTACGACGGCAACCTTGTCATCCATCCTAAACAGGTCAAGTGAGCTCATCTGGCCTCCTCAAACTTAAATACAAGCTTCTGTTAACCGTTCCGGCGTGGCATATCAGCGTCTAGCCACTGCTTGTGGCCGCCCCAGATAGGCCGGCCGTCCTGGTTCTCATGCCCCCAGTTGGTATTGTGCATCCACGGCCAGCGGAAGGTGAAATCGTTGAACATATCAACTGTAGGGATGGCAGGCATGAACTCTGCCAGGACCGTCTGCAACTCCTTGAGCAAGCCGATGCGCTTCTCCTGGTCCTGCTCTCGCCGGTATGCATCTTTGATGTTGTCCGCGCGAGGGTCGCTCCAGGGAGGTTCGCCGCCTGGCCTTGCACCAGCACTGCTGTACTCAGCCAGCCAGTAGTCCACATCTTCGTTGATCGCAGTCTCGGAGTACCCGGAGCATTGCCTCAGGGAGCGACAGTTACGTTGCACCACCGTATTTGGCGAGATAACCACCTTAGGATTGAAGAGGCCGGATTTCTGCATGGCGTCAGCCATGAGCTGGTCCAGGTCGATTATGGAGCCGTCTGCGACGTACCTAGCATAGTGGTTAATGTCGATTGGTGTTCTGGCGCCGGCGGCTGAAATCAGTTGCTTGGCCGCGTTCATGTCGTGGAGGTAGTTCTCCGAGACCTTGCCAAGCTCGCCTTTCTCTGGGTCGAGGTGCCAGGTCGGGTTCCGCGGCAGGAGCGTTCGAGCCACAACGTCAACGGGTATACCTGCCGCCTCGAACTGCTGCTTGTTTGCCATGAACTCCCCAATAGCCTTCCAGTCGACAGCTCGACGCATGGCAATACGGACGCGGGCGTCCTTCCAAGGCGATTCGTCTATGTCTTCTCGACCGAAGCTAAGCCAGGAAACATGGTCATCCGGTACAGGTGCTGCAACGATCACCGCGTCGGGAACATCCCTTGCGAGGCCCAAGACCTCTCGCGAGCCGGGCGCCAGACTGATGATGTTACCGGTAACAAACTGGGCGAGGCGGTTTGAGGGGTCCGTAATGACCGGAAAATGCCAGCGGTCGATGAAGGGGTCGCCACCCCAGTACTCGGAGTGCTTGCGATATTCCATCGTGACCGATCGCTGATGCTTGTCGAGGATCTTGTAGCCGGTGCCAACGGAAACAGACTCGGCCAGGCTCTGATCGCGGTTCAGTTCTTTCGGTAGGATCTGGAAGGCGACGCGCTCAGACCAAATCCGGTCGACGAGGGGGGAGTAGGGGAACTTTAGCTTCCACACCATATGGGATGCGTCCGGGTACTGAGCGGACTCCAGCATATCCCGCAGAACTGCGCGCTGTGCGCTCACCGCAAGGAAGCGCTCCAGGGTGCTGCGCCAATCGTCGATGTCCATTACGCGGCCATTGACTGGGGCAATGGGCTGCCATTTTACGTTCTGGCGAAGAGTGAATGTGACCGTTAGACCATCCGGCGCTACCTCCATGGATTGAGCCAGCACCGGCGTAGGTATGTTCGACTCTGGCGAGCCTGGTTCGATGCCTGGACCCCTCGTCCGGGCCATTAGGTACTCGTGAACATGTTTCGAGAAGGGTACCTGTGACGGCGCAGGCACCAACGCGTCGTAGCTTCCAGCCTGGTCGGCGTTTATAACCCCCGGGTAGACACCTCCCTTTACTGCTTCCTTTGTCTCGTCTGCTAGTCTCCAGTCGTTCTCAGCCCGCCAGACGGTGCCAGGCTGACGCGCGGAAGCCGCATCATCGAACTTCAGCCCGCCACCGTTGTCACTGCCACCGCACGCAATAAGGGCGGCGGCACCGGCCCCGGCGGCTGCTCCAGCAAGGAACTTGCGACGTGTGATGCCCCTAGCATCATAAGCAGGTAGCCATGATTGAGTTTTTGACATCCCCCTCCTCTTTCTTGCTCATAAGGTCAATTATCGACCCCATGACACTGAAACTTACCGAAGTATCACGTTAGAGCAAGGCGCTGTCAATCGCTTAATTGGTTAGGAAAATCGGGACTCGTCGCTAATTCTGCTAACAGCGCGTCCTGATCACAGCGTGGCGAGTACGCAATCTACTGGAAGGTGTCACTAATCGTTCGAGGAACATGTGCCGGCTTCGCTGGTGCGCTTTTCGGCCTCCCAGTTGACAATTGCGTAAATCACAGGGAGCCCAGAGTGCCGTAAATCGAAGACCTTACGCGGTGAGCTGGCGGTAGAGCGCCGGCAGGCGCGCAGGTAGAAGCTGGATATCGCCCAAAACCTCGTACCCGAGGTCACCACACATCTCTCCGAGATAATCGTGGCCTTCTTTGTCGACGGTAAGGACAAAGGGCGTTATGCCGTGACGCTTAGCCTCAAGCAGGGCTTGATGCGTGTCATGAATTGCGTATCGCCTATCCGTGTCGTCTCGGCCGTATCCACTGTCCTGCGGCCGCCCATCTGAAACCAAGAAGAGAATGCGGGCCTTTGCGTCGCACTTGAGGAGTTTCTTGGTCGCGTGTCGGATAGCGGGACCCATCCGGGTACCGCTCACCGGTTCTATCTTGTCAATGCGGCGCTGTACGGCATCGCTGAAGCCTTCTTCAAGCTCCTTGATCACGAAAAACTCGCTGTTCTCTCGTCCGTAACCAGAGAATCCGTATATGGCGTAACGGTCCCCTATGACCTCAAGGGCATGGGTAAGGAGGACCAGGCTTTCCTTCTCCAAGTCGATAATCCGCTTTGCTTCGCCGCTTAGACGCCCTGACGTGAAGAAGGCCTGAGGGTCGTGGACGTCACCCGGCAGGTGGATCGCCTTGTCGACTTCGTCTTCTGTAGATTTCGACATATCCATCAGAAAGGCCACTGCAACGTCACGCTGCACCTTGTTCCGGCGCCAGTAAACCTTTGCGCCGCCAGCATGACCCGCCTTCTTTTGCACGACGAAGTCGAGTACAGCGTCGATATCGACATCGTCGCCATCCTCCAGGTACTTGAGTTTCCTGAAGTTATCTGGCTTGAGCAATTCGAACTGACGCTGGGTCTCAAGTGCGAGACGGCCATACTCCTGCAGGGTGCGCACATAGAAGTCCGCGGAGCCCTCTTCGAGGGGGCGCTCATGCACGGCGCACCAGCTGGGACGGTAGTCCTGCGTTCGGTAATCCCATTCGTCGTAATAGAGGGTGTGCACCTCCGGCTCGTACTCGTCACTCTCAACGGGTTCCTCGACCACCAGCTGCGGCTCATCCGATTCCCGGTCTGGCTCCGATCCGAAGGATTCCGCAGCGGCTTCGCGCTGCAGGTTCTCAACTAGCTGGCCGACCAGGCTGCTGCCGTCGCGGCCCATCAGCTCGACGCTCCTCATGAGTATCCGGCTGATATCGTCCGCCGTGGGTACAGGTGGGATCTCATCCTCCGGTTGCTCACGCCGCAAGCGCCCCAAGAGTTGCACTAGCTCTGGCTTGAAGTCCCCGTGATAGCCCACTCTCGCGGGACTTTTGTATTCGACGCTACTGCACGATTGCAAAGTGCTCAATACCCGATCGACGTTCTCTGAGCCGGCTTGCTGCTTCAAGTCCTCGCCCGCCCCCGAGGCCCAGGGCAAAGAGTCGGTAGCTTCCGACGCCACGTTTGGAATGGCTGCCGCGAGGTCGTACAGCAGCAGTGTTGCTTCGGCAGCATCTTCGACCTGTGCCCGCGGATCCCGTAAAACATCGAGCACGTGAAGTGCCCGAACCAGCGCTGGTAGCAAGGCCAGCGGCCAGCCCAGAATTGTCGTTGGATCAAGGCTGTAGCGAACCAGGTCCTCGATGAAGGCCTCGCGGAGGGGCAGAGACTTAACTGGCGGCCGATGAGTTAACTCAGCCCGCTGAACCTTGACCTGGAGCGTGGCCAGCCCCTTGTATTCGAAAGGCACACGACAGTCGATCCGTCTCTCTTCCGCGATCGAGAACAAGTCGGCAGCAAGCAAGCGATCGGGCATCAGATCGAAGAAGCGCTCCATGTCGGTCACCCAACCGTCCGTGCTTTCACTTGCTGAGAGTCGCTCTCTTTCGAGCTTGTCACGGCGCGTCGTGAGCACAGCACCCTGACGGGAAAAACGGAATCGAAAGCTGCCAAACTCGATGTGGCCAGCTTGGTGAGTGACGTAGACCTTGAAAGCGTGGAAGTTGTCTGGCTTGTTCTCGAACTCACGGGCGAACCTCGGCAGAAAGACTGTCGTCCCATCTGTAAAGACGCCGTCCCCTTGGCCCCAGACGATGCCATGGTCCTCTAGTGTGTCCACGGGCTCGATCGCCAAACTGGCCCCAGTCAGTGCCTTATTGTAAAGACGTAAGACACTGATCACGTCCGAAAGCTCAATGCCACAAGTGAGTGCCGCAATCGTCTCTAGCGAGCGGCTGGACTGCAGCGCGAAGAAGGCGTCACCGGCCCGGGCGCTTTCGTTCGAAAGGGCAAGGCCGGTTGCGTACCATTCCTCAAGCTCCTCCGGGCGAAGGCGCAGCGTCACGTGAGGCGCCGACTTAAGCAGCGCCACGGCAGCTGCCTCGGAGTGCTTGAGCAACTCGCCCGCCCTAGCAACGAGCCAACCATGGTACTGAGGTTTGACACGCCGCAGCGCTCCAACACAATCAGTAAGTAGTTGGTACGCCTGCGTGCGGTTCTGCTTTCCGGCGAGCGTCACGAAGCGGAGGAAGTCTGCGCGGCATCCCCTTTCGATCGGCTGGACCAATTTGGAGGCGTTTTCAAAGTACTGCCCAGCTTCTGGCCACGGTATCCGACAGATGCCAAGAGCGAACTCGAGGAAGGCCTCCCGCTCCGAGTCGCTATAGGTTTGGGCAAAGTTAGGACTGGCTTCGAGGCAGGTGACAGCAAGGTCAGCATTGCGATCAGCGACGCCCTCAATCACCTTACCCAGAAGCGCAAGCTGATCGATTGTGAGGTGGGACAACAAAAGGGGGCTGAAATCGAAGAACCGACTTGCAAGGGTTGTTGACTTCCATGTCGATAGCGCGATGCCTTCGCCCACCGCAGCCCACTCGTCAATTTGCTCGGGACGTATCCGATCAAGCACGGCCGGCGTTACATTTAGGAAGGCGCTTCCGATCGGAGAGGCCAGAGAAGCCAGCTTACCGACATGGCCTACCCACTCGGCATATCCAACGTCGTCGAGTCGCGGCAGGACTTCGTGAGCTACGCGAAAGTAGTCAGCCAGAGGATCGTTGGTCCGCAATGGCTCCCCGGCGAGGCGGATGCCTTGCTCAACGAAGCGGATGCGCTGATCTTCAGGCAGCAACGAAACCGGACCTTCGAGAGCCGAACGACGGGCCTCGTCGATTGCCTCCTCTGGAATCGAAGACATGGGTTCAGAATACGCTGCTGATTGGAGGCCTGCTATCGGCGACGAGCGTTCGGTTCAACTTGTGAACGCCAAGGTCGCGCGAAAACCCATGCTATGGACTGATGTCCACGGTGGGCACCTGGTACCGCATCGATACGTCACGGTGTTCCCTTGCCGAGTCGAGGAATCCAAGGCAGACCTCCATGGTCGCCTTGGCCCAAGCCGGGTGGTGAATCACAGGCCGATTCTCGGTCACTGCGAAGAACAGCTCATCTATAACATTTCCGCGGCCAGGAGTGCCTCGCCAAGGACTAGCGCCAAGGTCGCGCAGTCCTGCGGTCGAGTAGGCGAGCACGCCGTCATCGGTCAATCTCAGGTCCGCACCTTCGCATGTGACAATGAATGAACCGAGCTCGGCCTGCGCAAGGCCTTGCCGGCCCTCCCCATCGCCTCCGCGCTGCCGTGACGCGCCGTTCCCTTCGGCTCTCTGAGTTACCGGCGGTCGCTCGGCGCCTTCGATCATCGCAGGGGGGCGGCGGCGTGGCGTGTTCCCGCCGTAGCCCGTAGCAATGCGCATTGCTGTCTCTTCCTCTGGGTCGCGGATGCCCAGCTCACGGCGAACGGCACCAAAGCTTTCTGGCGCTCGTCGGCCTTTGGCGCTGGCGATCTCACCCGAGTTGAAATGGTCATAGCCGCTATAAACGAGTGAGGCGCCGGCACCACTTTCGAACTCGAGCATCGCCATATAGGCGCCTTCAGTCGGGCGGTTCGTGTCGAGTACCCAGGTCATAGCCCGCACGCTTCGGACCATGCCGCCCCCTATGTAGCGTGAGGCGTCCACTTGATGTGGTACCTGATTGAAGATGATTCCACCACCAAGCTCTGTTACCAATTCTTCAGGCCGACGAGGGCGATAGAGGAAATCCGTATACGCTGTGGCACTGATCATTCCGAGCTTGCCGAACTCCTCATTGGCGATCAGTTGGCGCATGCGCATGACGCCAGGGTTATAGCTCGCCGTGTGGCCCACAATCATCTTGATGCCGGTACGCTTGGCGATTTCGATCATCTCGTCGCAGTCAGCCAGGGTTAGCGCCATGGGCTTTTCAACGATTACGTGCTTGCCATGCTCCGCAGCCAGGAGGACGTGGTCGACGTGGAATTGGTGTGGCGTGGCGATATAGACGGCGTCCACTTCCTTGCTCCTCACCAGGTCGGCCGCCTCTGTGAATGTCTGACCGCCGAACTCCTCCTTGAAACGAGTCAGGTGCTCCTTGTAAATATCGGCCGCAGCCGTGACCTCAATGTCGGGATGTTCCGCCATGGCCGCGAGCATTCCTGCGCCTGCTCGGCCCAGGCCAATAACCCCAAAGCGCATCGTGCTTGCCATGATTCACCTTCTTGTTCTGAGCCATCCGCCAGTTGGGCTCAGGACCAACCGAACAAGCGAAAATGGATGGGCGCGGTAAACATAGACTTGAATTGAGACGAATGTCAACGAGTGTTTCAAATTCCGTTGATTATCACTAGTCTGCGTTAATCTGAACAAAATGCTGAGTGCGGCAGAGAATCGGACGCTGACTCAGGTCGGGCCAGGCACGCCTATGGGGAGCTTGCTGCGTCGTTACTGGCACCCTGTCGCACCCTTGGCTGAGCTGAATCACGCGCAGACTATGGCCATTAGGTTGCTTGGCGAGGACCTTGTTCTTTACCGGGGCGAAAGCGGTCAGCACCACTTGGTTAGTCTTTACTGCGCGCATCGAGCCACCAACCTCTCTCAAGCCAGCGTCGAGGGGGATGCGCTTCGTTGCCCTCTACATGGCTGGCTCTATGACGAGCAGGGACAGTGCCTCGAACAGCCACTGGAAGAGTATCCTTTCGCGCCGGAAGTCCAGTTGGCTTCCTACCCTGTCCAGGCTAAGGCGGGCCTACTTTGGGCCTACCTAGGCCCGGACCCAGCTCCGCTCGTGCCAGACTGGGAGCCATTCAGCCGGCAAGACGGTTTAGTACAGATCGTCTCATCCTTCCTCGATTGCAACTGGCTGCAATGTCAGGAAAGCTCGCTCGATCCCGACAGCGAATGGCTGCAGTCGACGCTCGATGCGGGCGAAGCTGCGCCCAAAGGTCCGCCCTCCGACAATGAGGAAATGGCCTTTGAAGAATTCGAATATGGCTTCATCTACCGTCACGCTCCTAAGGAGCATGCGCCTGATGAAGGTTGGTCTGTAGGAGGGACCTCAATTTGGCCTAATGCGGTTTACGAAGGCAACAGCCGTGCTTGTCACATCGAGTGGTACACCCCGATTGATGACCGACGAACCCTAGCCATCAGCTGGTTCTTCAACCGAGCGGCACCAAATGCACTCATCGATGGAATCGAGGTGACCCACTGGCGTTCGCCGCCTAGGGACGACGACGGCGAGTTTGTCATGAGTCACAGGCTCAATCGGAAGCACGTCATGTGGATAACTCAGGGCATGATCAGCGATCGAACGAAAGAGCATCTGATGGAATCCGATCGTGGCATTGTGATGCTCCGCAACAAGCTCTTCAGCCAGTTGGCCCTCATTGCAGATGGCGGTGAGCCCAAGGGAACGTTGCGCAGCATGGCTGCAAATCGCCGGCTGAAATTACCTTCCTCCGATTGGGGCTCGTCTGCAGGAGGCGCCTTTATAGAGATTGCGGGTCAACCGGAGCAGGTCGCTCGGCTCTTCAGGAAGGCAGTCCAGAGCTAAAACATTCCTCAAGACTGATACGGGTCACCGCCGGCGTTACCTTGACAACTCTCCGCGACAAATCTAGGCTCATGACAATTTCTTTTGACTTGGCAGGTCGTTCTTTTGATTTAGTGGTCATTCTTTGACCTGGTAGGTCGTAAGCAGCAGTTCCCGGAACATCAGGCGCTTTAAGTGGGGGGTAGAATCCGATGCTTACGAAAGAAGAAAACGACCTCTTGACCCGTGTCGGTCCTGGAACGCCTATGGGCAATCTGCTGCGCCAGTTTTGGATCCCGGTCCTCTTTAGCTACGAGGTAATGGAAGACGGTCCACCCGAGCGTGTGCGCATCATGGGCGAGGATCTTCTCGCCTTCCGGGACAGCGATGGTCGGCCTGGGATCATTGCCGAAAACTGTCCGCACCGCGGCGCGTCTCTGTACTTCGGTCGTAACGAAGAGTCCGGCCTGCGCTGTATCTATCATGGCTGGAAGTTCGATACCGAAGGTCACTGCGTCGACATGCCGAACGAGCCTCCCGACAGCAACTTCGCCGACAAGGTCCGAATCAAGGCGTATCCGTGTGAAGAGATTGCCGGCACGATATGGACTTATATGGGGGCGGAGCGGCCGGCGCCGCCTCTGCCTCACTTTGAGTGGATGGATTTGCCAGTGGAGCACTGCTTTGGATCCAAGCGAGTCCAGTTCAGCAACTGGGTGCAGGCTATGGAAGGCGACATCGACCAGAGCCATAACGCCTTCGTCCATGCATCACTGAAGGTGCCGGAGGTTGCGCCCGGCGAACGGCCCTCCGTAGAACAGGTTCGCGCCTTCGACAAGCACCCGCGGTTCCAAACCATCGATACAGATGCCGGCTTCGTGATTGGCGCTACCCGTGACACGCCCGAGCTGGACGTACAGTACACCCGTATCACCCAGTGGCTCGGCCCCTTCCACACAATGACGGGTGTCACGGGAGTCAATCCCAGCCGCCCCTGGCGCGCCTGGGTGCCGATTGATGACTTCAACACTTACGTCTTTGGTATTAGCTTCCACCCACTTACGCCATTACCAGAGGATCAGCGCATCAATCGCCGAGGCGGGGTCTTCAACATATCGCCAGACATGCGCGAGCCAAAGACCTCTAAGCCGTTCGGTGCCTGGCGGCCGATCCCCACGATCGAGAATGACTTCTTCCAGGATCGGCAGGTGCAGAAAATGGAGACATTTGCTGGGATATCCGAATTCTGGGCCCAAGACGCGGCGCCGCAGCTCAGTATGGGTTACATTTTCCAGCGCCAATACGAACACCTCGGCACGACAGATCGGGCCATCATAAAGGCGCGCAACTGGCTGCTGCGCGCAGCAAAAAGGCTCCGCGATGAGGGCAAGATTCCGGACAACGTGTGGAATCCAGAGTGGTACATGGTCCGCTCGGGCGGCAAATTCCACAAGAAGGACCAGTGGTGGTTTGAGGAGACAGTGGAGGACCGCAAGGCGATCCCGGGTACCAACCCTGACGCTTCGGTCTAGCAAAGATTGAAAGTCACTCTGGTCGCCTACAGCACCAGGATGACTTTCGACTCATGGAATAGCCAGCAACGGAGGTAGAACGTGGAAGACAAAGAACTGCTCGCGACCTTTGAAGGCCCGCGAGGGAAAGCCGAAGTCTTCGAAGTGACCAAGCCTGGCGATAGGCCCCTCGTCGAGCAAATTGTCTATGAAATTGAATTCAAAGGTGAGACGCACACTCGGATGACAATGGGCGAGGCATCGGTTGTCGCCTCTGGTCTTACCGGTGACCCTCGCTACCAGGGTTATGTCGAAACGGGACGACGTTAGACGTACTCAGCGCTTGCCTAGGCCGGCTGAATCAGACTCCAGATTACCGCGCGTCCGCAGGGGCCGCAGGGCGGGAACAGCTCGCCCTTACGAATTGGGTACTTAGTACGATGCGGGCAGTTGCTCTGGTAGTCTCCCGTTTCTTCGCAGATGTCGCCCGTATGTGACATGACGCCCTTCTTTCTTTCCGTCGTATTTTATGGTTGCTATGCCTGCGGCGGCGACAGTGTAGCCAGCTGTCTCGCTGGCTGCAAGGCCGATCTGATGCAAGCTCACAGATATTGACAGGGCCTGACACTTTGCTACGCTCCGTGGCAGTAGATATATGAGCGACCACAAATATTGTCGCAGTCTCAGCGCAAAGAGCTCCTGCATTAGAACGGAGAGCAAAATGCTCAGCAAAGAAGACAACGACCTTCTGACTCGTGTTGGGCCCGGAACACTCATGGGAACCATGCTGCGCCAGTATTGGATACCGGTACTCTTCAGTAGCGAGGTTATGGCCGACGGCACTCCTGAACGATTGAGGATCATGGGAGAGGACCTCCTCGCTTTCCGTGCCAGCGACGGACGCGTCGGTATCCTCGCCGAGAATTGCCCTCATCGCGGGGCCTCACTCTACTTCGGTCGCAACGAGGAATCGGGACTGCGCTGCATTTACCACGGCTGGAAGTTCGACACTGAAGGCCACTGTGTCGATATGCCTAACGAGCCACCTGAAAGCAACTTCGCCGACAAGGTTCGCATTAAGGCATACCCCTGCATTGAAAAGGCCGGCACGATCTGGACCTACATGGGCATGGAACGCCCGGCTCCCCCTCTTCCTGCGCTCGAGTGGCTTGACCTGCCAGAGTCGCATTCAAGGGGTTCAAAGCGCGTCCAGTACAGCAACTGGGTCCAAGCCATGGAAGGCGATATCGACCAAAGCCACCTCTCCTTCACCCATAGCTCTCTCCGCGTCCCCGAGGTGAGTCCTGGCGAGCGCCCAACCGTACAGCAAGTAGCCGCTTTCGATAAGCATCCGCGCTTCGAGGTTGTCGATCAGCCCTGCGGCTATACAGTCGGCGCGACACGCTCAACGCCTGACCCTGACGTCAGCTACACGCGCATCACGCAGTGGCTGATGCCGTTCCACACGATGACCGGCGTCACGGGGTTTAACCCAGTGCGTGGCTGGCGCGCCTGGGTGCCGATCGACGACTTCAACACCGTCGTCATTGGGATAAGTTTCCACCCACTAACGCCGCTGGCCGAGCTTAATCGCGATGGTGGTGCTGGAGGCGGACAGGGCGCGCGGCCTGGGGGCACTCGCGGCGGTGTGGCCAATATCTCCGACGATATGAAGGAACCCAAGACCTCCAAGCCATTCGGCGCGTGGCGGCCGCTTCCGACGATCGAGAACGACTTCTTTCAGGACCGAGCACTACAAAAGAACGAGACCTTCACAGGCATCAGAGAGTTCTGGGCCCAGGACGCGGCACCCCAGCTCAGCATGGGCTTTATCTTCCAACGCCAGTATGAGCACCTCGGCACAACCGACCGAGCAATCATCCAGGCCCGTCGCCACTTACTGAATGCGGCCAAGACGCTGTCAAGTGATGGCGCAAGCCCTCCCGGAGTCTGGAACCCCGAATGGTATCAGGTGCGCTCTGGCGGAAAATTCCATGGCGCGGACGAGTGGTGGTTTGCGGCCACGGAACAGGATCGCAAGGCTATCGCCGGTACAAATCCCGACTGCTCCGTGTAAGATCGCGTTCTGCCCTTAAGCACAATACCGTGACGCCAATCACGCATCCTCTACGCTGTGCTTGCTCCAAATTGAAGCATGAACAGGGCGCAGGCAGGATGTCTTCCTCCTGCTCTAAGGAAGTTAAATCGACGCCGCTCCTTTAGCCCATTGAAAAGAGAAGAGGGACGGTGATGAGCCGCCCCTCTTCCATTAGTCGGTTGGATCGGCCTACAGACCGTAGAGCTTCTTCGGGTTCTCGAAGAGTATCTGCCGCTTCTGCTCAGCCGTGAGATCCGGGTTGTTTTGGAACTTGGAGATCGCATCGACATCACTCGAAGCATCGAAGTGGCCGAAGTCCGTACCGATGACGAGGCTATCGATGAGGCCGCGCGCGATCAGGTAAGGAATGTCATCCTCGTTCTGGCAAGTCACGTAGATGTTGTGCTCCGCGAAGGCATTAGTGTGTTCGCCGTGCACGCGGCTACCGCTGCGCTGCGCCAGCTCCGAGTCCAACCAAGGCATCCAGGAGGCGGAAGCCTCAACGAAACCCCAGCGCAAACCAGGGAACTGCTTGTGCAGGTTGCTCTGGAGGAGCGTCGCACAGGCTAGAACCGTGGGGCCACGGAAGGAAGCAAGGCCGCTACCACCACCGCTGCGCCAGAGGGCGACGTTCGCCGGGTTGCCGTTGGCGATGTGCACGCCCATGCACATGTTCAGCTCCTGCGCCTTCTCGAACACCGGGTAGAAGTAGGTGTCCGTGCAGACCCGATCGCCTTCCAAGGGCCGTATGGAAACGCCGACGGCGCCGTTCTCCTTGGCAAATTCGATCTGCTCCAGGGCAGCGCCGATGTCCAGGGTAGGAATGACGCAGTTCCAGTAGAGGCGACCATTAGCGGCCTTGTAGGCCTCGGCGACCCAGCGGTTCCAGGACTTGGCCATGGCGACGTCCTGGGCCGGGTCATCCGCCACGTGCTCAATCCACAGCGTATTGAAAAGTATCTGGACGTCAATGCCGGTTTCATCCATGGCCCGGAGGCGCATCGCGACGTCGTGGATGTCGCTCGTGCCCTCCGGCGTGTCAAACCGACGGCCCGTCTTTTCGGCGCGCTCTTTCATCGCCTCGACTGAGAGGGCGTTAAAGCGGAAGCCCCGCCGCTTCCCGGCGATCGACCAGAATTTCTGGTTCGGGTTATCCGGCGGCGACGAGAGGACAGGGCGGTATTTCTCCTCACCCGGATCCATGTACTCCCACGTACGTTCCGTTTCCACGACGTGGGCGTCGGCGTCGATGACCAGCGTCTTCTCCGCCACCGCCTGGCTGGATCGTTGTTCCGTTGTCATTGTTGTTACTCCTTCCCGCTTTTCAGTGAGGTACAGCATACTCCTCTGATGATGTTCATTTCTATTCTTTGGAAAACAAATTTCTAACTCTCGAAACAAATTTTGATGCAATCGAACGAGGGAGTGACGGCTAAGGAACGAGACCGCTCTTCCAACGGTGACGGAAATCGTCTCGCCTTAGACCTCTCATGCTGAGAGAGGGGACAATTAATTGAAGGCCGGCCCATGGGTCTGAAATGCGTCTACCCGGCGGAAGATACCAACTCCCGGGTATAGAGTCAGTGCTCCCTGGACGCTTAGCGACAGCAATCCTGGACCGACAAATCTAACATTGCTATTGCCAGTGGTTGACTGACGGGCCATTGGTCTCGTGCGGGCAACAGCGCATACCTCACTAGGTCGTCGTGAAGTTTCATTTCTTGACCTCAGGTTACATATTCTGTAATGTGAGGCCAAATAATGAACACTGGTAGGTCGCATTTATAAGAGAACAGTCCTTGAAGAACTGGACTCATGCCCAAACTAGTTCTAAGCCAGAAAGGAAGTACTCATGGAACCGATGAGGTGCCCATCCTGCAATCAAGTTGTATATAACGGTGGTACAGGCAAGGAAAAGCAAACCTGTCCACACTGCGGTGTCGAAATGACTGGACCGAACGAAGGCTCCAAGATTGAGGAGAAGGTGCCTCTCGCTGACCTGGCTGCGGAGGAACGTGCGCGCATAGACTGGCTGGCTGAGAACTTCGACGAGGAACCTGCATAAGGCCAGCATGCCCCGTAGCAGGCGAATGCATCACATTGAGCTTCGAGCCGTAGACGTCCTGTATGCCCGGTCTGGCGGAGTCGATCCAAAGTATCCAGTCATGAAAATACAGCTCGTATTCCGCCGACCTGTTACCGCAAAGGTTTCAGTCATGCGCCTGGGGATCTACGGCCTGCAAGGCGCCTGGTGACTGCCGGCGAATGACCTGGCATGGACTGCGCAAATTGACCCCCCTGGTGCCAAGAGTCAGCCGGCTAGTTGAGCAATGCCGCCACAGGAAAATCGACGTTTGCCAAGTCGCTCTCGTGCCCATGTAGATTTCTCTTCGCAAGAATCAGGCGACGGAAGACACTAAAGTCACGTGGCTCGAGATTAACGGCAAAGTATGCCGTCAAGTACCCCTTCTTCAGATAAAGAACGGCAAACTTGTCGACTGCGTTACTCGCGCGCCGGATCACTTGATCATGCTCTTCTTCATCGCCAGCGAACTCGAGATGGAGGTCAAAAATATCCGACCAGACGTAACTTAGAAAGTTATATCTATCCTTGCCGCCCGCCATATTCCGGCCGGCGATTTGCCCCGTGTATTCGGCATGGCCCCAATGCTCCACGCGTCGCCGCTTTTCGAAGATGGAGTCCGGATAGTTAATTACATCGCCCGCGGCGTAGATATCAGGATGTGATGTGCGGAGTTCATGGTCCACGACCACGCCGTTGTCGATCTGAAGTTCGGCAGATGCAGCCAATTCGACATTGGGTCGGATGCCAATGCCGACGATGACCATATCGCATTCCGCTACTTGGCCGTGTTGCGTAACAACGGCGGTAACCCGACCTTCTCCTCGGAACTCCATTACGGGATCGCCGGTGATGAACTCAACACCTCGCTCGTGGCAGTAGTCCTTGATGTATGCCGCCAGGCTGGCATCTGCAAAACGTGGCCATACGTGCGCCGCCGCCTCGATTACTGTCACTTTGAGTCCAATACTAACGAGCGAGGCCGCGACTTCCAGGCCGATAAAGCCAGCTCCAACGACTACAGCTCGACTCCCTTTGGTCGCTTCATTCCGTATGGCGGATGCATCTGTGGCTGTTCGCAGGTAATGAATCCCCGCCAAGTCGCTGCCAGGAATTGTCAATGAAACAGGCCGTCCGCCGGTTGCAAGCAGCGCCTTGTCGAAGTCAATGCTGTCGCCGTTGGCTAAGATCGCCTTGTGAGCATTGGGTTCTAGGCCTGTCACCGCGGTGCCGAGAACGAGGTCGACTCTAAGTGAGTCAGACCAAATCTTGGGCTCGTCAAACAGGATGTCGCCGCGGTCTTTCTCGCCGCGCAGAAACTCCTTGGAGAGTGGCGGCCTGTCATACGGAAGGTCTGGCTCGTCGCCGACAAGCAGGATTCGACCTTCGGAATCCGTGCGACGGATCTGCTTCGCCGCATGGTAGGCAGCAAGACCGCCACCAATCAGTAGGTAGGTTGTCGCTCTATTCAAAACACAGCCTCACTAGGCACTTTGGGGATCATTTGTACGAAAATTCAGCCGACGCGGCGAGCCCCGACCTGTCTGAAAGTGTAGGACCTTTGTGACGACCTAATGGGGGTTCAGGGCCGATGTGGCAGCGGAGCTGGGGAGAAATTCCGTCACCACCTCGGCCAGTCGCGATCGGTGCTGTACTAAGTTAGCTCTTTGGCGTGAAGTCCAAATCCGGTGGTGGCGTATCGGGGAGCATCCAGACTATGTAGTCGCGACCAAGGCTCGTATGAATTTCGTTGGCTGCGATAATCATTTCGTCAAAGGCCACCGCAAATGCTTCGAAGTCTTTGTTAGCAATGGCCTCACGTAGCTTCGCAATGTGGGTAGCTGTAAACGACTTTAGTGACTCCTCATAAAGAGGCCGAGTCATCGCGCCAATATTCATGAGCCCCTGAATCTCGGCGGCTTGGAACTCCGCATGTCGCCAGTTTCCTGCCTCGGCCGCGTAATAGAGCTTCCATGCTCGAGTTCCTATCTCCGGCATCAGGGTGCCAAGACCAGGAACGAATCGGTTTAGCTCTTCCAAAGTGAACTGCCTACGGGTCGGCCGCGGCTGCGTTGGTTCAGATGTCATGTACGATCCTTCCTATTTACTCAATCAGGTGACAAGGTAGGCATATTCGCAATAATAGTCAATATTTTGATGCAGGGCTTCAGTTTATGGAATGTCTTGACAGATTTTGCGTCGAAGATTAACCTCCAGAAACTCTGATGTGACGCGCTCTGCACCAAGGAGGACTCAGATGGCAGCACCAGCTATTCCTAGTCTGGACGTACCAGCGCTTATTCCGGCGAACTCGCACTACATCGGCGGCCAGTGGGTCCGCGGCTCGACGGATGAGACAATTGACGTGATCAACCCGGCCACGCGCGAGGTCCTGCAGCGAGTCGCCCGCGGCCGCGAGGCCGACATAGACCTCGCCGTCCGCACGGCCCATGCCGCTTTCCCGCAGTGGCGGGACATGAACCCGACTACCCGCGGCAATCTGCTGCGCAAGTGGGCCGATCTTCTCAACCAGCACGGCCATGAGCTCAGCCTCCTCGGGTCGCTCGAAGTGGGCCGCCCCTTCCGGGGCGGCGGTGGCGGTGAAGGCGCGGCGGGCCGTCTGCCCTACTACGCCTCACAGGCCGACAAGATCACTGGCGATACCCTGCCCGTTACCCGGCCGGACGTCCTGGCCTTCACTCTACGGGAGCCTTTCGGCGTCTGCGGCGTCATCGTTCCTTGGAACGGACCCCTTGGCATGATGCTGAACGGCGGCGCCGCCGCCCTCGCGGCCGGCAACACGATCGTCGTAAAGCCGGCGGAGGACGCCCCCCTGGCCTGCCTGCTGGCTATCAGCCTAGCTAAGGAAGCCGGTATCCCGGACGGCGTCGTCAACATAGTTAGCGGCTACGGCCCAGAGGCGGGCGCTGCCCTGCCAGTGCACCCCCTCGTGCGTCACATGAGCTTCACCGGCTCACCCGAAAGCGGCCAAAAGGTGATGGAGGGCTGCGCCAAGAACCTCATCCCTCTACACCTCGAACTTGGCGGCAAGTCCCCCCAGATCATTCTCAAGGACGCCGATCTTAGTAAGGTCATCCCCTTGATCAGCAGCAACATCATTGCCAACACCGGCCAGATCTGCTACGCCGGCACTCGCATCGTCGTCGAGGATAGCGTCCGGCCTCTCGTGGTCGAAGGCGTGGCAGAACGTCTTGAGAAAGTGCGCGTGGGCCCCTGGTACGAGGACGTGCAGATGGGCCCCCTGATCAACGAGAAGCAGGAGAACCGTGTCGTCACTTATATGAACCTCGGCCAGGAGGAAGGCGCGAAGCTGGTCACTGGCGGCCACAAGCTGAGCGGCGATGTCTACGACCGTGGCTTCTTCGTAGAGCCGACCCTATTCGACGAGGTGAAGTCGGACATGCGCATCGCCCAGGAGGAGATCTTCGGACCGGTACTCTCAGTCATGGGCTTCACGGACGCCGAGGAGGCGATCGAGATCGCCAATGGCACGAAGTACGGCCTCGCCGCCTCCGTCTGGACGAACGACATCCGGCGAGCCCAGATGATCGTCCGCAAGCTCCAGGCCGGCCAGGTCTACGTAAATACCTACGGCCACTCCGGCGTTATCGGCGCGCCCTTCGGCGGCTACAAGAACAGCGGCTTCGGCCGCACCGGCGGCTTCGACACGATCATGCAATACCTCCAAGTGAAGAGCGTGATCATGGACGCGGGCGAAGGTGGTCGCGGTCGCGGCGGCGAATAGCCACTTATCCGTGATAGGAGGAGGGCCTCCGATTGGAGGCCCCTCTTCTTGCCTTCTTGATGATGAAGGTCAGTCGAGCAAATCTAGGACGTTCGCTACTCGCCGCGTCGTGGAACATCGCGCAGTACAGTCAACGAGAGAACTCGTCCAGAATGCTCTGTCGTCCGCAGATGGCTGAGAGGGGGCCGTCAACACGATCGCTGCCGGCCCTTGCTCGTCATAGAACACCGGCGCAGCAGCCAAATAGGAAGAAGACTTCTCATTTCGTTCTGCAAAGCCACGTTGCGCGATGACATCCAATTCCGCTCGAAGCTCGTCGATGGCTTCCTTCGATACGGTTTCGTTCGCTAGAAGTTCATCCCTTTCTTGCGTTGGCAAGGCCGCTACCACAGCCAACCCTATGATGCTTTCACTCCAGTGGTATCGACGCAAAAACGGTGCCGTGAAGCAATCATTGCCTTCCCACGCAACGCGCTCCATACCGACAATCCAGTTCCGATCTCGTAGCAACAGATACACAGACTGACGAATCTTGGCTGCCAGCGCGGCCATTTCTTGCTGCACCAAGGGCGGCGGCGAATATCTCTTAGCGGCGCTGAATCCCCAGTGATAAAAGGACAATGTCAAGTAGTAACGTCGGGCCTGCGCATCTCGGCCGACCATACTTGTGGCGGCCATTGATTCCAATATTCTGCGGGCAGCTTGATTCGTAGTGCGCAGATGTGTAGCCAGCTCGGACGTGGTCACGCCTTCTGGAAACTGCGATAGATAGTCAATTACGGACGTAAGACGGTCCGCTGCCGAAGCCATGGTGGCTATCCCTTTGGTAAGTGGCCGCTTAGCTTAATAAATATCGACTTTGCAAGTTTCTATCCAATGATACAAGAGCCAGCATGGCTGCCACAGATTGCTGAACACGTTCGAAAATTAATTCTGACCTGCTGTTTTCAGAACTACTAATACTCGCCTTTCTAGTGCAATCATTCCGGTACCGTTTGGAACAGTACGCATGACTGGAATTAGCAGACGAAACTGATGCCACAGGGTTAGCTCGTTCGCTGCACAAGGTCGGGAGTGACTAAAACGACGTTCCCGTCTTCGACGCGGATAGGATAGGTCCGCAGTGGGTCCGCGGCAGGGCCACCGTTCGGATCGCCCGTTGCAATGTTGAAGCTGGAGCCATGCCACCAACAGATGACGTCCATGCCCTCGACCGGACTGCCGATTAGCTCGACGCCCATGTGCGAGCAATAGTTGCTCACGGCGTAGAAGCGGTCGTCCATCCTCACCACGGCAATGCTGATGCCGTCCAGCTCGAATGCACGCAGGACGCGCGGAAAAAACTCTTCGACTTTACCAATAGTATGATCAGGCACCCACAACTCCATTGTTCAAATTATAGCACGAGTGTTCAAAAATGTTATCTTTGGATTAGATTCTGAGTCAAGGAATTCAAATGGGCCAAGCCAAACAAAACTTCAAAGCAGACCAAAGGCCAGACCGGAATAGATCGGAAGACCCGGCTGGGTGCGCATGTAGTCGCGACTTCCAGGCTCAGCATCTGGCCCCCAGGATCGGAATGGACGTGCAGGCCGTAGCCACGGAATCGTCCTCGGAGCGAGGGCCGAGAGGGCGGCGGCACGTGGCGAGGCTTCCCCACCACGGAGAGAGGGCCGACACAACGCCGGGCCGGCATTGGCGGCCTCGCAGGCGTGCCGCGGATAATCTATCGCTCAGAGGTTTCCGGAGGATCTTCAAAATACTGGTGACCACTCGACTACCTTGCATCTTGCCGTCCAAGATGCCGAGCCGTCTCGCAAACAATCTGGACATCCAGAAGCATGTCTAAGCCATGATTTGGGCAGCATTTTCCCGCCAACGACGGAGCAGGTGCGGCTGGTCGGCTGGGCTCAACAATGACGCCTGCGAGACATGTCTAGTCTTTGATGATTAGAAGAGTGGGCTTTCTGCAGCCTCCGGGGACCTTTGGCGAGGAGGCAGCCTTGCTTTATGCTCCAGACGCTGAACTGGTACCCCTACCATCTAATGGCGCCATCGTTGTTGCCGTTGAGACGGGCGACGTCGATGAAGGGGTTGTCCCAGTAGAAAACAGCCTTGACGGGCCGATCAACGAGACTCTGGACGGACTGATCCGCCATGAGCACGTTTACTTGCGCACGGAGCTCGTGTTGCCCGTGGAACAGAACCTCATCGCCGCTAGAGGGACGACCATGGAGCAGATCACCGTAGTCATGTCCCACCCATCAGCGCTAGCTCAGTGTCGTGCCTTCCTGGAATCAAAGTTGCCATTGGCGCGGCTGGAGGCTACACTCTCGACGGCAGGAGCAGCGGCTGTGGCGGCGCGGCAATTCGGTACCGCAGCCATAGGCACACGACGAGCGGCAGAACTGGCTGGCGCCGAGATTCTTGCCGAGACAATCCAGGATACGGCCCACAACGTAACGCGCTTTCTGGCCCTAGGCCGGGAGGACGCGCGACCTTCTGGTCTGGACAAGACATCGATCGCCTTCATGGTGGCACATGACCAACCAGGCACGCTGCTGGGAGTTCTGCAAGAGTTGGCGGACCGCTCACTCAACCTCACGCGGATCGAATCGCGGCCTTCAAGGGAGAGCCTGGGTGTCTACGTCTTCCAGATCGATTTCGAAGGCCATCGCGAGGATCCGAGTGTAGCTGCGGCACTATCAGGCATAGAGGCTCACGCTCAATATTTTAGATTGCTTGGCTCCTATCCGCAGGCAGTCAGGCAGACGGCGACAGACGGCAACGGAACTTGATTGCGTCAAGCAGTGCCAAAAGCACTCGACGAAGATTGGCGGCCAATCAGTCTCCCTTACCACTCCAAGCGGTACTCGGGATCGGTGCCAGCCTCACGAGCTTGACTTCGGACCGGCACGGTTCAGCGTATTCTCATTCTAAGCCTCCGATGGCGCACTTCCTGGTCGGACGAGTATCTGACTTCCCGAGGGGAATCCTGTATGGTCTAGGCGCGTCCCTCTGACGTCCCTGCCTTCCCTCCCCATTCGCGCTACTCAGCACGACCAAGCCTTGTTGTTCATCACGCCAGAGAGTCCTCTGGCTTAGAAGGATGTCTCATGAACCAGACGGTGGAGGAGATCCCTAAGGGAATTGCGATCCCAAACACCCTCGTAAAAGTCCTGAACGAAGCGGAAGCGCAACACGGGCCAATTAAGCGCCAACAAGAAGCATTAAGCTTGCTCCAGAATCGTTCTTATTGGCCGAAACGAAAGGTACTAGGATGGCCCGCAGTGACTTCTGAGAAAGAGATGCTCGCCAGTCAGTTGTATGACCCTCGATTCTGTTCTTGCCAGCGAGCGCCAACGGGCTCGGGATCTCATACTTGCAGACTGGAATCTAAGGTCTTCTTCACCTTCAACTGCGTAGTACTTGATGTGGCCCAAGTCACGATTGAGGATCGCACGCTCTTCGGGTCGGCGGTTCAGTTGTGCGCTGCGACCTGATGGTCCTGACGCAGGCCCACTTCCTGCCCAGGCTAGAGCTTACCTCCATCGGCGCGTCGGCCGCTCATTTTTGGCGCCGCCGCCTGATCTACTTGCATATAGGAGCGTCAAATCGTGTGGATGCCCAATGTCACTAACGTAGAGCTTTCTAAGCGAGGTCAGTCGGAGGTACGCCAGCGCTCGTCCACCGGATAAAGGTTGCGCAACCGGTGGTTAACGCCTCCTTCGGCACGGAACTCGCCTATTCGCTCACGGTACAGGGCGAGATGTGGCGTCCCCATGTGGGCCTGATGGGCCTCATCATCCTTATAAACCTCGTAATAAAAGAACGTATCCGGTTCACGCGTGTCCTCGAGTATGTCGAAGTTCACGCAACCCGGTTCTTCCAAGCAGAGCTTCGCATGCTGAGTGACGAACTCAATGAACTGCTCTCGCAACTCGGGCTTGATGTGCGATTCGATCAAGGTAATTACCATTTGACACTCCTTTGACGGTCTTCTTGAGGCAAGGAGAGATGAAGCAGGGCTGTGAAACACGATAAGAGTATCCGATTGGTGAAAGTATGCGGGTCGGCTTCCCGCCTTCGTGAAGCTCCTCTGCATGAAAGCTCAGTTGGGGCTCCTTCGCCCCGGTTCCGTAGCAGCCGTCTCTACCAGGCGTCTGACAAACAAATAACGTCTCGATCCTTCTACCAAAGTTGGTAGATATTGGCCAGGAGGACTGGACGGGCAGGGAAGTGCACCTTTCCTACGTAGGCGAGGCGAATGCGGTGCGCTTCGGGACGCCAATCTGAAGAGATGACCATCTCTGTGTCGAAGGCCCACTGTCGCTCGTCAACGACGTGAAGCCGGTGTTCGTCTCCCCTGAAGAGGAGTTGCTGGCCGACGTTCCCCGCCGCCTCGTCCTTATAAATGATCGTCGCGCTGGAGGAACCATCACTTCACGCTCACGACCGACACGGCTGAGCCTGACACGATGCCTTCCACTAGGGCGCCCACCGTTAGTTCCTCGAGTGCTGCCACTTTCTACCTCGTTGATGGAAATGATACGCGGAAGCCGCCCTGCCGGGCACGCCAATGGTTCGAGCCCAGGGCATCGAAAACTAGGAGACCCCGAAGTGCATCAGGGAAAGGCTAGGTTAAAGTGATGCACAATAATGTCAGATTTGGCTATTGTATGGCATGGACATTAACCCAGAAATAGCAGCAAGAGGGCTCTCACCTGCCGAAGCCCGCCTTGTCTCCAAGCTCGAGTTCGAGGACAGCTCGATCCTGGACATCGATACCATCGAGCGGCTCACTGGCTCCGACAGGAATGGGGCTCGGCTTCTCGCGTCACGTTTGGCGAAGCGAGGCTGGCTGGTCCGGATACGGAAGGGAGTCTACCAGTTCGTGCCTGCCAAAATGGCAGGCTACCCTCGGCGTGATTGGTTCATCATCCTCCAGGGCTTCACGGCCCCCTACTATCTCTCATTCCTCTCTGCCGCATACCACTACAGCCTTTCGCCGCAGCGCCCTGCCTTCGCTCAAATTGCGACACCACGCTTGATTCGAGGCAGCTACGCGACGAAGAATCATGGGATCGAACAGGTTGTCGTCGGCGAGGGTAGGTTCTTTGGAATTAGAGAGGAGGCCAGTGATGGCCTCATCATCAAAATCGCCGACCCCGAACGGACTGTTGTCGATTGCCTCGGCTTTCCAAAGAGAAGCGGCGGCCTGTTTGAGGTCGCCCGAATAATCCAGAGAGCGTCAAGACAGCACGACCTGGACTTGCTGGTTACCTATGCCCTCCAATTCGGAAACAAGTCCCTGCTCCAACGGCTGGGATACCTTCTCGAGCTGGTAGGCGGCGAAACTGTCGCAGGAGCCTTGGATAAGCTCGCCGAAAGCATCGGACGGCGACGCGCCTATCTCGGTAGCGTGAGCGAATTCGGTCGCCACGGCGACTACGTTAGCAGGTGGGGCTTGATTGATAACATCGGGCAGGAGCGGCTATTGGCGGAGCTTGAGTACTGACCAAGCATGATTGCCCAGCAGTTTTTGCGGCAGTATGCCTACGCTTCCGGAGTCGAGGAAGACGTTGCTCAACTCGAAATCGTCCTCACTTACGCCCTTCAGAGAATAGGCGAGCTTGGTCTCTGGCGACGCTTGGCCTTGAAGGGTGGAACCAGCCTGAGAAAAACGGTGTTCGGGACCTCTGGGCGTTTCTCACAGGGCATTGATCTGCTCGCAACCGATCAAGAGACACCGAATGTCGAGGATGCGCTTGTCGACGGCCTGACGCACGAACCCTTCCATGGCCTGACGTTCAATGTCCAAGACTACCGCTACTCACAGGGCGGAAACTTCGGTGTACAGGTCAGTTACCAACACGCGTACGGTCGTGGAGTGTTCGAGCTACAGGTAAGTCATCGTAGTGACTTGGTCTTGTCGCCGGTGGATGCTGAGTTACTGCCCCAAAGCTACTTCCCTCGGCTGGAGTTCCGCCCTGGAAGCGTGACTAACGTCCACCGCGTAGAGATGTTGGCGGAAAAGGTGCTCGCCTGCGCCAGACGGCTCGGTGGTAGCGGTAAGGATGTCTACGACCTGTATCAGTACGCACAACGGCCTTTCGAAATCTCACTCCTCCGAAGCCTGGTCTGCGCTAAGGCTTGGACGGACGGCGTCCAGTTCGATCCCGACGGATTCTTGGCCCGTCTCGAACCAAGGGCATTCAACTGGACTGAGTTGCGCGGACTTCTCGGGCGCGGCCTTTTGCTGGACCAGGCGCAGGCTTGCCGGACAGTCCAAGAACGACTGGCTTCTCTACGAGAGCTAACGGCACTAGAGCAGCGAGTTCTGGCCGATACCACCTATCACCGGGATCATGCAGCGTATGGCCAGCTGGCCGATGAGGCACGGAGCATGGTCGGCTAAGCAGGTACGGAGGCTGGCTTGGCCTTACGGACGGAGACTGGTGGGCTCTAATCTTGCTTCCGAAACTCCTTCGCGAACTTGCCTGACAGCACAGGATCGATCCGATCAGCCTCGGCGATTGCCCATGCCGCCCAGGATTCAATTGTCTCCTTCTCTATTGGCCTGACGGCCTCAAAGTCTGCCTGGCATGCAGCGCTTACGTAGGCCCTGATGTCGGCGGCTAGCCGGAACTGCTGGGCCTCAGCGAGAAGGTTGTCAATTCGTGCCTGTGCTTCAGCACGCTGCCGCTCTTGTTCGCGGCGCTTTGCCTCGAGTTGCCGCTTGCGATCCTCCTCCTCCAGCCATCGCTTTGTTTTGAGCCAGCGCGCATACCATTCCTCTTCTCGGGACCTGTGAAGCAGTTCTCCGGCGACGATCACTCCCGTAGCGATTTCGCCTATCTGCAGCTCGATTGGCCAGCCTGACTCGGTCCAGATGCCATCCTTGCAACCCGGGATGCCCTGCGCCGTGACGCTAACCACTAGGCGCTGCTGTTTCGAGGTTGTTCCCTTTGAGGATTTCGCGGTGGTCGAGGCGATCGTGATCGGTACCCATGTATTCCCAACTACAGCACCAAACTCGAACTTACCCTCGTGCTCACGCGTCCCAGGTTCTGCTTCAAGTCGGACCAGGGTCAGGAAGAGGGCGTTCGCGATGCGCAGCCTCCGCTGGTCTCCGGGCGCATCGAAGCGTGGCTGACGAGAGTTGTACGAGAAGATTCGATTGGATGATTCGGCACGGCGACTCGCATCTTCCTCGATAAGCTTTGCGATTGCTGGGTGCGTGCGATTGGCCAAAGTCGGGACGCGTGGGTTCCCCACCAGCTTCGCCGTGTTCACGGCCAGTTCTTCAATGTCATCGGGAAAGACTGGAGGGGAATCCTCCTCAAACGGTCTGTTCTCTGCTTGTCCGACCACCCACTACGTCCTATATAGACCTTGCCTGATATACCAGGACCTCGAGGAGGAAGCTCGGTTCGAGGCACCGTTTTGCGGAATTTCAACCTCGCCCAGTAGCCTCGCTCAGGGATGGGTATCCGGACTTGAGCGCACTTCTTCCTGAGGGCTACGTCTGACACTCCGTAGCGCGGCGCGACCTTGCTCACCGGCTCATTCCAGACAATTTCGTACAGCTCTTCGCGCGTATGCCATCGTCCCATAGTGAATTACCCTCCCTGTGCAGGAATGACGCGGTCTATGCTGAGAACAACCGCTGCATCTGGCGCTGTGCTCGAATAGGTAGAGGATGCGTGAGCGTGGCAGCCGTCCATGGCTATGGAATTCTGGGCCTGGCCCAGAGCATCGAAAGACCGAACCGCTAGGCTCAACGTATGACGAACTCACGACGCGGCGGTGCTGGAACGTGCAATGAGCCTCGCCAATGAGGCTATGTTTACCATCGCACTATCACGCCACGGTTGCGTACCGAAGAGCCAGAGGATGCAAAGTTCATATTCCGGTGGTGGGCTGACCTGCAGTTTCTGATCGTCGCATTACGCCGGCTTCGGACAGTCGCCGGGTTAGCCGCGCGTAACGCCGCTACTGTCAAAGAGGCGATACAGGTCTTCGATCGCGAGGTTCCTGGCCTGAGTGTCATGCGGAACGTTGGTGAGCACATAGACGAATATGCCGTCGATAGCCATGGACGGCACCATCGAGAAGTAGACCGAAAGCAACTCCAGGTAGGCAGATGGGACGGTACAACTTGCAGCTGGCTTGGCTTCGAGCTAAGTATCGATGTGGCGCATGATGCTGGCTACCACCTCGTTCTAGCCGTGAGAGAAGCTGCTCGGAGCTATCCATCGTCAGCAAGCGTCAGCAAGGTGTGACCGGCATCGTACTTGAAGGCACGGAGTCGCGCAGGCGATGCCGGTGTGCGAGAGTTGCTGAACCTTGGATTTGGGCGAGAATCCTGTTTTCGGCCTAGGCGTATGAGTCAGACAGTGCATTGGACTGAACTGTGGACTTGAGCCCAATCAGATTCATCAGAAGAAGATCAATAAATAACCCACGCTCCAATTTCGCTCCACAACAAGTCCACAGGACTCCTCTGGATGACGCGACGCGGCTCCCTCTCACACACACAACCGAACTCGCCGCCGATCTGCGGAATGTTCGACCTCCCGATTGACACTTGTATTCGCCTCGCAGAAACACCCGCTGAAAAGGGAGCCCGAGCGTCTGCCTGCCAAGTCCATCCTCAGATCAACCGGCCTGATGCTTGCCCTGGGCCCCAAAGACAACCTTTGCAGGAAATTCGAGTGAAGTTGGACTAAGCCAAGGCTGCTGTGGACTAAACATGAGCGATTCTTGGACTAGCCGTGGACTGAGCTGCGTCACATTGATTCCCAAGCGCTGTCGCGGGAGGGAATCGGATGCGCGAACGCCTTCAACAACAGAACCCATGGCTCAAGGCCAGAGCGCTGAGCTGGCTGGCGCGGCTGCCCTTCCTCGACGCTTACGAGTTGTCCCGTCTCCTGAATGTCACGGAGAAAGAAACACAGTGGCTCCTCCACGACCTCGGTAACATCCACTGGGTCGACCAGGTCACCCCTTCGTCTCCAGAGTTCACAACCCTTCCCCTTCACGTGCTGACTGCCGGCGCTTTGCCTGCCTTCTCTTGTCAGCTCGGCATCCCGGAGAGCGAAGTGGAGGCCACGTTCGCTGTCGGCCACCGGGATCAGGTCCGCCGCCTGACCCGCCTGGAGGCTTATACCTTCATGAACCGCATCTTCGCCGAGCTAGCCTACGACCTTCACAAGGACGGACTGCGAGGGCTCGCCGAGTTACGCGCTAGGCCGTTAGCTCGTCGATCGGACTCGATACCGTGGTGGCCGCCCGGCACCGAAGGCTACGGTTGCCTGCGGAGCACCCTTGGTTGGGCGCCGTTCTTCGTCACTATGGACCGCCCCGATGCGCCTCTCATTCACCGCCGCAAGCGCATCGCCGACTGGTACACATTTCGTGACGAAGGTCGCGGCTGGGGTGACTATTGGCTGCCGCCGATCTTCATCGTGACCTCCAGCGCCTATGCGAGCGACCAATGGGCGAAAGCTGTCCAGGCAACCGCCGAACGCCGACAGGTGAACACACTCGAAGTATGGCTGGCGGATATCGACACAGTCTTCTCAAAAGGCTTCGTCGCTGGCATTTGGGACGACCTCGATGGGGTGACGGAGTCAAATCTTCATCGATGCCTCCACTGGATCAGTGAGCCGGATGCGACCTTTGCGCCCTGGCTACGCGGCGATGAAGTGCCGATGCTCCTGTCGCCAACTCAACCGAAGCTTCAGGCCTGGGCGAATCAGGTTGTCGTATCGCTAGGGTCGGGAACGCCCGTTGGGACGGCGGAAGCGCTGGGCGGCCTCTCACTCATTCTTTCCGCCACCGATAAGTCGGCGATCGAAGTCCTGGGCAGGCACCCGATGCTCACCGCCAATGAGCTCGGCGTCATGCTTAAGCTGGACCGGCGGCGGGCAGAGCGTCTCGTTGCCGGTCTGCTGCGCGACCAGCTCATCGAGGCGCTGCCACCGCTGAAGGACGAGCCATCAGGAGAGCCACGCTATGTCCTCGCCGAACTTGCGCTTAAGCTCCTGGCGGCGCGAGATGGTGTGCCTTTCAGCACCTATCTCCGCAACGCTTCGTTCACCGGCCGTAACCAGTACAGCCTGGCGCAGCACCGTCTCGGCCCGCTGCTCTATCACCCGGAGCACACCGCCGGCGCCAACCGCTTCCTCATTAGCATGCTCGAAGCTCTGGAAGCCGGCCACCCGAGGTTGACGCGTTGGTTCGGCCCAGCCGAATCGACCTTCTGGTTGACCCAGGACGGCGCGAGGAATTGGCTACAGCCCGACGGCCTCGGCGACTTGCACTGGCAGAACCAGACCAGGCGCTTCTTCCTCGAATGGGACCGAGGCACGATGCGCTGGCGGGAGATGCGTGATAAGTTCCGCCGCTACGCCTCGCTATACGCATCCTTCGTTCGCTCGGCCAACCCCTGGACGCCTGACACTGTCATCGTCACGAGCACACCCCAACGCGAGAGCTCGATCTGGGAATGCTGGCAATCGACGATGGCTGAGGGCGATTGTCCGCCATCACTACTGCTCACCAGCGTCGAGTCTCTGGTCACGCGCCTCGGACCGTTCGCGCGGGTCTGGCGTAATAGCGTCGGCGATCTGCGCCGAAGCACATGGGCAGAGGCCATCGACCTGTGGGAGGCGGAGAGAACCAGTTCAGCAAACCAACAGATTGGAGAGATCTGCGATGACTAATGGTGATAAGCCCGAGGTTCAAGGCCAGCTCGAATTTCCGGCAGAGGCGAGGTCGAGAACTCTCGCGGCCCGAGTCGGCGCGTTCTCGCTACATGCGAAGTACGACAGCAGAGAGTTGACCGTGAATGCCCGCCGTGCCTTCGCCCGCCGGTTTGAGGATCAAGTCGATCCAGAGCGCCAGCTGCCAGAGGCCGAGCGCCAGAGAAGGGCGGAGGCGGCCAAGAGGGCGTATATGGCGAGGCTGGCGCTCAAGTCGGCTGAGGCCAGGCGTAACAAGAAGGCGGAGGCCTCTACTGGCCGAGGACGGGGGCGTCCGCCAAAGCGACGACGAAGAAGTGAGCCTTCCGCTACGGCTGAGTGATCGGTCCGTTCGCATTCGCATGATGTGGCGTCGAGCCCAGATGCACACGTTGGCAGATAGGAAAGACGTGGTAGACGACGATCCCCACTTTCATGCCGTTCATGCTGTAGGTAGGGCGTGAGTGCCGAGGTAACCTCGCGGCGACTTTTCCCAAGGCGATGCCGCCTTCCAAGCCCCAAGACGTATGCTCTGTACGGCGGTATCTGGCACACACCCCTTGGAGCTAGCAAAACGCATCCAGTTACCGTTTCTTCCCGCGAAGCCAAAGATTCCGACCTCACCTCTAAGCCAGCGCCATGAACCGCCAGCGCGCATTGGCGTTACAATCAGCCTGTTCGAAGTTGTCATCGAAAGCCCCAATCGCCAGGAGTACGGCCGTTACGTGGCAAACCGCGTCAAGATGAATTTCCCAGCTCCAGGCATTTGCTGCTTGTTCAACGAAGGTCCCTCCACCGACTCTCCCACCGCGTGGACGGAGTGGCACATCCAAATCCTTGACGCCGAGCTGCTTGTGGAGCAACAGCCGCCCGTAATTACCGAGAGCTGACTTTCTGCGGAAGCGGAGCCGACCTAATTGAAGCAGACCGAAAGACCTAGCAAGAGATGACCAGCAGGCAAGGCACTTCTCAATGAGCGCAAACAGGCGGAAGAGGAATTTGCACGGAAGCGCAACTCCCCGTACCTCTATCCCGGTGATCAAGTCATTTGGCTAGATGATGACGAATACCGAATAGGCACTATTTCCAATATACGCGGCTCACCTTGGACAGGATTAATCGAAATTGACGGCGACGTATTTGTTCCCGGAGGCCAGGTTCGCAAGTACCAGGATGCCGTTTGGCAGCGACTCCAAGAGTGGTCCCTCGCCATCACTGAGAATTATAAAGAGCGAGAGGAACTCCAAACGCTTCAGTCTCAACTCTTTCAGGAGGCTAGAGACGAAGATTACAGACCAAGTAAAGGCTCGACAGTAATCTGGCAGTCACCCGACGAACCGCCAAATTACTCCAAGAAAAAGGTCGCAGAGATGACACCAGCCGGGCCGAGAATTCAAGACAGCATCGGCTCGTTTATCGTCTCGTTTGATGATGTAGTTGCTTACAAAGCCGGCCTTTGGCGACGATTCAATTTGACCCGTACGGCAAAGCTTTTTAAGCCTCGCACTATCCTTCCAACTTGATCCCTCATTGGTCTCCATCCTTCGGCGCCCTTGACGGTGCGTGCTCTGTCTGGCCAGGCGATGGGCGGACGGCAGGTACCTTGATAACCCCGCTTCGCGATCGCGAGGCTAGCCCGCACCGTCAAGGGTCCGCGTTGCCGCCTAGCGTTGAGGGCTCAGCTCCGGCTCCGCCTCCGGCAGGTCCTCCGGTCGCCAGTCAAGGGGCTGTGACGTGATGAGGCGATGATGAGGCTTCCAGCGGTCGCGTCCTTTCTGAAGCAACGTCTCCAGGAGGGCGGCACCACTAATACCGGTCGCCGAGCCCCATTCGGCGGTGGGAGTTGCGGGCGCGTTCGCCGGCGGCCGACTTGGCGTAGCGGCTGAGCATCGTCCGGCTGCTCCAGCCCGTGATGTACATGAGGTCGGTCTCGTTGCCGTTGTCCGACTGCCACACGTGGGCGAACGTGTGGCGGAACTGGTGCGGGTGGATGTTGCCGAGGCCGGCGTCGCGGCCGCGGCGACGGATGATCTGCTCGATGCCACTGGCCGTGAATTGTCCCTTACGGCCGAGCCAGAGCCAGGGGAGTGATGCATGCGGATGCTTGCCGCGAACTCGCAGATAGCGGTCGATCGCTTTGGCCGTCTTGGCGCCGATCGGCAGGATGCGCTCCTTGCGGCCCTTGCCCATGACTCGCACGAGCTGGTGGTCGAGGTCCACGTCGCTGTCGCCGTGCTCGCCTTGACAGCGCAGGTTGGCCACTTCAGTGCGCCTGGCGCCGCTGTCCAGGAACAGCCGGATCATGGCCGCGTCGCGACGGTCCTCGAAGTCCTGGCCCTTCTCGCACGTGGCGAGCAGCGCCTTTATCTGCTCCGGACTGAGGATGTCCGGCGCCTCCTCCTCGATCTTGGGCGGCCTCGTACGAGCGAGCGGTGAATCCTTGATCTCGCCCTCGTCCACCAGCCAGCGGAAAAACTGCTGCAAACCGCGGTAGCGGTTGTTGGCCGTTGACGACTTCCAGTGCTCGATGAGATAGATGATGAATGACTCGGCGTGCTCGCGCTTGATGTTGACCACGTCGGTGGGCATGCCCTGACTCTGCAGGTACGCGGCGAACTGGCGCGCGCTCTCGACGTAGGTCTCGATCGTCTTGGGTGACTTGTTCTCGGCGCGCAGGTGGCGGCGCCAGGACTCGATGTTGCCGACGATGTCGCCCGTGACGCCTGCAAGGCTCTCCGCTATAGTGACGGTATGGACCTGCTGCATGGCTCGAAAAACTCCTTTAACGGCACAATCGAAGTTGTTCCAGTTATACGTTATTCGAGCACTGTTCGCAAGTCCGCCCTCGGGTCTTAGAACAGTTATGAGCTGTTCGTAGATTCGAAAGTGTCCGAAATGGCGAGCGGGGGTAGCTCAGTGGTAGAGCACCTGCCTTCCAAGCAGGCTGTCGCGGGTTCGAGTCCCGTCCCCCGCTCCAAATCCTTATTTCGAATCTAAAATCGCCGTTTTTGGGCAGTTTCGCCGAAACAATTTACCCACTAACATTAGCGCCGCCGGTGTTGCCAACCGGGTAACGGCCGGTAAGTGAACCAGGCCCGGCCACGATTAGTCGCAGCAGCTATCCGGCTACTTTCCAACGGTCGCGATGGCGAAGGCCGTAACTAATTATTGAAAGGTGGGTTCGGATGTGGGGCACAATCAACAATTGACTGAGGATGTGCGCACGTTCGAGGTGATTCCACTCGTCGCGAAGGTCACCCCGGTTTCTAGCCGTCGCTGCCTGGACGCACTCGTTGGACCATGCGGCTAAGAGTAGTTCCCGATCTTTCGTGATAATTGGCCTCCTGGGTCAACTCAATGTCGTCGTACGTATGGTGCTTTCGAGTACCAGTAGGTTCTACTGCGTTGCCAGCGCAGTAGCTGTGCGCACGGACTTGACCACGTCTCGTATCGCCCGACTCGACATTCCTGCGGCGTTAGACCGGCGACTTGGTGTGCGCGGTTGCACATCGCGCTTTGTCATCGGGTCCCCTCTCCGAGGAGCTCTGTCGTCTTCCCGGCATCGAACCCCGGTTAGATCGGGCAGCGCTTAAGTCGAAATGGTGATTGACGGTGAGAAACCGCATCATGATAACCTCCAGGGCGCAGATATCGGAGAGTTCGCGCGACGAGCGGGCGAACCCGAGGAATCGAACCCCAAGGAAGCCGAGGATGCTGGGAGAGGTTTAAGGCGCGTGACGGACGGGAAAAGGCGTGACGCGCTCCAAGCGCGTAGCACCGGATTGTTGTTGCCTCGCAGTCAATGTATTAAAAGTCCGCTGCTCTACCGCTGAGCTAGAGGCCCCAATTTTTGAATCTGAGACGGCCGCGCCAGAGTTTACCGGCGTTGACCGCAGTTTGCACGCGTTACTGTCACAGCCAAGGCTCGCCTTCCAAGTGAGGGCCGCGCGACAACGGCCGCCGCCGTTCAGTTCGAGAACTCCGAGAGGAAACGCGTGCTGGGTTCTGGATGCAGGCGAAACAGCAAGGGGATTCACCGCGCGGGGACAAATTGGCGCAGCCGGTGGGTGTCGCAGCCGTACTCCGCCAATCCGTGCTCGTACCTGCAAGTTTCAGTGTTGCGTCTAACCTATGCACGGCATGTCGACTCAAATCCCTGGCGATGAGGGAGCAGGCGCCAGCTCCCAGAAGCGACCACCCAGCGCGTGGCCCCTCTGGGCCATGCCCCTCGCGATCTTCGGCGGCTTCGGTCTCGCCGTTGCTTACGCTCCCCAGTCAATCGAAGACCTTTACCTGGACAAGCTCCTGCCTTTCCTCATCTCAACCTGGGTAGGCATGGGCTTCGCTTTTACGTGGGACATGCTCAGCTTCTCGATGGCCGGCGTCCCGAAGTCTGTTGCCTTGATCACCACCGTCCTCTCGATCTTCATCCTCCTGAATCTCGCAGGCGGGGTGCAAATCATCTGGGAAGACCCCTGGTTCCTCGGCGTCGCCATCTTCCCCGGCATACGCCTGGCGATGCGTTACGCGCGAAGGTCCTAGCGGGCCAACGTGGATTAAGACCGGCGTACACGCGAGGCTTCAGTTCCTATCTGAGCTAACCGACAAGCATGCTCACGTGTGCCAGCCAGCGCAGCTCCTCCTGCACCTGAGCCTCCGTTAGGGACGCCCCGAGCGACTCTCTCGCCGCCGCCAGCAGCGATGGCTGGTCACGCTCGCCGTCCACAGCGGCACCAGCGCCCTGGCGATGAGTGTCATCTGGACGGGCTCATGGCGCACGTTCGTGGCGTTCTCCGTGTCCTGACCGGCGATGAAGCGGGCGAAGCCTGTCGCGAGGGGACGCTCGCTAACCTCTACCACCAGCGGACGCGGCGCCACGTAAAACGCGACCAGAGACCTACTGTGGAGGAAGTTGCGTATGAGGGCCGCCGCCAGCGCGTCGCCGTCCTGCGCCGCAGTCGAGCCTGCCGCCTCGCGAGCCCGCGCCAGCAGGTCCTCGAAGAGCGTAACTTGCGGGTAAATCTCACCCAGACGGTGGAAGGCCGCCTGTAGCAGTGGCTGGTCCGTGGCATATGACACGCCATCCGGCGTTTCGAACCGGAGCATGCCTGGCGGGTCTTCCGGCGCTCGCTTCAGGCCGGCGAAAGAACCGATGTACATCCCTCGCAGCGCCTGCGCGCCGGCATTGAGCGTGCGAGAGACGGGGGCATCCTGGTGGCAAAGCAGCGTCCGCCGAAAGCGGCGGTTGCGGATGAAGTCTACATACTGCTCCATCTCAACGCGGCTCGTAGTGAAGGAAGACAGGCCTTCGATCACGTCGCTGTCCATACCAACCGGCGTCGAGCCCTCCAGGTCGGCCTCGGCAAGGAATTCAAGCCCTTGCGCGTGGACGTGATCTACGAACTCGGAGAAATAGAACGGCTGGTTGATGTCGCTCAGCTCGTCATGGATCAGCGTCGAGATGAACTGCGATTCGGGCACATTGCCCCGGCCATGGAGCGAGGCTGAGTACTGGCGGACGAACTGGGCAAACGGGCTGTCATCCCGCTGAGCGTGGGCGACCAGCGCGACGAAGGAGCGGGCGGTCTGGGCGCGCTCCTTCGGGTTGCTGATGTTGCGCGTGCGATAGAGCATCATGTCGCGCACCAGACTGAGCTCGTGCCAGCCGGGATAGGCGTTGTAGCTCACGAAGGCGATACCCTCGGGAGCCAGACTATGCTTGATCAGGCACAGGGCCTTGCGGCGCACCTCTTCCGGCACCCAGGAGTAGAGCCCATGCGCGACTACATAGTCGAAGCTGCCCAGCTCGTCCGGCAGGTCGAGAATGTCAGCGGCGCGCAGCTCCACGTTGTTCAGCCCCAGCCGCGCGCGACGATTGCCTTTCCGGTCTCGATCTGGCTCTCTGAGTAGTCGATGCCGGCAAAGCTGCTCTCCGGAAGCAGCTCCGCCATCGCGATGATGTTGGCGCCGGCGCCGCATCCGAGGTCCAACAGGTGGCACCTGTCCGGGGCGGCGGGTTTCATGCCCATCAGGCGGCCCACCACGGCAAGGCGGTCCGGATGGGTGGACGAATGAGTGAGTAGCGGGTAGGGGAGTTCGTCGTACAGCCGCATGAGAGGAGCCTAATCCCTCGCCGCGGCGATGCCTAGCGCCTGGACACGGCGACGCGAGCCGATTCAATCGTCCTTAAATCATTGCTCAATTGCCCCATCCTAAGATGGCGGCATTGAATGAGTGAGTCAGGCCTATGATCCGCCCCATAGAGGGAAACGCTGCAGTATTCGACTCCCCAGCCCAGCAGCTGGAAGCGGAGTTGCGGTGGGTCCTGCTACGCCTGAGAGTAATTGTCGAGCGTTCCCGCCAGCGCCGTTCCATTGGCCCGCCGCCTGAGTACCGCGGCCTTTACATCACGGACGAGGAGGTCGATGACCTCCTGAGCCGGGAAGCCGGCGACTCCACGGCCGGCCAGCTGATCGCGGAAGCCACCGCACTGCGAAGGCAACTGGATGAAAGCGCGGCCGCCGCGCTGGACGCCGGCCTGGCGCTGCCCCTAGATCGGATCGCGCGTGACTTCGGTCTGAGTGCAGCGGAACGCCGCGTGCTCGTCGTGGCGCTCGCCCCGGAGCTGGACTCGACCTACGAGAAGGTATACGCCTACGTCAACGACGACATCACGAAACGATGGCCGACCGTCGGCCTCGCCCTCGACGTCCTGGATGATGAAGCGCCCGCCCGTCTGGACCAGCGTCGGCTCTTTTTTCATGATGCGCCGTTGGTCAGACACAACCTCATTGTCACCGGCGAGCACGGGCCCGTGGGGCAGACCCTTCCCAACCGGCAGTTCTCGCTGGACCCGCACGTGGCGGAAGTGCTGTTGGGCTATAAAGGCCTCGACCCTCGTCTGCACGGCCTGGCTCGCTCAGTGGGGACGGAGCAAAGCGAAACCACGGCGGGCGAGGCGCTTGCGCAGGCCCTCGGGCAGCGTCTCGACTCCCGCGTCTACATCGGTGGGCGCTGGCAGGCGGAAAAGGAGCAAGCGATCGCGGGCGCCTGCGCGCTGCTCGGGCTCAACCTGGTCAGCCTCTCGATGCCGGCGCTCTCGCGCACATTGGAGCCGGGAAAGCTGCTCTCTCTGGCTCTGCGGGACGCGAGGCTGCTGAACGCCGCCCTCATGCTCGAAGGCTACGGCGGTCAGGACTCGGATCTCGACCTCTCCCTCGTCGCAGGCGATCTCGTCACGGGCCTCGAGGACCACCCGCTACCCGTCTTTCTCTGCGACCGCGCCTCCACGCCCGCGCATTTGCCCTTCGACTTGCATCTCCAGTTTGATTACCCGATGCCGGCGTTCGAAGCGCGGCAGAAGAGCTGGCGGCTCGCCGGCGGCATTGAGCCGGACGAGGCCGTACTCCTGGCTGCCATGTACCGTCTCGGCGCCCGAGAGGTGCGGTCGACGGTGGAGATGGCCCGCAGCCTCGCCCACCTGGAGGGCCGCGATTCAACTACCCTCGGTGATCTGAAGCAGGCGGCTCGTACCCAATCGCAACCCCGTCTCACCAGCCTGGCCCAGAAGATCACGCCCCACTACACCTGGGACGACATCGTCCTGCCCGACGACCGCATGGCCCAGCTGCGCGAGATCGCCAACCAGGTCCTCTACCAGCACGTCGTCTATGAAGACTGGGGCCTTGCGGGCAAGTCCACGCTCGGCCGCGGCGTCGCTGCACTCTTCGCAGGCCAGTCAGGCACCGGCAAAACCATGGCGGCCGATGTGATCGCCAACGACCTCGGCCTCGACGTCTACAAGATCGACCTCTCAGGCCTGGTCTCGAAGTACATAGGCGAGACTGAGAAGAACCTGGCGCGGGTCTTCGAGGAGGCCAGCGACACCAACGCCATCCTTTTCTTCGACGAGGCAGACGCCGTCTTCGGCAAGCGCAGTGAGGTGCGAGACTCGCATGACCGTTACGCCAACATCGAGGTGAGCTATCTCCTGCAGAAGATGGAGGAGTACGACGGCATCGTCATACTCGCGACCAACCTGCGCGCCAATCTGGATGAGGCTTTCCTCCGCCGCATGCGCGCCATCGTCGAGTTCCCCTTCCCGGAGGTCGAGGACCGCCTGCGTATCTGGCAGCGCACGCTTTCTCCCGGCGCGCCGTTGGCCAAAGACGTAGACCTTCAGTTCATGGCGCACCAATTCCGCATCGCGGGCGGCAACATTCGCAACATCGTACTGCTGGCCGCCTTCCTCGCCGCGAGCGAAGAGGCGCCAATCGGCATGACCCACCTGATCCACGGCGCCAAGCGCGAGTACCAGAAGCTCGGCCGTCTCATCGCGGAGTCTGACTTCGGCCGCTGGCTGGCGACCGCTCATGAGTGAGCACGCCTCCGCCGCTCCAGAGCCCGCCGCTGAAGCCCGGCAGCGGCGGCCGGACGCCGGGACGGCCGGTGAGATGGGACAGGCCACGGTCGCCGTCACACCAGGCTTCTTCGCGCCGTCAGCGCTTCTGGAGACCGGGCAAGAGGACTCGGGGCGTGGCATTCAGCCAACCGTGGTGAGACAGATGCTGCGGCTGCAGGCGTCGCGCGGGAACCAGTACGTGCAGCGTCTGATGCGGTCCTCCTGGGCACCGCCGGTCACCTCAACCGTGCTCGCCAAACCGAATGCCCCGCGCTCGGCCAGTGGACTCGTCGCGCGTGACCAGGCGGTTGAGGCCGCTCCACAGCTACATACGGGTACCCAGACGCCACTTACCCAGATCTCACGTGAAACAGCGACCACGGCGGTCACGCTTACGACAGGGCAGGTCCAAAACCGGACCTTTAGTGTGACCGGAGACGGCCTGAGGGCCGTAGGAATCCGCTTGAACGCACGCGGCGAGTGGGGAAGGGGCGGGGCAGAGAACATCGTCTACACGGCCGGGGCGGTAGACGAGGACGGAATTGTCACCAGCATCAGGATAACGGCTGTTTTGTTCACCGAGCTGCCGAGTTGGCGTGGTCTCGCATCAAAGCCGGAACGCGTCCGCAACGAGTGGAATCGCATGCTCGCCGCGCTCCGAGACCATGAGAACAACCACGTAGCCATCGCCCGCACACACCTGGAGGAGCTCACCACTTCACTGGACGGAGTGTCCGAGGACGAGCTACCAGCTCTATGGAGCGAGAAGATGGCGGCGCTTCAGGGCGCCCAGGCTGAGTACGACACGGCCACAACCAGCGGTCAGACGGAAGGCGTAACGCTCGATCTAAGCTTGGAGGAGGACGAGACAGAAGAAAACGTAGCCGGGCCGGAGATCGAGGAGCTCGACGAAGCCGAGGCAGGCCTGCAACCCTCGATCGCGAGACAGCCAGAGAGATCGCGACCATCGTCTCAGTCTCAACACGCGGGGCGCCGGCAGACGCGCGTAGCAATGCAGCGGATCAGCCGTCCCGTGCCGGCGGCTCCCGTCCGCTTAGCGTCTTCCGGCGCCTTTGTGGACCGCCAGCCGGATGCGCCGGCTCCTGTAGCTACAACTATGCCCGGCCCGGCGTCACAAGTAATCCCCTGGCGCTCTCACAACGTCCCTCTGGACCCCACCGTCCAGCGCCGGACGCTTGAGTACATAACGTCGAAGTCTGGTGTCGAGTCGGCGACGTCATGGGCGGCTGGGTTCTATAGCCTCTCGGTTGAGGAGCTCGTCAAGCTGCTCTTCGAAGACGGGATCGAGGAGGACGTGATCGCACAGGCCCAGAAGGACCTGCGGGCGGCCACTGACACCTTCAAGGAGGACGTGGAGCAATTCAAAGACGAGTTCGAGGAGATGGCCAAGCGGATCACCTGGGAGATCCTCGACAACAGCCAGGAGAAAATCGAGGCGGAGCTCGAGCACTACGGCATCGAAGAGGTAAGCCCGAACGCCCCTGGAGAAGGCGCCGGTGGAGCTGGCCCAGTTTCAGGTGGTGGAGGAGCAGAGGGTGGCCCGGGCGCGGGACCGCTGGGTTTCAACAATCCCGCAGAGGTCTCCAAGATGAAGGAGGCGGCCCGCGCGCTTGCCGCCAAGCGCCGCGAAACCGACAAGTCCGGCAACGAAGCTCGCAAGGCACGCGAAGAGGCGCAGGCGCGCGTCAAGCAGCTTCCCGGGCAGGCGCTCGCATCCGGGGAAATGCCGGCTGGCTGGCTTGACCCGGCGGCGAATGAGTGGATCAAAGCGCTGTCGCGCGACTGGCAACGTATGGAGCGCGAGTACGCGGCCCTTTGCCAGGAGAAACACGCGCAGTTTCCTTTCCTGGCCATGTACTCGTTCAGCGAGGACGCGGCAAGCCAGCTTGAGACGTTCGCCGCCAAGCCGCAAGAGGAAACGGCTGAGACGATCATGGCGGAGTCACGTAAACGGCTGGAAAACATCGAAACGGTGAGGGCAGAACTCGGAGATCGCTTCAATATCTGGAAGCAAGCCCACATTAAGCAGGTAACGCGCCAGCAAATGAACGCCAAGCCGTGGCAAACCCGCGTAGTGGAGGACAAGGCGAAGGGAATTGAGCAGGCAGAGTCTGACGACAAGATTTTCTGGGCCTGCGTCGCCATAGGGCTGGGGCTGCTGGCTGCCGTGCCATCGGGCGGGAGCACCCTGCTTGCCGGTATCTCCACGGCGGCTGCGGCGCTGGGCGCAACCCTCACCGTTACGGAAGCCCTAGAGCACCTGGAGGAGTACTCGCTCGAAGCCGCCGCAAACGGCACCGACTTCGACAAGGCCAACGCGATCTCACAGGAGGAACCGGAGTTCTTCTGGCTGGCGATGGACCTGGTCGCGGCTGCGCTCGACATATACGGCGCGGCGACGGCCTGGAAGGCATTGAAAGAAGCGATCAAAGCGGCCGAGGCAAGCGGCGACCTCGTGAAGCTCCTGAATACGGTCGACGAAATAGCGCCGGCCGCCGCGCGCGGGCCGATTGTAGCGCGCGCCGTAAGCCAGATGAAGGGCTCCGGGGCCATCGACAATGCGATCGAGGCGGTGGGCGATCGCTTCCGTCACGGCGACTTGAACCGCATTCGCGAGATGATCAAGGAGGCGGCCACTCAAGACTGGCATGATGCCTTCGAGCAAATGGTCCAAGCCGGCAAAATCCGGCCCCTGACGGCCGAGGGCCTCCGGGAAGCTCTCAAAACATACAAGCCACTGCGTCAGATGAAGTATGCGGACTACGCCGAGGAGCTCTGGATCGGAGAACAGGTGTGGAAGAGCGACGGCATCTTTGACCCTGTCAGCGGCATGATCTTCCTCAAGCCGAGGAGAGAAGGTGACGTGGCCGGCATGGTCATTCACGAGATGACGCATGCCGCCCAACAAGCATCCGGCGCGAAAGAGTTCAAGTTCTGGCAAGAGTTCGAAGCCTATGCGGCACAGCGAAAGTTCATCCGGCAGCTGGAGAAGCTCGCGCCCGGGTACGTCGGCCAGAGCTGGGACTTCCTCAAGAACGCGGATGACATGGACATCGCCATGCATATCCAGCAGATGTACGGTGAAGGCTTCGAGATACCGGCCAAACTCCTGGAGACCGCGGCCAGCGGGCCGTCTGCAAACGCACAAACGAAAGCGCTCGCTGCTGCCAGAAAGGTCCTCGCTCTTCCGCGATGAACATCGAAGCGACCGCCGAGGAACTGGTCAGGCAGGCGCTGCTCCTCCCGGATGTGGCTCGGAGCGCCGCCGCAGGGCCGGAGGTACAGGTCGAATCCAGCTCGGGCGAGTCCGTCCTCGTCAGGCGCCGAGATGACATGGCCGGGGCAGGCCTCTTTGAGCACTGGGAAGTTATCGACGCCTGGATCACGGACGTGCCGCGGCGCCCGCGCGGGTTCGCCAAAGTAGCAGACGGGCGCTGGCTCCACCTCAACGACAAGAGGCAGTTCGTGGAGTTCTTCTACGCCGTAGGCAGACAGCTCGACTCGCAAGACCTGGCTCGCCTCCTCACCCGATACCAGGGCGCCGACCAGGGAGTCGATCTCCCTCAGAACACGCTCATCGAACTTACTGACCTGAGAGGCGCACTCGAACCGGAGACCGCCGCCTCGATCACGGGCTTCACAGAGCTGCGGCTGGAGCCGGCCGATGATGGCGGCCTGCTCACGTTCTGTACGTTCTTCATCGTCCGGGACACCCCTGACCGTGTCTTTCGCGTCGGGCTCAACCGATGGGAGGCTCGCTGGAACAGGGATGGAGATTTCCAGCTCCGAGTCGTGCCCCTGGCACGCGGCCTGGAAAGCCCCCGCTATCGTCCAGGGTCAGGTCTAGAAGCAGGCGTCCAAGAGCGCCGCAACGGACCTCCAGAAAGCTAACCGGGCATCATGTTGCTATCGAGGGAAGGCAGACCAGCATGGTCGTGAACAAACGCGAAGCCAAGAAAGTCAGCCGGGCCAGGGCGCGGCGCCGGCGGCCTGAGGATCAGGCCCCGCTTAACCCGAGCCCTGACCTCGCATCGGTGCCTCTGCTCAAGAAAGGCTCGCTGCCCGCCGGCGCCGGCATGGAGCCGACGATCGCGAGGCAATTGCAGGCGCTACAGGCCTCGCGCGGCAACCGTTACGTCCAGCGTGCCGTAGCCGATAGGAAGGGCGAGTCCGGCCCCGCACGCCACCAGCGGGCTCCGGATTCAGCCGACCAGGTGCGCGCGCAAGGGAAGCCGCGCGTTGCAAGGCTGACGGCGGCGACCCCCGCCAAGATCAGCCGTTTCGGGCCCATGATGCTGCCGGGCCTGGGCGCCATCTCTGCCCTCGCCGCCCAGCAGGGGCAGCGTAACCGCATGCGGAAGACCGTCAAGGACGTGGGCGGCCTCCTCGTCGCCGTACGGGAGCAGCTGAAGCAGCTCGGAGAGCAGGACGCGCTCGAAGACTCGGACGACCTGATCGATGAGATGTGGCTCTGGCTCGATGACATTAACGGCGATGAGGTGATTCCTGAGGAGCACTTGAAGCACTTCCAGCCCTTCATCGAGGAACTTCAGGCAGCTCACGATAGGGGCCTCACCCGCATAGCCGCCAAGGCGGAGGCATCGCTTTCGGTCATAGGAGATTCGAAGCCACCGGATATTTCCGCCGTCCTGGCGGACCTCCAGGAAGCGGCCCACTTCGCCTTCATAGAGGGGTCAGAGGACACCCTCCAGCCGATGATCGACGCCGTCGACAAGGTAGATTCCCACCGGAAGGCCGTCACCAAGGCGCTCGAGTGGGCGAAGACGGCGGCTTCGCTGGCTAAGAAGGCTGAGACCGTCGCCGATCTCGAAAGCGTCATCGGCAAGCTGAAGGGCGCCGGCGGCGCGCTGGAAAAGTTCAGCAACGTGGCCAAGAGTGCGCACGCGGTCGCCACGATCACCGGTCTCGACAACAAGGCTGTCGCCTCCTACGAGGACGACATCAACCAGTTCGAGGCGGCCATCGAAGCCATCGAGGTCACAGGAATCATCGATGCGGTGCCGCTGCTGGGGACGCTCTGGAGCGAGTACTACATGCCGGCTGCCAAGAGGTCGTTAGAGATGCTGCGCGGCATCGGCAGACACCGGGATGTCGAAGGCCGCGCCATCGGCTTCATCAAGTTCATGGAGACGGGCAAGCTGCCCAAAGGCGCTCGCAAGTTCTTCCCCGGCGGCGAGCCCGTCCTGAGATTCATGCTCGGTGTCATGAAGGACGAAGACCCGGCGCCGACCGCCAGCGTGAAACGGTTCTTCCTCGACCACAGGTCCCTGTTCAATGTCCCCTTCGAGGGCGGCACGAACGAGCTGGAGAGCGAAGGCGGCGGCTGGTTCGGCGAAGAGGAGAAACTCACTAACTTGCTTCCCTGGGTGAAGCTCAACAAGCACCTGGTCTGGGCAATGCTCTATGGCAGCTTCGAGGTGTACTGAGAGGTCATGACAAACAAGCGCCAGAGCAGGCAGGCCATTCGATCCAAGGCGAGGCGGCGGCGGCCTGACGATGTGTCCGCCGCGGCGAGCCCGGTCGGCGCGAGTGTGCCCTTGCTGGACCGGCGGGTTGTGCCTGCTGGCGCGGGGGTCCAGCCGCCGGTCAGCCGGGTCGCTGCGATAGGGCTTCAGCAGACACTGGGCAACCGGGCTACGCGGCGGCTTCTCCGGACCCGCTCAGACTTGATACCGGCCCACGGGACGGCCACTAAGGTCCAGCGTACGCCCGAGGATGACGAGTATGACGACCTCGGCCAGAAAGGGCGGGCGGAGGACGAAGCACGCCAGACCGAGCTCGATGAGCAGGACGCCGAAGACGAGGCGTTCATCCAGGCTTTTGAGCTCCATGCCAGGCTTAACGTTATCAACATGCTGCTCGGGAGCTATGTGATGGTGCAAAGCGAGCGAAAGCGCTACGGCATTTCGATGGAGGCAATCGAGCCGGACACCATGGCAGCGCCCGAGCCGGCTGGACAGATTGCGGCCGGCGGCGAGAATGAAGGTCTCGCCGCGGCGGCGGCTCAAGTTGCTGACGCGGTCCATGCCCTATACGCGCTTTATGCCGAACTGGAGGGTTTGGCCGTCTCGGAAGCCGGCTCCGGTGAATACGATCCCCTCGGCCAGCTGGGACGCGAAGAGGACGAGGCCAGGCACATCGTGCCGCACGCGGAGGCTGGCTCGGAGTCAATGGGCGAGAGTTCACTGGAGGTGCTCGACCGTATCGAGATGGCCAAGCTGGACTATGAGCTGACGCGAGCCGAGGCGGTCCAGGCATATCCGATCCTGGCGATGTACGCGCCCGAGCTTGGAGGCCTTGAGGATTCGCGGACGGAGGGCCTGAGCAAGCTGGCCCAGGGACCTTCGCCGGAAGCCAGGGCCGTCCTGGCCGTGGACATTGCCGAAAAGCTGGACAACATCAAGACTACGCGCGAGGCCATCGCTTCGGGCGCTCTCGACGTATGGACGCTACCGCGTGTCGTGGCAATGACGAAGAAGCAATTCAAGGTCGCGTCCGAATCGCATCAAGACCAAGTCATAGAAAACGCTATGTCTGACGCCGTATGGGATGACATTCTCGGTTCGATCGCGCTGGCCGCGCTTGGGATCGGTTTCGGGCTGGCGGCCTTCGTTACGGGGGGTGGGACCGCTCCGTTGGCGGCACAAGCATTTGCGGGTCTTGCCCTTGGCATAAGCGCGGTCCTTACGGTTGAGGAATTTCAGGACTATATGATCGAGTCGGCCGCTGCAGGCACCGACTTCGACAAGGCGAAGGCGATTGTGGCGCAAGAACCGGCGCCGATCTGGCTGGCACTCGCGGTGATTAGCGCGGTGATCGACGTAATTGATGCTGTCAGAGTTGTCGGAGCGCTGGCGGAAGCCGCGTTCAAAGCCGAGAGCTCGCTTGCCCGCCTGAGAGCCGCCGGTGACGTCCTCGAGGAGGGGGACGCGGCTGACGAGGTCGAGAGGGCGCTGCAAGCTCTGCGCGACGAGGGGAACGTCGAAATGCCCGGCCTAGGAGACACGCTGGTTGACGAGGCTCGCGGAGCTGAGCAAAGAGCCGCAACCGGCGGCAGAGCGCAGCCCCCGGAAGGTGGACCGACCCTCGATGAGATCAGGAAGGGCGAACCGGCGATCGAGCCTGGGTACGGCCCGCCGGACATCTCGGACGGCAGGTACATCAACAACAATCCCGGGCACAAGACTGGAGAGGTGAGGGTGGGGACAGAGCTGAACGACTGCGCCGCACGCGGTGAACTGCCCGGCATTAAGCGGGTTGAAGGCCGCGCGGAGATACCGGGTAAGCCCAGCGCCGACTTTGACTTCGTTACGGACGGTGAGCGCCGGATCCCGATTGACCTGATAACGTTAGAGACCAACAACGTCCCGGGGCTACCGGCCAAGCTCATCAAGAAATCTCGCCAGGGGAACGGAGTCGTGGTTGATATAGGCGCCGGCAAGAGTGGCGAGGTCACGCTTGAGGAGTGGGGTCAGGTAGTAAAGGACGTCTTCGCTACTCCCGACCATGACATAAGGCGGATAATCCTAATCAAGGACGGGAAGATCATCCTGCACGAGGTGGCAAGAGGGTAGTAGGTTAGGCTTGGCACTTGGATCGTCTCGCCAGGGCTTTGCGGTCCAAGTGCTCGATTACGGGTTCAAGGAGGGCAGAAATGCCACGAAATAGCCACGATAGCAACGACGAGCTGGTCAAGGCGCAACGGCGCCAGCCGGAAAGACAGGCCAACGATCCGCGCGCGGACGCGCCTAGGGATCCCGCCACCCTCCTCTCCGCCCTCGGCAACGCGCGCGTCCAGCGCCTCATGCGGGCTGCTGCCATCCGGCGTAGCGCGGACGGCTCCGGCACCGTCGATGAAGCCGTCGCGCGCGCCATCCAGTCTAAGCGCGGCGGCGGCGCGCCCCTGGCGGACACCGAGCGGCGCACGATGGAGTCCAACTTCGGCGAGGACTTCTCCGACGTCCGCGTCCACACGGACGGCGAGGCCGATTCCCTCAACCACGCCGTCAGGGCCGAGGCCTTCACCACCGGCAAGGACATCTTCTTCCGCGGCGGCGCCTACAACCCCGGCAGCAGCGACGGCCAGAAGCTCCTGGCGCACGAGCTGACACATGTAGTGCAGCAGGGCAACGCGCCGCCCGCCTCCGGCCTCACGGTCAGCAGCCCGGATGACGCCTCCGAGCGCGAAGCCGGTCACGTCGCCGACTCCTTCGACGCTACCGCGGCCACGGCCGAAGTAAGCCGTCAGGAACTGCCCGAGGAAGAAGAGGAAGTGGCGATGTCGCGCCTCGACCGGCAGGTCCCCGAAGAAGAAGAGGAGATGCTCCAGGGCTCCTTCATCGACCGGCAGATGGAGGAGGAAGAAGAAGAGGAGATGGCTATGTCCCGCCTCGACCGTCAGACGGCGGAAGAGGAAGAGGAGTTGCCCCAGGTCTAGCGCCGCCACTCCGCACACAACGCGGGCTTCTCTGGTTGACCACGCCGGGGCGCGCGGCCTTGCTTCGCCCAACGAAGAGCAGACCTCGCCCAGGCGGCCGCAGCTGATCTGCCAGGCCAGCGGCCCCTAGCACACCGTTCCAAATGTCTTGATCGCCTGAAGCGAGCGCACAGGCGAGGAAGTCTCTGCCTGTCCCGAGCCGCACCGAGGAAGCTGAGGGAGCGCGCCCTGTTTCAAGCCGAGCACGCGATAGTGGTGCTTCAGCGGCAAGCGTCACAATCACAGGGACAAGCCCGGTGCACCCCTCAATCCACTTCAACTTTTCCTCAATTGCCTCCCTCTAAGCTTCGCCCTGCCAATGCTGAACGAGCTGGACGAAAGTCTGAAAACGTTACTGGTGCAGGATCTGCCGAGGGTCATCGAACGCATCGAGGCAGACGGGTTCGATATCAGCTTCGACGTACCCAACCGTGACTTCCGCGCGCGTCTGACGCGGCCTACGCTTTGCCTTTACCTCTACAACATCCAGGAGAACCGCGACCTGCGCGGCCGCGTCTGGAGTGTCTCAAGACAAGACAGCGCCGTTACCACGCGCCGTCCCGCGGTGCGGCTCGATTGCAGTTACATGGTGACCGCCTGGTCCAACGAGGTGGAGGATGAGCACCGTTTGCTCACGGGCGCCACTCGCGTCCTCTTCCGCAACCCCGTACTGCCGGCAGAAGTTCTCCAGGGATCACTGGCTGACGGCTACGAGATCAGCACCGAGGTCGCCCAGCCCGAGAGCTTCAAGGACGTCGTCGACATCTGGAGCGTCCTCGATAACGACCTCCACCCCTCAGTGCGTGTCACCGTCACCCTGCCGCTGGAGCTCGACGTCGAATACGCCACGCCGACGGTTTCGGACCGCGGCCTCCGGCTGGACGGGCCCAACTGGCGCCCGCCGCCGCAAGGCCCACAGCGCGTCACCGGCCGCGTGGAGCGCGACGGCCAACCGGTCATCGGCGCCGTCATTCGCGCTGACTACTCTTCGACCCACACGGACGACCGCGGTGAGTACAAGCTGGACAACGTAATGCCCGGCAAGCAGCTTCTCTGGGTCCGCCTTGGCGCGTCTTTCCACCAGTTTGAAGTGGACCTGCCGGACGAGAGCCTCATCATACTGCCGAGCGAGGGCGAGGCCCTCGAGGACAACGCCGGTGGGCCTGGTAGCCCGCCTCCGGGTAATCGACCACGGGCCCGCAGGGTCAGGAGCAGACAGCAGGAATAGCGCCGGCGTCAAAGCCGGGACTCCGCGAAGGAGGAAAGAGATGCCAACAACCTATCAGGCGCCAGGAGTCTACATAGAGGAGATACCGAGCGGCAGCCGGCCTATCGAGGGCGTCGGCACGGCCGTGGCGGCCTTTGTCGGGTTTGCCGAAAAAGGCCCGCTGAACCAGCCCGTACGCGTCACCAACTGGACCCAGTACGTGAACACATTCGGTGGCTTCATCAAGGCCGGCTATCTGCCGCTTTCAGTCTATGGCTTCTTCGCCAACGGCGGCGGCAACGCCTGGGTCGTGCGCGTCGGCGGCGACGTGGTCGCCCACCCGGCCGTCGCCGCCCTGCCGGCGCGCGCCGGCGCCCAGGTCGAAACGCTGCGCATCACCGCCAAGCTCCCCGGTGCATCCGGCAATGACATCACGGTCGAAGTCGCCGAGGAACAGGCGCCTGCCGCGCCGCCCGCCGAGGGCGCCAGCGAAGGCGAGGCCGGCGGTGGGTCCGCTGAGGAGCCGCGCTTCCGCATGGTGGTCCGCGGCCCGGCCGGAGGGCCCGAGGTCTTTGAGAACCTGACATTCCGTCGCGGCGACGCCCGCAACATCGTCGACGTGATCAACGCCGAAACGGGCTCACAGTTCATCAGCGTCGAGGATCTTGCGCCGCGCGGCGTCTCCATCGCCGACCGCGTCCCCGGTCTCGGCACCTACAACCTTAGCGGTGGCAGCGAGTCGATCACCGCACTGGTACCGGCCGATTTCCAGGGCAGCGTCGCCACCCGCACCGGCTTCGAGGGCCTGGAAGCGCTCGATGACGTGACCATGATCGTGGCGCCGGACATCATGAAGGCGTACGAAGACGGCCACCTGGATCTTGACGGCGTCATCGGCCTCCAGAAGGCGATCCTCGGCCACTGCGCCCGCATGGGCGACCGCGTCGCCCTCCTAGACACTCCCCCGAAAATGGACCCTACCGAAGTCGACAACTGGAAGACCAGCATCGCCAACCTGATCTCGGACGATGGCTCCGGCGCGCTCTACTACCCCTGGATCAAAGTCGACGACCCGGCGACCAAGGGCACGATCCTCATACCCCCCAGCGGCCACGTCGCCGGCATCTGGGCGCGCTCCGACGACCGGCGCGGCGTCCACAAGGCGCCCGCGAACGAAGAAGTCATCGGCGCACTGGACCTGGCAACGCATGTCACTCAAGCAGAGCTGGGTACGCTAAATGTCAAGAGCATCAACTGCATCCGCGCCTTCCCCGGCCGCGGCATCCGTGTCTGGGGCGCCCGTTCCCTAGCCGAATCCTCCTCTGAGTGGCGCTACATCAACGTGCGCCGCCTCTTCAACTTCATCGAAGGCTCAATCGACCGCGGCACCCAGTGGGTCGTCTTTGAGCCTAACGACGAAAGCCTCTGGGCTCGCGTCCGCCGCGACATCACCGCCTTCCTCACCCGCACCTGGGGCACGGGCGCCCTCTTCGGCGCGACCGCCGCCGAGGCTTTCTACGTCAAGTGCGACCGAGAAACTAACCCGCCGGAGATTATCGACGCCGGCATGATGGTCTGCGAGATCGGCATCGCGCCTGTGAAGCCGGCCGAATTCGTCATCTTCCACATCCGTCAGATCACGCCCGGGTCGACCGAATAGGCCACCCGGGTCGGAAGGATCGGTAACACCAGAGCCTTAGTAAAGGAGGGCGACAATGCCACGTTTTACCTTCGATAGCCTTGCAGACCCGCAGGTAGTCCACCACTTTGCCCTGGAGGTCCAGGGCATTGAGGAAGCGACCTTCACGGAGGCTAGCGGCTTCGGCAACAGCCACGAAGTCATCGAACACCGCGAGACCGGGAAGGGCGGCCGTCAGTTCGTCAGCAAGCAGCCCGGCAACCTGAAGTGGGACGACATTATCCTCAAGCGCGGCGTTACTTCATCCACCCAGCTCTACGATTGGCGCCAGCAGGTCGTCGACGGACAGATGGACCAGGCGCGCAAGAGTGGCTCTGTCGTCTTCTATGACGCGCGCAACCAGGAGATCACCCGCGTCAACTTCGTGCGCGGTTGGCCCTCCAAGTGGAAGCAGAGCGACGTCAAAACGACGGACAACAACGCCCTCATCGAAGAGGTGACAATTTCGCATGAGGGCATCTTAAGGGCTTAGCATGAACCTTCAGACCGAGTTCGACTTCACCTTACCCAGGGGTTACGTCGATCGTAACGGCACCGTCCATCGCAAGGGCCGTATGCGTCTCGCGACGGCCGTGGACGAGATTGCACCGCTGCGTGACCCACGCGTGAGGCAAAACCAGGCCTACCACACGATCATCCTGCTCGCGCGGGTGATCACTCACCTCGGGACCATGCCAGCCATCGACACGGCGGTTATCGAGGGGCTGTACACGGCCGACCTCGCCTTTCTCCAGGAGCTCTATCGCACCAAGAACGAGCTGGTGAGTCCGGTGGACGGCGAGGTCAGGTGCCCGAGCTGCGGTGAGGTCTTCGTGCCTCTGTCCGAAGTGGAGGAGGTAGAAGCCCCCGTCCCTTTAGTCTAGAAGGCGGCGACGGCATTCCCTTCCGGATGCTGGGCCGGTCCTGGACGGAGCCAGCGTCCTACGGGCAGGACGAGATCGCCGGGGAGGTGGCCTACATCGCCTATCACTTCCACTGGCCTCTCGAACAGATCATGAATCTCGAGCACTCCGACCGCCGGCGCTGGGCCCGGGAGATCAGCGAGATTAACCAGCGGATGAACGAGGAGAGCGGCAACATGGCCGTCCTCTAATTGCATAAGGAGAGGCATGTCTGAGAGCCAAGCCCCGTCGTCCGATGCAGGTTCAGACCGGGTCCCGGACCTGGACGAAAAGCAGCTGCGCCGTCTCACGGAGCTGGTCTATCGGCTGATCAAAGACCAGGTGATCCTGGATCGGGAACGCCGCGGAGTAGGTTTCGTAAAGGATCGGAGGTAAGCAAAGGTGCCGACGTTTGCCGGTGACGCCCTGCCCAGCGACAAGATCGCGGTTGCGCCGCGTTTCGAGGTGGAGCTTGGCGGCTCTATCGTCGCTACCTTCTCCGAGTGCTCCGGCCTTGGCGTCACGATCCAGACAGAGAAGCTGGAGGAAGGCGGCGTAAATCACACCACGCGCAAGCTCCCGGGCCGCACCGACTTCACCAACATCGTCCTCAAACACGGGATCACCCATTCCACAGACCTCTTCGACTGGTTGATGCGAGTGATGAACGGCGAAAAGGCCCGCCAGAACGTCTCCATCCGGGTCTTCGGCTGGGAGCCGAGCGGCAGCGCCTTGGCCGAGATGGTGAGTTGGCAGTTCTCTAACGCTTTCCCGGTGAAATGGACGGGTCCCCAGCTCCAGGCAACGGGCAACGCCATCGCCGTCGAGACGCTGGAGCTGGCCCACGACGGATTCGTGTGACGTGATGACCAACGAGAGAGAGCGTAACCGAGTCTGGCTGCGGGATTGGTCTACCCTGGCGCTGAGACGCGTTGGGCGGCTGCAGACCGGGCTCACTGCCCCTCGCACGGGCGCCATCGCCCGTCGGGCCGAACCAACCCTGCGACTCTTCGGCGCCGGGCGCCGGCCGGGAGCATTGATGGCGACTGCTCTACCGCATTCCCTGCCCTTGACCCTTCGCCTTCAGCCGCCCATTCGACGGCAGAGCTCGCCCTTGCTCACGGTGCAAAGCGCGCCGCCCGCGATTCCTTCCCCACCGCCGGCGGCTGACGAGCGCCAGGAAAGCCCGCACCTAATAGATGCCGTCGAGGCGCGCGAAGAAGTTGAGATGGAAACGCCGCTTCAGCGCGAGCCTCTAGCCTCCGCGGTAGAGCCGGCGCCCCAGAGGACGCTGCTGGACCGCATCCTACGCGTCCTCCGCAAGCCAGCCGCTGCTCCGGACGACGATGATGGCGAGATGGAAGAAACACTCGCGCGGGAAGCAGAGGATGGCGCCCCGCATGAAGCGCCACCGCCGCCTGTACCCGCCGCGAAGGCGCCGGCAGATCCAGCCCGCTCAGCCACGCCGCCGGCCCAGACTGCCGAAAGCGACGCAGCCTTCTCGCTACGCCTGGCCTATCCGGCGCACATCCTCCCCACCAGCTCGGCACCATCGCCGCCCTCCGCCGACCCTGCCCTCACGGGAAGCGCCGAAAACCAGCCGAAGGAGGAGCCAGCGCCACTCCTATTCGCGGGCGAGGAAGCTCAGAGCGGTGCGCCCGCGCGCGCCGGTCGCGGAGTTGCCGTTGATCGCGATGCCGGCCCGCTGACCAGTGCCCTGCTCGCCTTGAGACGCGTCTTCAAGCCTGACCCACCGCCGGCCGATTCGCTGCCCTCCCCTACGGAGCCGTCCCAGAGCCAGCAGCTCCAGCCTGCGACTGAGGTCACTCCTCCGGTTGCTCCAGTTGATGCTGTTGCGACACAGAATGCCTGGGACTCCGTAAGACCGATTGAGTCTCGCGACGAGGCCGAGAGCCGGACCCCCTCACCGAAGCCGGGGGCGGTCTCTCCGCCTTCCGTGATCACGCGCGAGACAGAGAAACCCCCAAGCCTGCTCCACGCTCTGCGCCGTCTCGTCCGGCCCCAACCAGGGGTAGAGCCCGCGCCGCCGATCGCGCGCCAAACCGAAGTCATTCAGGAAGCACCGCTTCCGGACAGTAGCTCCGGCCAGCCGTCCCCGCGTCCTGCAGAGCCCCTCCGCAGGGACGCTCCACCACCCGGCGAGCCGACTCTCAGACTCCAACTCAAGGCTGAGGCGCCGCTATCGTCTCGCCCTCCAACCACGCCTGACGAACCGCTGACGCTGGCCCGTCCGCGCGTCATCCTAAACACGGCGTCTCAGCCTGATGAGGAAGCGCCGGCCACCCTCCCGGAAGCCGGCCAGGCTCCGGTCCTGGAGACGCCTCAGGGAATGAGCCTCCCGGCCAGTCTCCCGCTGCCGGTCGCCGGGCAGGGCCCGCCCGAAGCAGCGGAGCGGCCTCGCTCGCCTCGCGCCGAGCCACGCCTCGTCCTGGCGCGCCAGACCGGACAGGCGACATCCGCCTATTCCATTGAAGGCCCGCCGCTGCCGCCATTCGACCCGGCGAGGGTAACAGCCACGAGGCCCGCGACCTCGCTCGAGTCGGCGACCCGCCCTTCCCGTGGTCTAGCCGAGGCGCCGCTGTCCCGCCGCTCCCTGTTGACCGGCGGCGGCGCGACCGCCGCTCGCGTTGAGTCACTGCCCCTGGTCTATCGCGCCGTGCGGGTTGCGCCGTTGGGCGTAACGCCGGCCGGCATGGCCACTCTAATCGTCCCGCCCGAAACGGTCGCGGCCATCCGTTACGACAGCAGCGCGAGCATCCATCGGACGGAAGACGGGACGTCAGGCGCCGGAGAGACGCTGCCGATCAGCGCCGGCCCCGCCGCGGCGACCGCCGACCTTGGAGTCGCCGGCCAGGAAGGGGCGGAGGCAGGGAGCAAAGGCGAGATCAGCCTGGAAGCGCTCGCCCGAAAGGTGTACGACCAGCTACGCGCCGGCCTTCTGGTAGAGCGCGAGCGGGCCGGGCTGGGAAGCAGCCTGATAGGAAGATGATGCGAGAGGTATACCAATGGCGCTCGTGAAGGCTGTGCTCAAGGCGATCGACCCGCCGGGTGGCGAGGTCCAGTTCCAGTACAACCCGACGAAGTATTCGGTGAACAAAGCGCTGCAGTGGAAGGCAGGCGAGCAGAAGGGGAAAGACGCGCCCTCATTGGAGTTCGTCCAGGGCCAGGGGCGATCCATAAGCATGGACCTCCTCATGGATGACTACGAGGACGGCCAGGATGTAGCCACCCGCGTCAAGCAGTTGGATAAATTCACCCAGGTGAACGAGGGCAACGCGAAGGATGCATCCAAGGCCCGTCCGCCCCGCGTCATGTTTATGTGGTCCAACGATCATTCCCAGTTTAAGGCCGTGATCAAGAGCATGAACGTCAACTACACGCTCTTCCACCCGTCCGGCAAACCCGCTCGCGCCACCGTCAACCTACAACTGCAAGAATGGCCGGACAAGCCCGAGGCCACCAACCCAACGTCGATGGGTAGCGCCGGCCTTCGCGCCCATCGCGTGGTCTCCGGCGAGACCCTGGACCTGATTGCCTTCCGTGAGCTGGGCGCTGCCTCGCGCTGGCACTACATAGCCGACCTCAACAACCTGGACGACCCGCTCTCGATTACCCCGGGTCAGTACCTTGTAATCGCTCCTCTGAGGTGACCATGGTTGCTACACCCACCGAGAAGCGTCTCATCTCCCAGGCCTACGTCAAGCTGGACGGCGCCAATCTGGGCGACGACATGATGGCGGACCTCCTGCGGGTGCGCGTCGATGGCAGCGTCCACCTCCCCGATCTCGCCATCCTTGATTTCGACAACTCCGATATGAAGTGGTCGAACCCGGAGCGGATCAAGATCGGCCAGGAGATCAAGGTCTATTTCGGTGACGCCGACCTCAAATCAGACGAGCCGGTCTTCACAGGCGAGGTGACGGCGATTGAGCTCGACGTTGGCATGGGTGGCTCGATCACCATGCGCATCCGCTGCTATGACCGCGCCCATCGCCTCCACCGTGGGCGTCATACGCGTGTCTTCCTCCAGGTCAAAGATAGCGACATCGCGGTCCAGATCGCGGGCGAGCTCGGCCTCCAGACCGATATACAGGTCACCAGCGGCGTTGAGGACTGGGTGCTGCAAAATGGCCAGACCAACTGGGAATTCCTCCAGGAGCGTGCCGCGCGCAACGGCTTCGAGCTGCAGGTCCGGGATAAGAGCCTCGTCTTCAAGCCGCCCCCCAGCACCGAGCGCCAGCCCGTAACGCTGCGCTGGAATCAGGAGCTGCTGTCCTTCCGCGCCACGATGACCACCGGCGATCAGGTCAATCGCGTCGAAGTGCGGGGCTGGGACCCGATCAACAAGGAAGTCGTCATCGGCACAGCGGAGCGCCCGAAGGGCCTGCCGAAGGTCGGCGAATCGCGCACCGGCGGCGAGGTCGCCCAGTCAGCCTTCCAGAAACCGACGACGATGCTGCTCTCTCGCCAGCCGATCTATGACCAGGAGCAAGCGCAGCGTCTGGCCCAGTCCGTGCTTGATGAGCTGGCCGGCTCCTTCATCACCGCTCAGGGTGTTGCGATGGGCGACCCGCGTCTCCAATTGGGCAGCAAGGTCACCATGGAGTCAATCGGCACGCAGTTCTCCGGCGAATACTCTGTGACGCAGATCAGCCATAACTACGAGCCCGAGGGCTACACGATCAACTTCGAGGTCACCGGACGCCGCTCGACTGACCTCGTCAGCCTGATGGCGCCACCATCCACGCCGGCGGTCCATGTCATGATGGGGAAGGTAGATAGCACCCGCGACCCGCGCGATCTGGGGCGCGTGAAGGTCAAGCTGCCCGTGCTCGGACAGGACATCGTCTCAGACTGGTGCCGCGTCCTCTCACCCGGCGGCGGTCCCGACCGCGGTTGGCAGTTTCTCCCTGAGGTCGACGACGAGGTTCTCCTCATCGGCGATAGCATGAGCAACCTCTGCGTCTTGGGTGGCCTCTGGAACTCTCAGGACCTGCCGCCATCCCCTAACAGCGAGGCTGCCCCCAGCGGTCAGGTGAATCGGCGGCTGATCAAGTCACGCACCGGCCACATGATCCTCTTTGAAGACAGCGATGACGGCGGCGGCATCACGATTGTCGACGGATCCGGCAACAATAAGATGGTGATCAAGACCGGCGATGGCAGCCTGACCACGCAGGTCAACGGCGACATCACTTTCAAGTCTGTCGGCGCCATCAAGCTGGAAGCCGGCACCAGCTTGAGTATCAAGGCCTTGACCAACATCACACAGGAGGCTACGGGCAACGTCTCGATCGAGGCGACGGGTCAGGCGACCCTCAAGGCGGCGGGAAGCGCGCGCGTCGAGGGTGGCGCCAGCGCCTCCCTGAGCGGCGCGTCGGTGAGCCTGGGCTAAGGGATAGATGGACGAGCAGATAAGCGGCAAGGAAATCCTCGGCGTCGGCTGGAACTTCCCGGTGCGGATCGATAGGCGCCTGGGTAACGAAAGGGCAGCCCCCTATCGTGGTGGCGGCGGCATCGCCCTCGCCCGTCACGAAGACGACATCGAGCAGGCGGTGCGCATCATCCTCGCCACCGCTAAGGGCGAGCGCCGCATGCGCCCGGCCTTCGGTTGTGATATCCACACGCTCGTCTACGCCCCGGAAAACGAGGCCACCTTCAGCCTCATGCGCTACTACGTGGAGGATGCGCTGACCATGTGGGAGCCGCGCATCGAGGTGCGTGAGGTGCTAGTAGCGCCCGAGGTGAACGAAGGCCGTGTCGACATCATGGTGAGCTACGAAGTGCGCGCGACCAAGGATGAGCGCAGCCTGGTCTATCCCTTCTACACACTGGGGGAGGATTAGCAATGACCATGCATGTCACGGAGCGGCGACTGGACCTGCGTGAGTTCCAGGACATCGTCGATGAGGCAAAGCGCCTCATTCCGCGCTACTGCCCTGAGTGGACCGACCACAACGTCACCGACCCAGGCGTTACCCTCATCGAGCTCTTCGCCTGGATGACCGAAATGATCCTCTATCAGCTCAACCGCGTCCCGGATGAGCTGCACGAGCGCTTCCTTGACCTCATAGGTGTGCAGCGCCGCCCGCCGGAGCCTGCGCTTGCCGAAGTTACCTTCTACCTCTCGAAGAAGCTTTCTGTACCCGTCACGATCGACGTCGAAACGGAAGTCGCAACGGAACGGACCGACTTTCAGGACGCCATCGTCTTCGCCACGACCAAAGCGCTCACCCTGGAGCCACCGTTGCTCGCCACCGTCAGGGCTTGGCGCGGTAGCCAGGGGTTCGAAGACTACATGCCTTACATCTCCAGCGGCCTGGTGGATGCGCCCATCTTCAACCAGGAGCCGCGCGAGAACGATGCCCTCTACATCGGCCTGCGCGGCAACCTCGCCGGCTCCAGCCTCGTCCTCCATATCGACTGCCGCGAGCTCGAGGGCGTCCATATCGACCCGAAAGACCCGCCCCTGGCCTGGGAATACTGGTCGACCGTCACCAAGCTCTGGGGGCCGTTGCGCTTGCTCGATCAGTCAGGCATCGGCCGCCTGCGCGAGCCCATGACCATCGACCCCACCCACGGTCTCAACCGGCCCGGTGATGTCTACGTCAACATCCCAATCGATTCAGGCACTCAGAGCATCGAAGGCATTGACGCCACCTGGATCCGGATTCGCTACCAGCCAACCACCAGCCCCGGCTACACGGCTTCGCCCCGCATCACCGGCCTGCGCACCGACTGCGTCGGCGGCACCGTAACCGCGCGCCAGTCTCAACTCGTAAGGGACGAGCATCTCGGCAAGGCTTCCGGACAATCCGGCGATAGGTTCACCGTAGCCATGCGTCCCATCCTGCGCCGTAACGAGCCTCACATCATCGAGGCGACCCTGGCCGGAGAGACCACGGAATGGATGGAGGTGGAGGATTTCTCCCTATCGGGAGAGCAAGACCGCCATTTCATGATTCATTACCCAACCGGTGAAGTCCGTTTCGGCCCCGCCATCCGCGCCCGTGACGGGACGGAACGCCAGCACGGCGCCACCCCGCGCGGCGGCGCCGACTTGCGCCTGCGCTCCTATTACAGCGGCGGCGGCACGCGCGGCAACGTCGGCGAGCGGACGATCACTCAGCTCAAAACCTCTGTCGGCTACGTTGCCGCCGTAATGAATTACGCCCCTGCCACGGGTGGCCTGAATGAGGAGACCATGGAGGAGGCGAAGCTGCGTGGCGTGGCCAGCCTCAAGCGCCCCGTTACAGCCGTGACCCGCGATGACTACGAACGCCTCGCCCGCGAGATACCCAGCGTGGGCGGCGCCCGTTGCGTCGCCCCCAGCGACGGCGGTACACCGGGCGTGATCCGTCTGCTGCTCTTGCCCCAGCTTCCGGGACCCGGCGTGCAGCTAACGCCGGAAATCATGACACCATCGCCGGAGGTGATGCAGGCCGTCCGCGAGATCGTGGAGGAACGAAAGAGCCTCGCCACCGTCGTGGAGATGTCGCCCGTGTCCGTCATCTGGGCTGAGATCGACGCCCACATCTACGTATCGCGGGGCGTCAATGTCGCCCAGGCCCAGGTCAACGCGGAGGCCCGGCTACGCCGCCTGATCCATCCCCTGGTCGGTGGCCTGGATGGGCACGGCCTCTCCTTTGGCGCGGCCGTCACCATGTCGCATATCGCCGGCGCCTTGCAGAACGTCCCCGGCGTTGTCTATGTCGAACGCGTTTTGCTACGCCGACAGGGAAGCGCTGAGGAGCTGACGCGGCTCCAACCGCCGCCCGACGCCATTCTGGCCCTGGGCCGCTGTTACGTCCTCGCCGAAATTGTGGAGGACTGATGACTGTCGAACTCACGGTCGGGCAGTCTACGAACGGTGTCAGTGCCAATGGCTACCATTCGGCCGAAGATGCCGCCGTGGACCTGCAGCCCAGCGCCTATCTGCGCTATCTGCCCGCCGTCTACTTGCAGGACCCGTTTATCGGCCGCTTCCTGCGCATATTCGAGGACATCCTCTCGCCAATCCAGAAAACGGTCACGAGACGCGCCCAGCTCTTCGATCCGGCTGAAGCCACGCCTACGCTCCTGCAGTTCATGGCCGGCTGGGTGGGCGCGGATGAGATGGGCGAGCTGCCGGATGCGCGTTTGCGGCGTCTGGTGCGCGAGGCGGTGACGCTAAACCAGCTACGTGGCACCAAGCGCGGCCTGAGCCTCGCGATCGAAGTCATGACCGGCAAGCGGCCTTACATCACCGAATACTCGCCCGGCCTCGTCCTCGGCGAAGACGCGGTCCTCGGCCTCAATACCTCGCTGCAGGAAGGGGCGCCGCTGAGACTCTATGTCCTCTTTGACTGTAATGAGGGTGACATAGATACCCCACTTGCGCATGCTATAATTCAACGCTACAAACCTGCAGGAGCCGTGTACACTCTGTCATTCACATAGTCTGGGGTTAAGACTCTATGAATCAGCTGCCGCTGCACTCGCTCATCCGTGTGCATCCCTTCAGCGGCTTGGTGATCGACGTTGATACTTGGGCGACAGCCCATGATTACCATCGAAACCACCAACAGCTGCACCTCCTGAGCCTGCATGGAAGCGGAGTCGCCCAGGGCCTTGAAGTTGTATCCACTGATCCACCCAGCGAGAGCGTTGTCGTTGAAGCCGGCATCGCAATCGACCCCCTCGGCAATACGATCATCGTGCCGGAACGCCAGCACGTCACCATCGGCAACAGCCCTGGCACCGCCTACCTTGTCCTGGACTACGTGGAGAGCAACGCGGCAGGGGCAGACCAGCGCGATACGCGCGCGCGAGTGAAGGAAGACTTTCGCATCCGTGCCGTCCACCACGTTCCCGAAGCCAACTCCATTGAGCTGGCGCGCGTTGATGTCGCGAAGGCCGCTGCCACCATTCTCAGCGCCGCCAACCCCTGGCTGCCGGCCCAGAACGAGATCGATCTGCGCAGCCGCCCGCGCCTCCAGATCACCGCGCCGCGCCGCCTCAGCGTCGGCCTCGTGGTTCATGGCGATGAGAAGAGCCTCAGCCCCAGCCACCTGGCTGGCTTCCAGTACTTTCTGAGAGAGCTGGAGTACTGCGGCTTTCGGGCCGAAGTCACGCGGTCGAACGACTCATCCGTGCCGGACGCAGAGCTACTTTATGTCACGGCCGATTCCGGCGCCGCTGCTCCTTCTGCCCTCGTCAAGCGCTTCGGCGAACGCGTTGCGGAGGGCGCTTGGCTTATTGTCGACCCCTGTGGCTCCAGCATCGGGATGGTGGAGTCGTTCCAGCCGCTGATCAAGGCAAAGGCCGGCGACATGACGGAGGCGCTCACGCTCGGCTCGCGCTTCGTCTTCGGGACGGCGCCGCCGGGGGCCTTTCCTACTCGGCAGCTGATCTGGGGTGAGCGGATTATCCTTTCGCCGCGCGATTACGGCTGCGCCTGGGCCGGAAAGCGCGGCGAGCAGGTCTTCCAGCGTGACCTCGTGCGTGCGGCGTTAGAGTTCGGCGTCAACGCCGCGTTCTGCGTCGGCCAGGACGTGACGGCTCCGGCCAGGACGCCCTCCAGAGCTTCGGCGCGGAATGAGGCGGCGCCGGAGCCGGAAGCGCCCGCCGAGGCAAAGTCGGAAGAGGAAGCGGGAGCGAGAGCGGAATCCTAGGGGTGCTAATCTTCAGGCAGGTCCGCCACGACGCCTGCATTGGCCCGTTCGTGATGTGGAGTTGGTGAGTTCTTGTCGCAGTCACTCTTGATCCACGTCTCGATAACGCCGGAGAGCCGCTCCGTAAGACCCGGCGAAAAAGTCGAGTTCGCTATCTCGGTGGCGAATAACGGCCCGGAGGCTCAGGCCCAGAGCCTGGAGCTCACCGGCCTGCCGGATGCCTGGTACCACCTTACCTACGACACGAAGGAGCGCGCCGCCCCCGGCGAGACGCGCGCCGGCAGCCTAACTATCACGGTCCCTATGAACGTAAACGGCGGCACCTACGACTTCGACGTCTCCGTGCTCAGCGGCTCCACCGAGAGCTCCGCTGCCGCCTCCATCCAGGTCGCAAGCGTGCTCCAGGCCGTGCCTTCGTTTGACGAAGAAGAGGCTGCCGCAGCGGCGGCGCCGGTCCCGGCCGTGGAGACACCGCCCGCCCCGTCCGCGACGCCGGCCGCCGCCACCAGGCCCGCTGTCACCCTCGAAGCGGGCCTGGCTTCGAACTGAGACAGGCCGGTCGCGTACTCGGTG
>WHTK01000009.1:85193-95760 GCA_009377745.1 Dehalococcoidia bacterium
AGCGGGCCTGGTGATCTGGTGCGGGGCCGGTCAGGCGCCTGAACGCAAGCTGCTGACCATCCGCAACCCCGGCGGCGCCGAAGCCGAATACGTCATCGAGGTGGAGGGCCTTGAGCCGGCCTGGTACACCGTCCTTAACCGGCTTCGTATCGGCGCCGGCCAGGAGCTACAGACCGACGTCACAATCCACCCGCCGGCAGACGCCCGCCGTCAGGACTACCCCTACCGGATCTTCGTCCGTTCCGATGGACGTCCAGACCTACAGGCGGAGGTCATGGGCTGGCTATCGCTGCAAGCCCCCGGCGCAACGGAGGCAGTGCGGGCTTCGCCCGCGGCATCCGCGGCGCCGGTTCGGCCGGCGCCGCCGCGCGTTACTCCTTCCGGAGAGCGCGTCACCCCGCCCGACGTCGTCCTATCGCCGCGCTCCAGCTTCCAGTTCAGCCAGAGCGAGCCCGTGGCGCAGGCGCTGGTCACCGTCACGAACCGCGGCCGCGTGCGCGAACGCTACGCCATTGCCATCAACGGCATCCCTGAGGACTGGTACCGCCTCTCAGACCAGGAACTGCGCCTCGACCCCGGCGAGGGTCGCCAGATATCCCTGAGGCTCAACCCGGTTACGGGGCCCGGTTTCCCGGCCGGCCAGTATGAGTTCCTGGTCCGAGCCGTACCTGATGGGCTGCCCGATTACTACGGCGAAGCGCTGGGCGTGGTCTCGATCTCCGGCATTGCCCGCTATGAGGCGAGGTTGGAACCCCTGCAAGCTCAGGGCCTGCGTAAGGACTTCAACGTGCGCGTCGAGAACTTGGGTGATACGCCGCTGCGCATCGGCCTTCAGACCTCTGACCCGGAGGCGCGCTGCAAATTCAAAGTGCCGGCGCCGCGGGACATTCTCGTGGGACAGGTTGGGCTGCTCCAGATGAAAGTCGGCGCCAAGCGCCAGGGCATCGTTGGGCCGCCTGAGACGTTCGACTTTCGTGTCAAGCTGACGGACGAGGAGAGCGGCGCCCAGCCCGCACGGGACACCTTCGATGGCCGCTTTATCCATCAGCCCAAGCTATCCTACCGGAGCGTCTTCCTGGTGGGATTCATGTGCGCCCTCGTGGGCTTCGTCTTTCTCCTCGTTTGGCTGCTGACCCCGGCGTTCGAAAGCGCTGGGAGCTGGGTCGGCTGCCAACTGGACAGCGACTACCGCTTCGCCGCTGACACTGCCCCCATCAAGAAGGAAAGCTGCGGCGGTGCGCCACGCGAGGAGGAGCTGGACCGCTGGCAGCGGGAAAGGCAAGGCAGCATCGTCCTGCCGTTTCAGCAGGGAGTTGAGACCGCCATGAGCGGACCGGCATCGCTCTCTCCCCTCACGCGGCTGGCCTGATATGGTCCATGAAACCCAGTCACCCCAGCTTTACCTCGACATAGCGCCCGACAGCCAGCGGGTGGAGCGCGGGAACGAAGTCGTTTTCCTCGTCACCATCGAGAATCGCGGCCGCGAGGCCCAGGCCCAGAGCCTGGAGGTCAGCGGCTTGCCCGCGGACTGGTTCGTCCTCGAGTTCGACACGCGGCGGCGCGTATTCCCCGGCGAGCGACGCACCGCCAGCCTGCTGATAAACGTCCCTCGCGAGGCCGATGCTGCTCAGATCTCCTTCGGCGTCACCGCCCGGGCCGGCGCCGACCAGAGCACCGTCGCCTGTTCACTCGAGGTCATCATCCCCGGCCAGGCGCAGCCGGAACGTCCTGTCGAAGCGCCGCCTAAACCAGTCACACCGCCGCCGGGCTTGACGCTCAGCCCGAAGCGCGTCGAGTGGCGCGGTGCGGCGCAGGGCGCCGAGACGATCACGCTAACGGTCCGGAATGTTAGCTCCAATGATGCCGCGTACAAGCTCACGCTTGAAGGACTCCCCAACGGCTGGTACACGATCGCCGATCAACTGAGCGTCCAGGCGCGCCAGGCCACCGACACGCCGATTGTCATCAACCCTCCGGCGCAGGGCCGCCGCGGCAACTACACCCTCCACGTCACCGCGACGCTCGTCGGCGAAGACGGCGTGCGCGGCGACGCGCGCAGCACCTTCGTCGTCGCGGCGCCGGCGTCGCCGCAGACGGGGCAGCGCACCGTCTCGCCGGTGGTGGTTGAGGAGCCGCCGGAGGAAGAGCGAACCGGTCCGCCGGCGATGCCGCCGGAAGTGCGCCTTGGCCCTCGTAGCACCTTTCGATTCGGGCCCGGAGAGGTGACCGCGCAGGCCACGATCACCATCGCCAACAACAGCGCTCTGATCGAGCGCTACCTGGTCTTCGTGCGGGGCATAGACGAAGATTGGTACCAGCTAGACATGCCCGAGGTGTCGCTCCAGCCCGGCGCCAGTATACCCGTGCCCCTCCGCTTGACGCCCCGCACCGGCGCTCAATTCCCCGCCGGCGACTATAGCTTCCGAGTCCGCGTTGCGCCGCTGAAGTACCCGGACTCCTTCGCCGAAGTGGCGGGCACGCTTTCAATCGCCGGTACCGTCAGCTTCGATGCGAGGCTAAAGCCCGCGCAGACCACGGGCCGCAAAGAGAAGTTCAAGCTCACGCTGGTCAACACCGGCGGCCTGCCCTTCAGCCCCTGGCTGGAAGCCTCGGACCCCCAGGGCATGTGCAAGTTCAAGTTCGATGCGCCGAGCAACCTGGAGGTAGGGCAGGAGGCAGTCGTGCCCGTGTGGGTCGGCGCCACCAGGCAGGGCTTCGCCGGCAACCCCCGCACCTATGACTTCCGTCTCCGAGTCAGCCAGGCCGGCGGCGGCGCCGCAACCGCCCGCTCCTTCGACGCGCGCTTCGTCCACCAGCCATTCCTCGGCTCACGCATGCTTTATTGGTGTGTCATGATTGCCGCCATCGCCGCCGTCGTCGGAATGGTCTTCGTCATCGGCTTCTCGAGCCTGGACAATGCCGCGACCGCCATCCGGTGCGGCTTCGATGACGACTATCAGGAGCCGGATACGGGCGAAGTGCTGATCGAGGAGGAATGCGGCGGCGCACCCACGACGCTTCAGAAGGGATTCTTCACTCTGCCGATCGACAGTACGGCCACGGTCCCGCCGGAAGTCACCGTGACTCCGCGCCCCGGCCCAACCTGCCTCGCCGATCTGGCGATTGGTCTGGCAGTCAGTGACGCGGTAAGGCTGCGCGCCGACGCGATTGTCCGCGACGCGCCTGCCGGCAACGATACCGGCCGCCGCGGCAACAATATGCCAGGCACGGTTACGGAGGGGCCCCGCTGTGCCCAGGACCTGGTCTGGTGGCAGATCCAGACGGCGGCGGGCACGGGATGGACGGCGGAGCAGGATCAGAACAAGGTCCTCCTCATCCTTCCGCCCTAGTCTGCCAGTCTTTCCGCCAGGCGCCGCGTCTCCGGCGAGGGTGTGACGCCCAGCTCCCGGCGTAGCGTCTCCACACACAGCTGGTACTGCTGCAACGCCTGCGATCGATTGCCCATCTTAAGGTGCGCGTCCATCGCCAGACGATGAGCTGCCTCATCACTGGCGTCCCGCTGGAGCATCTGGCTCGCGAACTCGAGCGTCTCCTGCCAGTTCCCTCGCGTAGAAGCTTCCGCCGCCAGCCAGGTCAATGCCTGGTGGGACGCCGTATCGAGGATGCGCCGCGGTTCCGCCGTCCACTCCTCGTAAGGATCGCTGGCCAGCAAGTCCCCCTTGTAGAGGTTTATCGCCTTGCGCAGGTGGGCCTGGGCAGCCGGTTTATCCTTAAGCTCCAGGGCGCGACGTGCCGCGTCCAGGGTCGATTGAAGGTCCCAAAGGTCTACCGAGACGCACTCGGAGTCGACGCCATAGAGGCCCTGCCTCACGATGATCGCCTGCGTAGTCAGCGGCAGGATCGCGGCGATGCTCGACCGGATCTGATGCACGGCAATGCTGAGGTTGTTGGCGCCCCGGCCCTCGCGTGCGCCCGGCCAGAAGAGCTCGATCAGCACGTCTCTCGGGACCAGGCGTCCGCGCTCCATCGCAAGGTAGGCCAGCAGCAGGCGGGCTTTGCGGCCGGGCCAGGCCGTTACCACGCGGTCGCCTATCCGCGCCTCGAACGGGCCAAGCAACCGCAAGGTGAGCTTCGGCGGCACGGAAGTCTCAGGCGCCCGCACCGCTTCCTCGCGCTTCTCTGCCCGCAGGGGCAGATACTGCGTCAAGGCTTCCAGTATCTCGACGTTGAGCTCGCGCAGGCTCGTCAGCTCCACCTGAGAGTGCGCCGACATCTCCTGCAGCCGGTCGAGCCGGTCCAGGATCGAGTGGAGCAGGTCACCGCCATAAGCGGGAGCCGGCTGAGTCTCGAGGATGAAAGGCAGCAACGGCCGCGACCCGAGTGTAGCGACGGACGACGAAATGGCGGCGCTGGCGGGCATGTTCTGACACCTCTGGGACTGGCAGGGCGCTCAGATCGCCGCGATCATACCGGTGTCGAGGACACTTATCAATCCGGCGCCTGTTAAACCCTGCTTAACACCTCCGGCCGCTATTGACGGCTTTCGTGCCGCATGATGATATAACCCGTGAGCTCAAACGGCCCAAGGGCGAACGTCGATGACGCTCATCCTGGCGGCTAAAGGATCCCCTTGGCCTATGTTCAGGATCGCCACTGGCGCTACAGCTCTCATCATCGCCCTCCTCGTCCTCTATTTCCTGTTCCGGGGCGATGAAGAGGTCCGCGCCGGCGAATCGCGCTACGATGGCGTCCACCTCTGCTCGCCCAGCCAGCAGGCCGCGGCCACGGCGCAGGCCCGCGTCTCGTCTCAGCTTCCTCTGGTGGACGAAGCGGGCTCCGGCGCGCCGCTCTTCGCCCAGATTAACCCGCTCTGGGGCAAGGAAGAGTACGACCATGCTCAGCGCCAGAACATCGGCTGCGGCCGGACAATTGAGCAGTGCGGCTGTGCCATGAGCTCCGTCGCTACCGTCATGCAGCTCTTCAACGTCGTTACCACCCCGGAAGGCAACGACCTGAACCCTTCCGCCCTCAACTCCTGGTTCAACCAAGGGGCGCAGTTAACGCCGAACGGTTGGGTCAGCAGCGGCTACGTCTTCGGCAGCGTTGTTTGGGGAGCGATTAACGGCTGGACGCCCGCCCGTGCTCCGCTCGATGGCACAAGCACAGAACGTGACCCGAACGTGCCAGTCGATGGCGATCAGGGGCCGGCGGGGCCGTCTCAGGGCGTCCGTTTCGCCAGTTGGGGGAGTGGGAGTACGGACGAAATTCGCCGCGAGCTAGAAGCCGGCAGGCCGGTAGTCCTCGAGGTGCCGGGCCACTTCATTGCCGCCGTGGGCATCCAGGGTGACCAAATTCTGATCAACGACCCCTACTATCGCGAGCGCACGACGCTGGACGCCTATGCTGGCCGCATCCTCAGCTCGCGGCTCTTCCAGCCCGGCAGCGATTACCGTTCGCTCAGGGTAAGCGTCCCTGGCAACCTGCGCATCGAGATGAGCGACAGTCAGGGACGTTCTGTTGGCGTCCTCGGCGGCGATACTCCCCAGGAGGCCGAGTCAAGAGCGGCGCGGGAAATCCCCGGCTCGGTCTACGAGTTCGAGAACGCCTGGCGCGACCCGACCTGCACGGAGCGGGCGCCGCCCCCCGGCGCCGGCGTCAACATTGTTTACCTTCCTGCCCCTGAGAGCGGCAGGTACACCGTCACCGTTGTCAACCCGGATGGCGGCAGTACGGCCGCCGGTGTGCACCTCTCCGACGTCAACGGGGATCGGCGCATGGAAACGCACGATGGCGGTTCCCGAATCACCTTCGTGATCGATTACGAAGGCGGTACGTCTGTTGAGCCCGAACCACCCGCGACGCCGACGCCTACTCCTACTCCTACTCCTACTCCTACTCCGACGCCGACCACGCCGCCGCCACCACCGGCGACCCCGACAACGCCGCCTCAGCCGGCCACGGCCACGCCTCTCCCTACCAGGGTCCCGGCAGCAGTCTCCGTCACCGGGGGTGAAGGCGCCGATCTCCGCCGCGGCGATGTGGTTGAGATCTGCTATGCCGTCGGCAGACCCATGACGATCAACATCGACGTGGTTTCGCCCACTGGCGTACGCACGCGTCTGTACGACGGCCCCGCCGACCGGACGCGGACCTGTCTCGGGGCGCTGATGGAGGAGCAAGACCCGTTAGGTCGCTGGCGAGTGGAGCTCTCCGGTGAGGGGGGCGCCGTAGCTTCGACGTTCTTCGACCTCGTCGCGCCGCCCACGCCGACGCCGTTTGGCGTCAGCGTGTTTCCGTTCGCCACGCCAACCCCCTGATCCCTGAGGATTTGAAACAGCGCTTCGTGACCGCGATCAACAAGCCAGTGATCCAAGCTCTTGTTTGTTATGCTGGCCCTGTCAAAACAAAGCCGGGAGGATTGCCCGATGCCACCCCTGGTCGTCAGCGGCGCCACTTGCCAGTGCAGCTTCGGTACAACCCCTTCCGCTCTAAGCGTCCTGCCCACCAATATGGTCCAGGCGCCGTCGCAGCCCGCCGCTTCGGTCATGGACAACGTGCCCTTCACCAACATCATGCCCTTCGGCATGTGCACGACGCCGACCAACCCCCAGGTAGCGGCCGCTACATCAGCCGCGAGCGGCGTCCTCACACCCCAGCCCTGCATCCCCGTGACAGCTGCGCCTTGGTCTCCCGGCGCCATCAAGGTCCGGATCAAGAACCAGCCGGCCCTCCACTCCGGTTGCACCTGCCTGTGCTCCTGGGGCGGCGTGATCTCAATCACCAGCCCGGGTCAGTCCACCGTCCAGGTCACCTGACGCCCGGCGGCATGCAGACCCAGATCATTGGGGACAACCCCTGCCTACGTTACTGCCGACCCGATGGCGCCGCCTCGACGACGCCGGTTAATGACGCGGCGGTAGTCGTACCGGATTAGCGGCTGACCGGCAGCAGCACTGTAAAGGCCGAACCGGAGCCCGGCCGAGAGTCAGCTTCTACGTTGCCGCCATGCGCCTCAACGAAGCCGCTCACAAATCGAAAGCCCGAGACCAGCCCGTCGCCACCGCCTGTGGTCGGCCGGCCTCTGGATGGGTCTACACAGTAGAAGCGCTCCCAAATACGCTGTCGGTATGACTCATCAATGCCGTCTCCACTAGCGCGCACAGAGAGCGCTATCCATTGCTCCTTCTGTCGCAGCTCAACTTCGATGCGGCCACCTCGACGGTGTGCTCAATGGCGCCTCCCAGCAGATTGCTGATCACCCGTTCGATCTGACGGCGTCGAGCATCGAGGGCGGCATCGGCTCTTTGGGGCGCTGCAGCTCAAGCGTCAGGCCCTTGCTCAGAGCTTGGGGCCTCATCCCCTCAACCACGTCTGCCGCCATCTCTTCGAGCTGAAGAAGGCGCGGTCCAGGTGGAGAATGCCGGCATCGAGGGCGAGCCCAGATCGAAGAGGTCGATCATCCGGCTAAGGCGCTCTACATCACGCTGGATTAGGTCGAGACAATGACGCTGGTCTGCCACGCTCTCAACCACGCCCGACGAAAGTGCCTCTGCGATGGTCGGACATTCGCAACTGGCGTCCGAAGGTCGTGCGATACTGAAGCGGCCAGCCCGCCGCTCAGCATCGATGCGTGTCGATCCTCGAAGCCGCGGAACATCACCATCATGCTCACTGTTCCGGAGGGATCGGCGGCCAGAAGCGCGTTCGTTGCCGCGTCGCTGACCAGCCGCTATCCTCAGAAGATTCCGCCCAGGAAGCTAAGAAGTATGACCTTGAGCAAGTGGCTCAGGTCAACAACAGGAGTTCGCACCGCAGGGACTAGATATGTTCGCGGTCGACCTTGTGAGCAAGTAGAACTGGAGGGTCGCCCTTATGAATGATTCAGTTGTTGACGTAAGCGAAGGCTTCCTGGCATGTCGAGAACTACTCGGTCCGGGCCGGTGGTTCTGGCTCGATTGATGGGCATTTGTCTACCAGACAATGCGAATCCACGTGCCAGGCTCAGCTTCCCAGCAGACTCAGAAGTGCTAGAATCCTGATGTCTCGGGGACAAAACCCCCGGCAAGCTGCCTAAAATTCGATTAGGCAATTGAGCGGTTTAGAGTCAACCCCCAACATCCTTACTTCCAACCAGGTTCAGTCAGCGTCCAAGCCTACGACGCTATAATTCGCGTTACGAGCGGGGGTAGCTCAGTTGGTAGAGCACCTGCCTTCCACGCAGGCTGTCGCGAGTTCGAGTCTCGTCCCCCGCTCCATTTATCAAGCTTTCACATGCGGACCCGCGAGCAACTTCCTTTTTGTCGGCCTTGTCGCGCGGACAGCTAGCCTCATCCTTCTGAATCTAGATTCTTAGCAAATCTGGCAGCGTCGTCGGAAGTAATTACCCGCGTGGGCCTGCCTACGCTAATTATTTTGTCCCCCGGACAATGATTTTCATGTCCAGGAGGCAAGACAATGGCGTCGAAGACGCATCCCCGGCGGCGTATGGACGGCTTCGCCCCCAATACCAACTACTGACGGCCGAACCCAGACACTTGGTTTGCAAACTTGTTTGCAAGTCAGGCGGTCCATTTGCACCATCTCTTTCCAACGATCCAGCATGCTGAGCCATTGAGGCGGCGCCAACGAGGTCATACTACAGGCTGGTACTTCGGTCCTCCCTCCCGCCGTTGTTGCACAACCGGCGCTAGCGCCCTTAATTGATCTTATGGCTCTATGGAGTTAAGCGTGGTTACTCAGGTCGAAGCGCTGAAGGAAGTAGGACGAGGCCATTGCTGGCCTCGTTCTGAGGGGAAGCACCGGCTCGCTGCTACTGGTCAGCAAGCCGGACGGGACGTGTGACAGAGTTCATTGGAGCTGAGCAGCAAGTACATAACGATTACCAACAGCGCCCACTTTGCAATGTCAATAACGCTCTTTGATGCAGCGCCCTCGGCAGAGGAACGTATCGCTGCGTCCTTGCTAACGCCGATCAACAGGAATGGGCTCAAGAAACTCGTCTTCTGCCTCTGGGCGAAACATAGTCTCTCGAAGAGCATCTAACCAGTTCACGCCCTTAGGCAGTATGCCCGTAGTCGGTCTGGCTCTGTAGTAGGTGGGGGCCACGCCCGGTGGGTCGCCTCCATCTTGTACGGTTTTGACTGCCTGCAGTAACACACGTCGAGCATTAATGATTGCTCTGTCTGTAGTTCCCAATCGTTCCAGCGTTCGGTCTGCTATCGCGCCCATGCTTTCCTGCACGGCCCTATCCTGAGTATTCGTGCCGGGAATACCTGTATACGTTTGCGTCTTCTGCACCTGCCGATCGATGCCGTATTGGTTGTCCATGTTGCGAACGGACCGGAAGTTGTTGTTGACGTCGACATCACCGACGAAGTCGTTCCCGGCACCCACGTTCATGCGAGCATCTCTAAACCAGATTGGTTGCTCAGCTTCATTTGCGACTGCCGGCTCGAGTCGCCGACCACCGGCGGACATCCCATCACCTCGTATGGCACGCTCCGCTCGTTCGCCAGGCGGGATGATACTCCAGTTGTAGACCATGGTGTTCTCGTCATCCATGGAGACCCACATATGACCAGAGATCGTGGGAGAGTCACCGTTATTGCGAATCTGGGTCCACGGCATCACCCAGTGGTAAACCCGCACGTGGTTGCCCTCGGGTCCCAAATCACGAACCCCAGCCGAGATGTTGCCATAGTCGGTGCGAACGACCTCAAGACGCGGTGCTTTTGAGATGTTGTTGGCTCGCCCGCGGGCATCGTTCTCGCTGTACCTCCTGCCAGGCGGCGGCCGCCGTGGAGAAAGTTCGTGTGGACAGTGTCAAAGCCACCTTCAAGCGCTTGGAGCCAGTTACACTGCTGCCAGACTTTCGACATCCCTCTATGAGCGGGTGGCATCATCGCCCAGTCGAATAGGGGTGGTGCCGGCTCCTTCTCCCGAGGACCCATGTACGCCCAAATCATGCCGCCGACTTCACAAGTGGGGTAAGCCGGAATGCGCACCTTGTCCTTGAAATTCGATTCTTCGGGTTCTGATGGCATATCCACACAGCGGCCTTCGCAATCGAATTTCCAGCATGGTAGACGCAGCGGATGCCGTTCTCCTCGTTGCGCCCCCAAAACAGGTGGGCGCGGCGGTGGGCACAGCGGGCACCAACCACGCCGACTTTGCCATCTGTCTCGCGGAATGCGATGAGCTCCTCGCCAAGCAGCTTGATCGTGATCGGCGGACAATCCGGTTCAGCCAGTTCCCAGGACAGGAGGGCTGGAATCCAGTAGCGACGCAATAACTCACCCATCCCAGTTCCGGGCCCAACACGACAAAGCGTCTCATTCTGCTCTATTGTCAGCACAGTGAGCCTCCTTAGCGAGAAATCTAATCTTCCATGACCTGAATGCCAGCACCGGACGGTGTGTAGACCTCAGGTGGCATCGTGGATTCACTACGCTCTTCACGGCACCTTGCCTCGAAGTACTCCCGGACCCACGGATCTTGCATGTGGTAGGGGATCGCGTTACCGCCCTGGCCGAGCTCGCGGTGGATTGGGATCAAGTCACCGACCTTATGTTCGTCGCCTCGTCCGCCTTCAAAGCCCGGATTGCCC
>WHTK01000009.1:95860-112098 GCA_009377745.1 Dehalococcoidia bacterium
TGCATGTGGTAGGGGATCGCGTTACCGCCCTGGCCGAGCTCGCGGTGGATTGGGATCAAGTCACCGACCTTATGTTCGTCGCCTCGTCCGCCTTCAAAGCCCGGATTGCCCATGATGCCACCGGTGCAGCGCATGATCCGCCACGGGTCCCTACCGTAAGAAAAGTGCTGATGATACCAGTCCGACGGCCCGGGTGCGGCGCTGATCAGCCCGCCCGGCCCGTACTCCAGCATCTGGACGAGGTCGCCTTTGCCGTCCTTCCACGGGGTGGTGCCGCCCTCTTTGCTCGGCCAGGTGATCGAGTAGCCCTTGCCGCGAATGCAGAAAAGGACCGCGCCGGCGCCGTGGGCATGCGCTTTGGCGTAGCGCCCGCTCGGGTACTCCGCGATCCAGCCTTGCAGGGTCGTGTTGCCTGCCTGGGCCGGTGACACCCAGCGGTGCCCGGGCCCTCGATTCTGGTCCAGCGGCAAGTAAGCGCTGACGGTATCTGGGATCACATTGGACTGCACCATCGCCCTGCCATAGGCCGGCAGGTGCTCCAGCTCGTCCTTCGACTTCCAGTAGTCCTCCAGATTGCCGCCGAAGCGCTCGTCGAAGTTGAAGTCGCAATCGAAGACGAACCTGTCGCTCTGGAACACGTTGATGATGCGCGGCGCCGTGTTCGTCGCGAAGAGTATGGCCGGGCTGGACGAAGAGTTGATGATGCGGAAGTTCGCGTTGAGCGGGATCGAGAACAGGCTCCACGGTTGCCACTCGAAGGCGCTGACGGCGGAGTCTCCGCTCTTCCATACCTCGGTGCTGCCGCGTCCCTCGACGACCATATACCGCTCCTCGTACATGTGCCTCTGCACATTGAGCGCGCTGCGTGGTGGCACCTCCACCACGAACATCCCGTAGGTATTGTTTGTGCCGATGAGCTGTACGTACGTACCCTTGCCGCCAACGCGACGCCAATCGCCGCGAGGCAGGTCGCGGCAGTCACTGATACCGACACCCTCGAAAACAGGGATGCCCTCTTCCGTGCGAAAGCGCTCCCATGCGGTCTCTATTCTGCGCCCGTACGGCAGCGTGCGACCTTCCTTCTCATCCCACCAGCCGCCTTTTTCGTTCCCCACGGGCTCACGAAACTTCGGTGCTGTCACTGACTTCTCCTCACGGTTACTGAGCGGTTCCTTAGGGCCACAGCGCCGGAACGCGACAACGGGGTTCTCTAGATTAGAAACTCGTCACCTTGCTGCGAGATGGCCTTGCCAGCCCTTCAACTCCTCATAGTTCGTCCGGCCACTCGGCGCATCCTTATCGGTAGCGGCAATCCGCAGGATCTTGAGCGGCTCGGATGAAGCGGACTCGAACCAGTACGGCGAGGCCATTGGGATAAAGACGCCCTCGTGCTGTCCCACCTCGAAGACGTCCTCGTCCGTGGCGCCGTAGAAGCGCGCCCTGCCTTCGAGCACCAGCCAGATGGCGTCCTGGTTGTTGTGGGAATGACGATTGGTCTCACCGCCCTCGAGAACGACCTGGAGACCCATGCCCAGCAGCCCAGACCCTACGATGCGAGCCGTCTTCTTCGGCCTGCCCTGAAAGTCGTCGTCAGGCAACTCACACTTGAACGCTTGCATCTCTACCGTTTGCTCTCTCGCCTGGACCATCTTCGTACTCCCTTCCTGTTGTAGATTCCTCGGCGGCCTAAGAAGTGCCGCCATCCAGCCAGGGATTGACCATCACCCACGCCGCGTCGGCGCCTTCACCTTCGCCGCCGGATGCCAAGCAGGCAGCGTCGGTCCGCGCCAGAGGGTAATGATGAGTAATCAGCTCGGCCAGCGGGTACTTGCCGGAGGCGATCCACTCAAGCGCCATTGCAACGCTGGTGTAGCTGTGACCGCGGCAGACCCGCAACGTGACGAACCTGTCGGCCAGGAGCTTCATCGGGAAGCTGCTGAGCTCGTTGTACTGCTGAGTGACGATGACGCCTGCGCGGCGCTTCACGACCTCGAACGCCTGGTGGAAGACGCGATCCGATTTGCCGGTCGTGCAATCGACTACGGCATCCGCACCGCGGCCGTTGGTTATCTCCATGATCGTGGACACAAAGTCCTGCTTCTCGACGTCCAGCGTGTAGTCGGCGCCCAGCTTCTTGGCGGCCTCGAGCCGGGTTTTGTCGCGGCTGAGGCCGGTAACGATTATGTTGGAGGCGCCGTAGATCTTCGAAGCCAGGGTTGCGCCGAGGCCCTTGGAGCCAGGCCCTTGGATTACGACTGTCTTGCCCGGCCCCACCTCGCCGGCGGAGCAAGCCCAGGAGACGCCGTTACCGATCGGCAGCGCCAAAGCAGCCTCGCTCGGACTAACCGTTGACGGTAGCTTGTGCAGAACCACATTCGGCGGCAGGTAGATGTACTGGCTAAAGCCGCCGGGTATGCGCGAAGCGGCGCCGCCGTTGTTGCGCCGGTCCGTGGCAAAGCAGTTGCGATAATCGCCGACACGGCAGTACTCGCAGTGGTAGCAGGGCACGTACTCTTCCACCGCTACGAGGTCGCCTTCAGTGACGCCGTGCCGGTCCTGAAAGATCTTGCTCGCCGCAACGATGGTCCCGGCATTTTCATGCCCCTGCAGCCCGGGCGACCGGCCCGGGCGCGCGCTCTTGAAGCTACCGTAGGCGCCGCACATTCCGGCCGCCTCCACCTTTAGGACGGCGCCATCTAGACCTGGTTCAGGCTGCGGAAACTCCCGCAGCTCGAGACGCTCGGCTTCCAGCTTGACGACGGCCAGCATCGAATCCATGGACCACCTGCCTTACTAATGAGCGTGTCGCTAGCTTTCTAGGTATTCCTTTACGGTGGTCGCGAAGAGTTCTGGATCCTCCAGGTGCATACGGTGGCCGGAGGCGATGGTCTTTAGTTGACCGGAGGGCGCCAGCGCTTTCTCGATCTCATCCTTCAACTCCATCGCCGCCTTGTCGCGCTCGCCGATGAGGACGAGGACTGGCAGACGCATCTTCGGCAGGCGATGGACCACGGCGTAGTGGCCACGATTGGCGGGCGCGCCCATGGTCTGCATCACCTTGGCGAAAGACTCCGCAAAGCCCGGCTCATGGATCTTCGCCAGCTTCTCTTGCACCAGCGCTTCTGTATCGACACCGTGGCCTCTGCTCACGTTTTCGATCCACTCGCGGACCTTGTCGTCGGTAGTGACGGATTCGGCCGTGAAGTTGAGCATGTTGCGGTTGGGCGCGCCCGTGAAGGGATGACCACCGATGATCACCTTGTCGCAGCGGTTCGGGCTCTCGTAGGCGAAGAGGCCGGCGATCCAGCCGCCCATCGAGACGCCGACGACGTGCCACGTCTCAATACCTAGCGCGTCTTGGAACTCCCGCAGGAAGTCGACTATGAAGGGGAAGGCGTCGATGTTGTCCTGGGTGTCACTTGGTGGCCAGCCCAGCAGGTCCGGCACGATGACCCGGAACTGAGACGCCAGGACGTCCAGGCTGGCAAGGTAATCGTCCGCTCCACCCTCAATGCTCGAGATGTGCAGCAGCACCATCGGATGCCCCGTGCCTGCCTCGATGTAGCGGGTGTTGCCGTGACGCAGGCGGACCGTTTTGTGGGTGATGGTTGCGGTAGTCATTGTATTCCTCCTCGGTTCAGGTTGGCTCTTGCGGGCCGGCTAGTTCTCGTCCTGGTTCCAGTAAGCGAAGGCGACGCCGAGAGGCGACGCATACAGCGGTATGTAGTCGATCAGTGTGTGGGCGTGGCCATTAGATACACCGGCGGCGCCGATCCAGGCGCAGGTCTCCCGCGATCCGCCCTGCGGTCCCGGCGAGCCGGGCATACCGGTCACCGTGCGACTGCGTGGGCCTTCCTGCTGGCTCAGGTCGTCCGCGGGGGCCTGGTAGCTGTCGAAGTGCTGGGCCATGGCGCGGCCGTCACCCGCCTGGAGGTGAGCCAGGGTCTTGGCGTCGAAGTCTTCATCAAGGTAGGCGTTCTTCGTCCCCGGCGTATGCCAGAGACCGCCGGACCCCACCACGCCGACACGCAGGTCGCCTGGGAACTCCTCGATTGACTCTTTGATCGCCTGGCCCAGCTGGAAGGACCGCGTGGCCGTAACCTGGGGTGCGTAGTAGAGGTTCATCAGGATCGGGATGATCGAGAGGTTAAGGTCGGTCAGGGATTCGGCCGGCCTCATAAAGGCGTGACCCAGGCCCCGTTCCGGGTTCGGCATGTCCATGCAGAACGCGGGGTCGAAGCCGCGCTTCATCAGACCGGACAGGATCGCTACCGAGAGGTCCGGGTGGCCCGGGATCCTGGCGCGGCGACCGGCGCCGCTTCCTGCGCCGTTGGTGACCTCGAAGCCGGCCAGCTGCGGCTCGTCGCCGCCGGGAAGGGTTCCGGCGAGGCTGCCCTCGAACTCCTCGCCGACGTAAACCGCGAAGGAGGGAAAGTTGCTGAAGTTGAACGCCTCAAGCTGATCATCGCCGAAGACGACGAGGACATCCGGACGCGCCTCCTCTACCTTCTCTCTAAGCGTCGCAAAGCCGGCCTTCATCCGGTCCTTCTTCGCGCGATTGACTTCCAGATCGTCGACGGGAACGTCTGCCCGCGGAAAACGTTCGCCACTTCGCGCCGCCCAGGCGTCGATTGGGCGGTAACACCACCCAGCGTGGGACATGTAATAGGCTCCTACCAGTTCCGCCATTCAACTCCACTCCTGACCTAAAAGATCGCGGATCATTCCACTTATCGAAAGTAGCTTGTTCTCACCTAGACTAAGCGCCTCCGTTACGGTTGGGCATTTCAGTATCAAGCCATGTGAGGTGCGAAAGATGCTTGTGTGCGCGGCTCGTGTAGGCTTGATTCACGTTATGAAGCCAAGGCCATTCAAACCGCCAAGCGCCGAATCGGTGCGCACCGGGTAGGGTGTTGAAAGTCTTAGCAACATAGCGCTGGAAGTCCTTAATGTGCTCCGCACGTCTAACTGGGTCCATCTCCCTACGGGAAGCGTCGATTATTGCGTCAAGTTGGGGGTCCGTGTAGGTAGCAGCTGGGCCTTTACTGTGGAAATTGCGGAAGATAAGATAATCGACATCGGGCGCACTGCCAGAAACTGCTGATGTAACAATTCCTTTGTGTTGGGCTGCATAGACGATACGTGTGCTGTAGTCAGCCTGAGTGACTTTCTCTTCGGTCACCCTCACCATTCCGGAAACTTTCAATTGATCAATGTGCGTTCTCGTAGCGTTGTTCTCTGATCGCCAGACGTAGTTCAGGTCAATTCCGTCAGCGAAGCCAGCGGCGGTCATCAATTGCTTGGCCTCGGCGACGTCGTAGAAGTAATTCTTAGAAGCTTCCCCAAGTTCGTTTTTCCGAGGATCTAAGAAGTAAATTGCCTTTTCTGGAACGTGCGTTTGAAATGTCGCTTCAACCTCGATTCCAGCCGTTCGCAAAGCCGAACGATTGGTATCGAGTTCTAGAAGTGCGTCCCAGTCCATCAGTTTATGCAGTGCAATACGCACTCTCGGATCACGCCATGGCGAGGTCGCAGCCTCCGTTTTACCAAAGAGGCATCGATTGGCAACATCTCGATTGACTTCCCCTCCTACGAGAAGTGCCTCTGGGAAGTCATTGCGGACTGCTAGTACATCCCGCCCGGCGGGACTGAAAGAGGTGATGTGCTTACTACCAAACTGCGCATGTCTGTTTGCAGCTTCCGGTATGACGGCGATATGCCAGCGATCGATGAACGGCTTCCCCTGCCAGTAGTCATCAAACTTCCGCAGCTCCCATCCGATCGAGGGTTGGATCTTGTCCAGAATTCTGAAGCCAGTCCCAATCATTGTTGTTGCCATGAGGTCAGGCTTCGCGTTCAGTTCACGGGGCGTGATTTTCGGCGCGAAATTATAGTCTTGAAGGCGGACTAAGAATGGTGCATAGGGTTCCTTCATGCGGATAACCATGTGCCTGGAATCGGGATACTCGACCTTTTCGACGACCTCGTTCCAGACAGCCGCGTTTGAACCAACTCCCATCATGTAATCCATCGTTGTTCGCCAGTCATCGATGTCCATTGCTCGACCGTTGACTGGCGCGATCGGCTGAAATCTCACGCCAGGCCTAAGCGTAAAGGTGTAGCTGAGGGCGTCATTTGCGACCTCGTAGCTTTCCGCCAGGTGAGGCTTCATGTTCAGCGTTTCAGGACTCGACGGATCAAGGCCTGGGCCGACGTTATCTACGACGAGGAATTCGTATCCCTGATCAGTGAATTCGTCCCCTGCTCCCTGCCCGGCGAGGTGCGGATCCATCAATTCGAGCATATCTTCGGTGCTGTGACCTCTGTAGATACCGCCTTGAATTGCAGTCTTTGTCTCATCTGCAAGCTTCCAAGCATCGCGCTCGTAGATCACGTTTCCCGGAGTTCGAACTCCGCTCGGATCCACCGCCATTACTTGCTTCTGGCTATTCCCACCACAAGCGATAAGCGCAAGGCCACCCGCCCCGGAGGCAGTTCCGACAAGAAATCTTCTGCGCGTGATGGACGAAACGTAATTGGGACGCCAAGATTTCGCCGGTAACATCTCCCGTTCTCCTGTCAGCTCTTGACTAATGGCTGCACCGAGCCTAAGTTGCGGTTTTAACCAATAGCTCGTCTTCCTCTTCCGGCCGGAACAGACCTGCCTTCAGCACCTCATACCAGCTGCCGCCCTTCGGGACGAGGCCCGTAGTCGGCCGCAAGCGGTAGTAGGAATCAGAGACGCCGGGAGGATCGCCGCCATCTTCAACCGTCTTTATGGCCTTGAGGAAGGCGCGACGGGCGTTGATGATCTGGCGGTCCGTTGTACCGAGGCGCTCCAGGGTCCGGTCGGCAATCGCGCCCATGCTCTCCTGGACGGCGCGGTCCTGTGTATTTGTCCCGGGGATACCGGTGTAGGTCTGCGTCTTCTGGACTGCCCTATCGATGCTGTACTGGTTGTCCATGTTGTTAATGGACCGGAAGTTATTGAAGGCATCCACGTCGACGGCAAATTCGTTACCGGCGCCCACCTTCATCTGCGCGTCTCTGAACCAGAGCGGCCGGTTGCCATCGGTGTCAACCTCGGCCATAGCGCGGCCTCCCATGCCCGAACGCACCGCTCTTTCCGCCCTCTCGCCCGGAGGGACGGTGCTCCAGTTGTAGACCATGGTGTTCTCGTCATCCATGGGCACCCACATGTGGCCCGAGATCGTCGGCGAGTCGCCGAGATTGCGAATCTGAGTCCAGGGCATGACCCAGTGGTATACGCGCACATGATCGCCTTCGTCGCCGAGATCGCGAATGGCAGCGTAGACGAAGCCGTAGTCGGTCGGCATCACCTCGGACTGAATCGCCGTTGACCGGTTGTTGGCGCGGCCTCGTGCATCGCTCTCGTCGTAGCGCTGGCCGGGTGGCCGTCCGCCATGAAGGAAATTAACGTGGACGCTATCGACGCCGCCTTCAAAGGCCTGCAGCCAGTTGCACTGCTGCCACACCTTGGACATAGCCCGGTTCGGCGCTGGCATCATCGCCCAGTCGAAGAGCGGCGCTGGCGGCTTCTTCTCCGGCGGCCCCATGTAAGCCCAGATCACCCCACCTACTTCGTAGGTGGGGTAGGCGAGAATGCGGACCTTGTCCTTGAAGTTGGACTCTTCCGGTTCGGACGGCATGTCGACGCAGGCGCCTTCGCAGTCGAACTTCCAGCCGTGGTAGACGCAGCGGATGCCGTTCTCTTCGTTGCGGCCCCAGAAGAGATGGGCGCGCCGGTGGGCGCAGCGAGCACCGACAACACCGACATGGCCGTCGGTCTGGCGGAAGGCCACCAGCTCCTCGCCGAGCAGCTTGATGGTCACCGGGGGGCAGTCAGGCTCCGCCAGCTCCCAGGAGAGCAACGCCGGAACCCAGTAGCGGCGCATGACGTTCCCCATGGGCGTACCAGGACCGATGTGGCAAAGCGTGTCGTTCTGTTCTTGGGTAAGCATATTGTCCCCTTCCGGCTTAGCTGATATTACTTACTTCGGTTTCTGATTGGGGATCGACCGTGAGCTTGACTGTGTTGGCGGGTCTCCTCGACCACAAGCTAGGGAGGGAGTGCACTTCCGACCGCCGATGCCCGCTGGCTCCTAGAGCCTTCCGTTGATTGATTCGGATGTTAGCCGCCGGATCCCAGCATCCCCATTCAATGACGTAAGTGTTCCCCCCACAAACAATATTTATTGCTATCCTGCCAACTATAGGTGTATAAATTTGCTCTGAGAAATGGATAGTAGGTATGCCTATCATCCGCCCAACCGATAGTTACCGGAGCCACAGATGAATCTGGCTCAGCTAGATCTGAACTTGCTCGTGGCCCTGGACGCTTTACTGCGAGAGCAGAATGTAACTCGTGCGGGCAGTCAGGTGGGCATGAGTCAGCCGGCCATGAGTGCCGCGCTAAGCCGGCTGCGTGTGCTGTTTGAGGACGAGCTCCTCGTAAGGGTGGGAAGGACCTATTACTTAACGCCGCTTGGCGGAGAGCTCGCAGCCCCCGTTGCCGACATCCTTCACCGCATTCGCGAAACGGTCGAAAGACGACCTGCTTTCAACCCCGCCACAGATGAGCGGCACTTCATTGCCGCTGCATCGGACTACGTTTCATGGGTGGTTCTAGATCGTTTACTCCCTGTCCTTGCCACCGAGGCTCCGAATCTAACCTTGGAGCTCATGGGAACGGAACAGTCCCCGGCTCCGAAGCTCGCAAGCGGCGATCTAGACTTCGCCTTCCTACCAGGCCCTACGTCTTTGGTCACCCAATTTCCTCACGACCTGCTCTTTGAAGATCGATGGATATGCGCCGTCTCAAAAGACAACGAGGAAATCGGTGACCGCATGACGGCAGAGCAATTCCATAGCCTCCCTCACCTCGTCTTTCGACAACGACAACAATCAAGTCTCCTAGACCGCGCCTTATTAGCTGTTGGCGTAGAAAGGACAGTGCAAGTAAGTCTCAGCAATTTCTTGCTGCTGCCACTCCTATTGCACAGGACCCCCTACGTGATAATCGTTTACGAACGCTTGGCCAGGCGTTTGGAACCCCTCACGAGGATTCGCCTACTTGAACCACCGTTCCCGCTACCCAAGATTCCAGTCAGGCTCTACTGGCCGCGCCAAAGGTCCAGTGATCCAGCTCACATCTGGATGCGCAACAAGATACGGGAGCTTTGTAGCGACCTCAAGCCCTAGTCGTCTCTGTGCCCTTCTAGGTGCTAGCCGTTCCTCCGGGGCATGTCCTTGTCGAGCCAGGCCATGTGGGCTCCCCAGGCTCCCCAGCCGTCCCTACCCGAGAGTTCCGCGTCGTAGGCGGAGCCCCAGTTGGTGTTGTGCAGCCACGGCCAGCGCATGGAGAAGACCGTGAACACGTGCTCGGCGGGGATCATGGACATGTAGCCAGCCTGGAACATCTGGTATTCCTTGATCAGGGCCACGCTCTTCTCCGGGTCAACCGTCTTGCGGTATTCGAGAGCGAGACGGTCGATCTCCGCGTGCGGATACGTTGGTTCGCCACCGGGCCGGGTGCCTGCGCTGGACTGCTCACGCATGAAGTAGTCCATCCAGTATTCGCTGCCGCCGGTGTTGATGAAGGCGTCGCACTGGCGCAAGGAGCGGCAGTTACGCTCCTCTACCTGGTTGGACGTGGCGATGAGGTTTGACTTGAAGTTGCCCGACTGGTTCAAGCTGTCGATCATCAACCGGTCGATGTCCTCCTCGGCGCCGTCCACACCCACGAGGATCATCCAGTTGAATTCGGGCGGAGTAGCGTAGCCGGCCGCCTGGACCAGCTTCTTGGCCTCGGCGACGTTGTACTGGTAGTTCTCCGATGCGGCGCCGAGCTGGTTCTTCTCAGGGTCGAGCCAGAAGAGCGGGTCGCGAGTGGCGTGGGTCGTGCTCTGGACCTCTACCGGGATGCCGGCGGCTTCGAACTGGGTCTTGTTCGACTGGGCTTCGAAGATACCCGGCCAGTTGATCGAACGCCGGATGGCGATCCGCACGCGCGCGTCCTTGTAGGCCCGGTTGGCGGCGTTCTCGCGACCGAAGTTGAACCGCGGGATCCTGGCCGCCAGAAGCTCCTGACCGACGACGATCGCACCGGGTGCATCCTTCGCCATGGTGATCACGTCGCGAGCAGTCGGCGTAAAGGCCATGATGTTGCCGGTGACGAACTGGGCGTACCGGTTGGCATACTCGGGAATGATCGGGAAGTGCCAGCGATCGATGAACGGCTCGCGGTCCCAGTACTCTTTGTGCTTGCGAAACTCCATTGTCTGGGACGGCTGGTGCTTGTCAACGACCTTGAAGCCGGTGCCAATCGCCAGCGAGGCCGCGAGGTTAGGGTCAGCGTTGAGCTCCTTCGGCACGATCTGGAAGGAGAAACGCTCGTTGGGGATGAGCTCACGGAACGGCGCGTAGGGGAACTTCAGCTTCAACACCATGTGACGCTGATCCGGGTACTCCACCTTGTCGACGATGTCCTGCAGGAACGTCCGCTGCGGGCTTATTTCCATGAAGCGATCGAATGACGTCTTCCAGTCATCTATGTCCATGACGCGGCCGTTGACCGGCGCGATGGGGTGGAACTTCACGTTCTGCCGCATGGTGAAGGTCACGGACGCGCCGTCCGGAGCGATCTCCATGCTCTCAGCCAGCGTCGGCACCGGGGTCGCGTATTCCTGGCTGCTGGGGTCAACGCCCGGAGACCTTCGCTTGCCCATGATGTACTCGTAGACGTGAGGCTGGAAGGGCGTTTGAGCGGGCGAGCCCAGCATGACGTCGTAGCCTGCCGCGTTATCACGGTCCCAGGAACCGCGATAGGTGCCGCCGGAAACCGCGTCCTTGGTCTCGTCTTCCAGCTTCCAGTTGTTGGAGTAGAGCCAGACACTACCCGGCTCCCGGGCGCTGCTAGACGAGAGCGTGAGGCTGCCGTCGCCGCTGTCGCTGCCGCCGCAGGCTACAAGGGCAGCGGCTCCGAGGCCGGCCGCACTGGCTCCGAGGAACCGCCTGCGAGTAAGGCGCGTGCTATACGTTGGTTGCCAGGACTTAGCTGTCTCATTCATTGATTGATTTCTCCTCTCCCTCTTAGAAGTGACAAGGAACTTGATTCGGTCTAAGCTTCCATAATGTGGATGTCGGTGCCACAAAAAGTGTACACCTCTAGTGGATGGTTGAATCCCCCCTCTTTATTGGGTATCGACTCCAAATATTTACGAACCCAAAGACTCCGCGGATTCGCCATCAGTACGCGCACACTATGCGAGTCATCCATTACTCGATCTGTCCCTATCGCCGCTCGTTCCGCTTTTGCGACTCGTGTTCCCCGGCTAGGTCTTACTAATCTTCCATGACCTGGATGTTCGCACCGGACTCCGTGTAGACCTCGGGTGGCATCGTCGTCTCGCTTCCTTCTTCACGGCACTTCGCCTCGAAGTACTCCCGGACCCACGGATCCTGCATGTGGTAGGGGATCGCGTTACCGCCCTGGCCGAGCTCGCGGTGGATTGGGATCAAGTCACCGACCTTATGTTCGTCGCCTCGTCCGCCTTCAAAGCCCGGATTGCCCATGATGCCACCGGTGCAGCGCATGATCCGCCACGGGTCCCTACCGTAAGAAAAGTGCTGATGATACCAGTCCGACGGCCCGGGTGCGGCGCTGATCAGCCCGCCCGGCCCGTACTCCAGCATCTGGACGAGGTCGCCTTTGCCGTCCTTCCACGGGGTGGTGCCGCCCTCTTTGCTCGGCCAGGTGATCGAGTAGCCCTTGCCGCGAATGCAGAAAAGGACCGCGCCGGCGCCGTGGGCATGCGCTTTGGCGTAGCGCCCGCTCGGGTACTCCGCGATCCAGCCTTGCAGGGTCGTGTTGCCTGCCTGGGCCGGTGACACCCAGCGGTGCCCGGGCCCTCGATTCTGGTCCAGCGGCAAGTAAGCGCTGACGGTATCTGGGATCACATTGGACTGCACCATCGCCCTGCCATAGGCCGGCAGGTGCTCCAGCTCGTCCTTCGACTTCCAGTAGTCCTCCAGATTGCCGCCGAAGCGCTCGTCGAAGTTGAAGTCGCAATCGAAGACGAACCTGTCGCTCTGGAACACGTTGATGATGCGCGGCGCCGTGTTCGTCGCGAAGAGTATGGCCGGGCTGGACGAAGAGTTGATGATGCGGAAGTTCGCGTTGAGCGGGATCGAGAACAGGCTCCACGGTTGCCACTCGAAGGCGCTGACGGCGGAGTCTCCGCTCTTCCATACCTCGGTGCTGCCGCGTCCCTCGACGACCATATACCGCTCCTCGTACATGTGCCTCTGCACATTGAGCGCGCTGCGTGGTGGCACCTCCACCACGAACATCCCGTAGGTATTGTTTGTGCCGATGAGCTGTACGTACGTACCCTTGCCGCCAACGCGACGCCAATCGCCGCGAGGCAGGTCGCGGCAGTCACTGATACCGACACCCTCGAAAACAGGGATGCCCTCTTCCGTGCGAAAGCGCTCCCATGCGGTCTCTATTCTGCGCCCGTACGGCAGCGTGCGACCTTCCTTCTCATCCCACCAGCCGCCTTTTTCGTTCCCCACGGGCTCACGAAACTTCGGTGTTGTCATTAGCCGTGAGCTCCTTCCCTTTGTGGGAAACTTAGCCATTGCTAGGACGTTTGTCCGGCGAACCTGTGCAATGTGGCTTCTCGCCTATTGAGAGGAGTCGCCAGTCCGACGGGGCATCGCCAACGCACTCCTTATGGGTGCTATCTACAGACTTATAAGTGATATCTACTAACCTGAAAAATTCATACTTGGTATGCCTACCATCCAATGGGCGGATTGTTCGTAGAACGCGAGCTCAAGCCAGTGTCGATGCCGGCCGTCTGAAACGTTGCCTCGACCCAAGAGCGAGTGGGCTCTTCTTCGTCGATGAAGATCCGGCCTTCGAGCTCCCGGAAGCGACCCTTTACCGTCGACCATCATTTGCTTGACGGAAAACTCCGCCGTCGAGTGCGCCGGGTCGATTGAGTAAGTGGTCGTTGCTGCCTCGGTGGTCATTCGATTCCTCCTCGATTTCGAAGCACCATTGCTGAATTGAGATCAGCAGACATGGCATCCTCTCCAACGTCGGCGTGTCGAGCGCCTAGAAGAACCCGTAGGAGCCGACCACTGTCAGCTGTTCGAAGGCCGGCGGCGCAGCTCGCCATGCCTCCAGGCTCTCCTGGAAGGCCACCCACTCCGGGATCGACGGCAGAGGGTTGTTAGCCGGGTCTTCGAGCGCCACCAAGGCAACAAAGGTCACGCCGTCGGCGAGTTTGCATGAGGCGTAATGCACGCCGACCGGTCGCGCTTCATTGAGCGCCGAGAACATCCTCCTTGTCGCCGCCTCAGCCTCGGAAGCGCTTTCGGGCTTGACCTTCGCGCGGACCATCATCACATTCATTGCGGTCTTCCTTTCGCTTTTTGTCACATCAGGCGACTCTCGCCTGTCACTGATCTGACAGAACGCGACGGAGGAATGTGACAGATGGACGACCGCGAATGGCTGGCGGAGAGCTTCGAAGCCCACCGGACTCATCTCCGGTCGGTGGCCTATCGCATGCTCGGCTCGCTGAGCGAAGCGGACGACGCGGTGCAGGAGGCATGGCTTCGTGCCAGTCGCACCGATACGAGCGGCGTCGAGAACCTGGGCGGCTGGCTGAGCACGGTCGTGGCTCGCGTATGCCTGAACATGCTGCAATCGCGCAAGTCGCGGCGTGAGGAGCCGCTCGAGTTCCACCTCCCCGACCCGATCGTGAGCCGCGCTGACCCGACCGACCCCGAAGCGGAGGCGATAATGGCCGACTCGGTTGGCCTCGCGCTGCTCGTGGTACTGGAGACGCTCGCTCCCGCCGAGAGGCTCGCCTTCGTACTGCACGACGTGTTTGCCCTCCCCTTCGAGGAGATCGCGACCGTTGTAGGGCGTTCGCCAGCGGCGGCCCGGCAGCTCGCGAGCCGCGCGCGGCGCCGTGTCCAGTCGGCTGCCGTGCCGAACGCCGACCTCGACCGCCAGCGTGAGGTCGTCAATGCCTTCCTAGCGGCCTCGCGCGCCGGTGACTTCGAGGCCCTGCTCGCCGTCCTCGACCCGGACGTCGTCGTGCGGTCCGACGGCGGCGCTCTGCTGCCAAACCTTTCGAGAGTATTGCAGGGCGCCAGGACCGTCGCCGGGCAGGCGCTCGCTGCCGCAGGGCTGGGCCTGTCCGTGCAGCCCGCGCGCGTCAATGGCGCAGCCGGCATCGTCTCATGGGATGCGGAAGGCCGGCCGTTCGCCGTCATGGGCTTCATTGTCGCGGGCGGCAGGATCGTCGAGATCGACATCCTCGTGGACCCAGAGCGCCTGAGCCGGCTCAACCTGGACGCGCTCATGGGCTGAACAGTAGACGCCGCAGTCGATGTGGATGCGACCGAGCAAGTCAGCCGCTGCCGGCGCGCTGACCGACTCACCGGCTTGATGCCACCGATAAACACAGGCGACTCCTCACAAGCCGTTCATGCGATCAAACAAACGGGCATCGCTGCGGACATGGAACTCATCCGCCAGATGCTCCAACGGCCAGGCGAAGTCGTTTCTTGTTTAGTAGTCTGATGGTCATTCGTCGAAGAGAACGCTTCAATCACTGCGACGAAAATTGCACGGCTCAAGGCTCCTGGTCCCAACGATCATGCAGAAAACGTGAAGCTCCACCTCGTTTTCAAATAACGCTGGAGGAGCAGAGTTTCTGGGGACATCACTGAGAAACTCGAACTCCTTTCACGAGTACGCCGAAAGCCGTTCTGGCCCTAACTCAGCGTTCGCATCGCGGTTAAGTTTTGTCACTGACAACTTCTCCAGCCCGGGATAATTAACCACCTAACTTAACCTTGACGCAACGCGTCCACCTCCGATACTCTGCTCAAGAAAGCTTTACCATGATCACGACGCGACTCTTCGATATCCTCGACGCGCGCGGCCAGAAGCAACGCTGGCTCCTGGGCGAGATGGCGCGTCGCGGCTATGAACTGTCGGAGAGCTACCTCTCCCAGATCAAGTCCGGCGCCAAGGCCCCCAGCCGTCGCTTCATCTCCCTGGCGTCCGAGATCATGGCCTTGCCGGAAGCAGACCTTTTTTACGATGACGGACCGCCCGCGGCTCGCCCTCAGCGCACCCGATTAGCAACCGCAACTCGAAAAGGAGACACTCCATTGGCCCCAATCAACGTAGCAATCGTCGGCGTGGGCAACTGCGCTTCGTCACTGGTGCAGGGCGTGCACTACTACCGGGCGGCCGAGGAGGGGGCGGAGATACCGGGCCTTATGCACACGACGCTGGGCGGCTACCACATCCGCGACATCAACTTCGTCGCCGCCTTCGATGTTGACGTCAATAAGGTCGGCAAGGACCTGTCCGAGGCGATCTACACGGAGCCCAATAACACCTATCGCTTCGCAGACGTGCCGAAGTCCGGCGTAGCGGTCAACCGCGGCATGACGCACGACGGCCTCGGTCAGTACCTATCCGAGATCATCACGAAGGCCCCCGGCCCAACAGACGACGTGGTTAAGATTCTTAAGGAGACCAAGACGGACGTAGTCATCAGCTACCTGCCTGTTGGCAGCAAGGAGGCGACTCAGTGGTACGTGGAGCAGGTGCTCGCGGCCGGCTGCGCCTATGTTAACTGCATCCCTGAGTTCATAGCCGCCGACAAGAGCGGCTACTGGCCCAAGCGCTTCCAGGACGCCGGCCTGCCGATCATCGGCGACGACATCAAATCGCAGGTTGGCTCCACCATCGTCCACCGCGTGCTGTCGCACCTGTTCATGATGCGCGGCGTACACATCGACCACACTTACCAGCTCAACTTTGGCGGCAACACGGACTTTCTCAATATGCTGGAGCGTTCCCGCCTGGTCTCCAAGAAGATCTCCAAGACGCAGTCCGTCACGTCACAGATCGAGTACGAGATGATGGCAGACGATGTCCACATCGGCCCCAGCGACCACGTCCCGTGGCTGGGCGACCGCAAGTGGGCCTACATCCGCATGGAAGGCACCAGCTTCGGCGACGTGCCGCTTAACATCGAGCTCAAGATGGAAGTCTGGGACAGCCCCAACTCGGCCGGCGTCGTCATCGATGCGGTCCGCTGCGCCAAGCTCGCCCTCGACCGCGGCCTGTCCGGCCCGATTACCGAACCGTCGGCCGTCTTCATGAAGTCGCCGCC
>WHTK01000065.1 GCA_009377745.1 Dehalococcoidia bacterium
CTCCAAGCGCAAGGGACAGCGCCAGCGCCGGAAGGCCTGGGCCAAGCAGCAGCCAAGCCAGCCAGCGCTGCTTCACAGCGCCGGTTGCCATCGAGTTAGTCGCAGGCGGATTTGCCAACCCCACGATCCTAGCATCGAGCTTTGGTCCGGCTCGTATCCAGTATGAGCCGTAGTGATAGAGCCGTCGTCGCCTCGCGGGCGAAGTCCGATGTACTCCCAGGGGAGTATCCCTCTACTTTTCTGATCCAACGTCGAAGTACTTTCGCCACCGCTCGAGTGCGAATTTCACTTCGCCAGAGGTAGAAAAGAAGCCCTCATCTGCGCGATGACGGCTCGTCCTTCCGGAGTGACCATAGTCCTGCAGATCAAAGCCGTCCTGGACTTTATCGGTCGTTGACAGGAACCGCGGCCGGTCAAGCCTGGGAGAGGAAGAAACTATGGGAACGAACTTCGACGTTAGTCCGAGCATGCTTCGGCTCCTCCCGCTGCTGCAGAAGGGCCAAGGCCGCCGAATCGTCACCGTGTACGGCCGCATCGACCGCGTGGTCGTGCTCTTCTTGGAGGAGCAAGGCATAAGGCTCCTGCGTTGGGCGCTCGCCATCGTCTTCATCTGGTTCGGAGCCTTGAAGGTCGTCGACCGTAGCCCAGTCGCCGACGGCGTCTGGGAGGTTCTGATCGGCCTCGGGCTGCTCTTCGGCGTCGCGGCATGCGACTCGTCTGCTGCTCTTCGTCCTGCAGATGGCCTGCACCTTCCTCGTGCTCGTCCTCCAGCCGGGGGAATCGTTCCAGGACGGCAACCGGCTGCTGCTGACCACGCTCGGCGAGTTCGTCCTAAAGAACCTCGTGCTCATCGCTGCCGGTCTTGTCCTACGCGCACGGTCCACGCCCGAGAACGGTCGGCGCTAACCGACGAGAGGAAGCTATGAGGATCCCCAAGATGAGAAGAGAGAAAGCGAATGAATGAGACCACTCTTCAGGAAGAAGAAATGATCTCTGACTACGTAATCGAAACGGACGGCCTAATAAACCGCTACGGCAATCGCACTGGATCGCTTCCAGGCGCTTGTAAGCGTGCGCAACGTGGAAAGACGGTATTACGGGGGTAGTCAGCGGGCACGCGGATCAATGCCGGCGGTCGTGGTGTTGGCTGGACGGGCAATTGTAGATGTGCCAACGGCAGTCATTGCCGCCGCTGGCGCAATAGGCGACCTAGCGGATCGCCTTGACACCCTAAAAATGAAGTCATTTGCGTTGACTTCGCCTGCTCTCACCCATGAGAGTCAGATTTGCAAGTAACGGATGTCAATTGGCCGGCTCAGAGAGGTCGTAAGTCCTTTTAAGAGATGAGACCCGCGAAAGAGGTCAGGCCCCTGAGCCTCTGGCCAGAACCAGGAGATCCAGTCCTCGAAACTGCCGGAAGGCAGTAGGCGTCGTTACAAGCCGACAGCCTTCAGCGCGTGCGAAAGCTGCCAGATATGCATCCATCCAGAGCTTGGGTGATGCGGTGGTCCTACAAAAGAGGATACTTTTCCGGATCCTCGACGCCGTCTAGCCGTGCCCTTGTGGCCACATGATGCACGTGTCACCTTTGGTGTTCGTTATGTCTGGCGGCGTGATCTGCCTTGGCGGTTCCGTAGAGTCGCCCTGCAACATAAGAAGTGCTGATCCTTGATGGGCCTGGTTAGTCAACATGATCCCAAGTCGCATTCATGACTCGGAGTCAACACGTCTAAGCGACACGACGGACGAGGGCTGCTGTATTCCCCTATCTGCTCACACCGACAGGACCAGCAGTCCCATTCGCTACGATATTCCAGCGGCGCTTCTCCTCACACCATCTGTGCCTCATCAGGTAAGTTTGCGGCCGAGGAGATTATATGGATGTTCCACCGCTATATGGCCTACGAGCATATCCCCGCGATAAAGAGCCCGGCAAAGCGCCCAAGCTCCTGGCTAATAGAGATGGGGTAGAGCGGCAGGCGTCGAGCGTTATAGGGCTGGGAGAGACAGGCGCCTATCGCGTGGTCGACAGAACGGAAGCTACTTTGCGTTGAAGCTCCATGTGGTCGCAAAAACAATGCGAGCTCGTGCCACGACAGCCTGGCTCCGCCAGATTGGATACCCGGCTCCAATTTTTGAGAAGACGGGTAAGATCGGTGGCGACTTGTGTATGCGCTCATCGCGGAGATGCCTGGACAATTCATCAACCTTCTGAGTGCCAGTCTCGTCGAGCAACTTTAGGCGCTCATTGAGAAACAGGCCGGTGTGGAGCTGCTTCCTATCGACGAACCGCGCTCGTCGACACATTCCTCCACGGCGGCGACGGCTACGCCTTGCACGAGACAATGCGCATACTCCCAGTCACGGCCGAGCTACTCGACGCGGTCGTCGAGATCGGGCCAGCGATCCGGGAGCCTGGGATACACCCGCCCACCCGCGACATCGTTCACTACGACCTCAACCCGGCGAACCTTCTCGGGCGCGGTGAGCGCATCATCGGCGTCGTCGATTGGTAAGGCGTAGAACCCGTGACCAGGCCTCCACATCGCGAAGCTGCTGTTCTACGGACCGCGGATGAGACAGTTGCTGCGCGACTCTGGCAGACACTGTGAATATAGTTGGGGGCCTGAACGTACAACGGTGTACCTCTCGGATGATCCTGCTTGAGGTCGAATGGTCGGCAAGACATCACGAACCGTCGATCGCTTAGCATCACATGAACCTGAGGATCAAGCTCCTAGCAGACGTCAAGAATCTGGGCGGGGAAGAACGATTGATCGGACGGACGCACATTAGAGAAGAAAAGCCACAGAAGAAAAGTCGAGGGTAGGAGTATGAACAAACCTCGTAGAGGTGGAAAGTGGATGACCGAGGAAGAAACCTAGAGCCGTTGTATCGAGTCATTCGAGCTGGCCTGGTTTGTGGATTGTGTGTGGAGTTCAGTCCGAATCAGATTCAACAGAAGAAGATCTATTAATAACCCACGGTCCAATTTCACTCCACATTTAGTCCACAACAGCCCAGAGGGTTCTCTGGGCTGCCTCGTAAGAGCTTCGCGCGCCGTGCCAGTTCATGCACCACAAGGCCTGGTAACCCTCCATGGCAGTTCTCAAGCGGATTACTGGCTCATCGATTCTCTGGAGAAACGAGCCAGGGATGCAGGGATTGGTCTGGATCGGCCTTTACAGCCCTGCGACCTCCAATGGCGATGTACGGCCATCTGACTTGCCACAGCTCCGTGGACCGCGCCCTTGCCCCTGCGTTTCGAGTTCGATCAGGATTCGCCCTGGGAATTAAGCCAAAATTGGACTGAAGCAAGGCTGAGTGGACTAATCGGGCCAGATTTGTGGACTGAACGTGGACTGACTGTTGTCACTCTGATTCCCAAACGCAGGAGCGAGAGGGCATCAGATGCAAGAAAGACTGCGACTACAGAACCCATGGCTCAAAGGCCGAGCACTGAGCTGGCTGGCGCGGCTGCCATTCCTCGAGGCTTATGAACTGTCCCTTCTGCTGGGCGTCACGGAACGAGAAGCCCAGTGGCTTCTCTTCGATCTCCAGGCCCTCCGCTGGGTAGACCAGATCACACCGTCATCTCCTTGGCTCCAAGCTGAACCCCTCCACTTGCTTAATGCCGGCGCCGTCAGCGCCTTCGCATGCCAGCTCGGCATCTCGGAAAACGAAGCGCAGGCCATCTTCCCGATAGGGCATCGCGATGTCATGCATCGCCTGTCCAGGCTGGAGACCTGGGCCACTATGAACCGGCTCCTCGCCGACCTGGTGTACGACTTCAGCAAGAGCACGAGCCTACAGGTCGACGAGGTTCTCGCCTTGCCCATCTCTCGCAAGCTGAACTCATCGTGGCGGCCACCCGGAGTAGAGGGCTACGGCTGCCTCAAAGGCTCGGCCTCCTGGGCGCCCTTCTTCGTAGCAATGGACCGCAGCGAGGCCCCCCTCATTCACCGCCGGAAGCGAGTCGCCGACTGGTATGCCTTTCGCGACGAAGGTGACGGCTGGGGCAACTACTGGATGCCGACGATCTTGATCGTGGCCGCCGGGCCACAGGCGAGCGAACAATGGTCGGAGGCTATTCTGTCTGCTGCGGACCGCAGACAGGTGGAGGACCTCGACATCCTGTTGACGGACGCGCACACAGCCATCTCGAAGGGTCTCTTTGCGAACATCTGGCACCGGCCCAACAACTCGAGCGAAGGCTTCCTCCAGGGTTGCCTCACATGGGTGAACTTCGAACCGGTAATCGCTAAGGCGAAGTGGCTACCAGGCACGGAAGCGCCCGTGGAGCTCTCGGTGCGGCAGCCGAAGCTCTCGGTCTGGGCGAATCAGGTGTCCGCCTCGGTAGTGGCAGGAGGAGCGCCTGCCGGAACGATGGAGGAGCTCGCCGGCGTGTCGCTGGTAATTGGCGCCACGGAAAAGTCTGCTATCCAGTGGTTAGGTAGTCATCCCATGCTCTCCGCCCCTGAGTTGGGTATCGTTCTAAAGCTGGACGAGCGGAAGGCCGAGCGGCTCGTCTCCGGTCTTCTCCGCTATCACCTGGTGGAAGCGCTGACGCCATCGAAGGACGAGTCCAGCGAGCCGCGTTACCTTCTGACGGAGCTCGGACTCAAACTTCTGGCTGCACGAGATGGGGTCCCGTACCGGACCCACGTACGAAATGGACTCTTCAGTGGGCTTACGAAGGACCGTGAGGGCCAGCACCGGCTCGGACCGCTCCTCTATCACCCAGAACACACTATCGGCATCAACCGCTTCTTCGTCGGCTTGATCAGGGAATCTCGACCTGATGGGCCGCGACTGGCGACTTGGTGGCCCCCAGCCGAGTCGACCTTGTGGTTTACGCACGACGATGCCAGGACCTGGCTGCAGCCGGACGGCATCGGCGACCTGTCCTGGCCGGGACAGACGCGGCGGTTCTTTCTCGAATGGGACCGGGGCACGATGCGCTGGCCGGAGATGACCGAGAAGTTCCGTAGATATGCCTCTTACTATGCCTGCCTGGCCAATGCCGACGACATGCGTGTTCCTGACACGCTCATCGTGACGAGCTCGCCACAGCGAGAGAGTGCGATCTGGGAGCGTCTGGAGTCGGCGTTGGCGGAACGCGACCATCCGCCTGGCGTCTTCTTGACGAGCTACGAACCCCTGATCGAGCGTCTCGGGCCGTTCGCCGACGTCTGGCGCAGCAGTGCTGACGATTTG
>WHTK01000010.1 GCA_009377745.1 Dehalococcoidia bacterium
CCCAGCCTCGAAGACTGGGGCATGCTTAACGAGCGTTGGGACGGTGATGTCTTACCGAACCCCAGCCTCGAAGACTGGGGCATGCTTAACGAGCGTTGGGACGGTGATGTCTTCCCGAACCCCAGCCTCGAAGGCTGGGGCGTGCCGGTTCATGGCGGGCAGGCGAGGCAGACCCTATGACAGGGCACTGGTAAACTGACGACGTGACCCGATACGACGTTGCAATAGTCGGAGCCGGGCCGGCGGGCAGCACGGCGGCCTATCACCTGTCGCAGGCCGGCGCGAAGGTACTGCTGATTGACCGCGCCAAATTCCCGCGCGACAAGCCCTGCGGCGGTGGCGTCACGGCGCGCGCTTATGATGAGGCACCGGTGGACTTGACTCCCGTGGTGGAGCAGAAGATCCGCCGCGTACGCTTCAGCTTCCGCCTGGGCGATTTCTTTGATTACGAGTACCCGCGGACGCTGGTCTACATGACGCAGCGACATCGCATGGACCATTTCCTGGCGCAGCAGGCCGAAGAGGCGGGCGCGACCTTCCAGGACGGCTGTGTTGTGCGTGCCGTGGAGCTGGAAGGCAAGGCGGCGAGGATCAGCTTCGCCAGCGGGAGCGCTGAGGCGGGCGTGCTGATCGGAGCGGACGGCTCGAACGGGGCCGTGGCCAGGGCTGCCGGCTTGACGCCGGTCATCGACCCGCCGGTTGCGCTTGAGGCCAACTTCCCCTACGCCGGTAAGCGGGTGCCAATGGACTGGAGCGGCATGCTGGCGTTGGAGCTGGGCAGCATGTACGGCGGCTACGGTTGGTCCTTCCCCAAGGCAGACCACTTCAACGTGGGCTGCGGCGGATGGCGAGAAGAGGGTGGACGCCTGCGCGAGCATCTGGCGTCTCTGCGCAGCCACTACGGCCTGGACGCGGCGCCGATGGAGCACATCCGCGGCCATCACCTGCCGACGCGGTCGCCGGGGAAGGCGATCGTCAAGGGACGGGCGCTGCTGGTGGGAGACGCCGCGGGGCTGGTCGACCCGATGTCGGGCGAGGGCATCCACGCGGCGTTCGTCAGCGGCCGGCTGGCTTCGGAAGCCGTGCAGCGCTATCTGGCTGGCAAGGCGCCTGACCTCTGGTCCTACGAGGCGGCGGTGGAGCGGGAGCTGATGCCGGACATCGGCTGGGCGAGCCTGCTGCGAGACGCTTTTCACTTCACGCCGCGTCCCTGCTACGAGGTGATGCGGCGCAGCGGCGCGATCAAGAAGTCGCTCTGTCAGCTGATCACGGGTGAGCGGGACTACGCCAGCTTTCTGCGCCAGTTCGGGCCGTTGCTGCTGGTGCTGCGCTTCTGGGCGGCGCGAGGGCGGGCGGCGCGGCGGTCGGCCGCCTGAGGGAGCAGTCGCGGCTCCGGGCTGGGAAGCGACCAGCCGGCGACCTGTGGTGGGCTGAAGCACCAAAGAGCAGGCCGAGCCGGAGCCGAAACTGGCGCTGGAGTGGTTGATCAGCACCCAAGCTGGTTGCGCGATAGCATCAGGGGCTGACGGACGTATCAGGCCATTTCAGAAGGTTGCCCCACCGCCCCAGATTGCCACGCCTCGCTATCGCGATGGCTCGCAATGACAGAGTCGGATGACAGAAGGGGCGCTGCTTAATTGCAGCGCCCCTTCTGTGTTGGTAAGGAGTTGGGTTAGGACTCTTCGGCTTTGGCCTCTGAGTCGGGGGCTTCGGGGACGAGGGCCTCAGCCAGGACGGACGCGAGCGGCCCGTCCAACGTGAGATCTTCGTCCGAGTCATCGTCAAGCTCGAGATCGAGGTCGTCCTCGGGTTCGAGACCGTCTGGGTCGTCGGGGTCGTAGCCTTCGTCACCTTCCTCGAGCAGGCGGCGGGGCGCCCGCAGCTCCTCGACCGGTCGCGGCGGCAGGAAGATTTCGGCGCGGGCCGGGATCAGCTTGCCGATGATGACGTTCTCCTTGAGGCCCATGAGACGGTCGGTCTTGCCGGAGATCGCTGCTTCGGTGAGGACGCGCGTCGTCTCCTGGAAGGAGGCGGCGGCTAGGAAGCTGCTGGTGTTGAGCGAGGCCTTGGTGACGCCGAGGAGGACGGGCACGGCGGTTGCCGGCTCGCCGCCTTCAGCGAAGACGTTGGCGTTGGCCTCTTCGTACTCGAAGCGGTCGATGTACTCACCGGGGAGCATCGCCGTGTCGCCGGGGGAATCGATGATGACCTTGCGCATCATCTGGCGGACGATGGTCTCGATGTGCTTGTCGTTAATGTTGACGCCCTGGTTGCGGTAGACCTTCTGCACCTCTTCGACGAGGTAGAGCTGGACTGCCTCCGGGCCGAGCACGTTGAGGATCTTCTGAGGGTCCAGAGGGCCGTCCGTGATCTGCTGACCGGCGTGGACGTACTGACCGGGCTCAACGCGGACGTGAGCCGTGGCGGGGATGACGTATTCCCGCTCCTCCCGCTCCTCGTAGAGGATGGAGATGCGGTTGGCGCGGTCGACGGTGACCCGGCCGGGCAGACGGGCAATGACCTGAGTCACGGGCTTGTCGGAGCCTTCCGTGGCCTCGGCGGAGCGGGCGAGCACGGCGCCGGACTCGACCTGTTGGCCCTCGGTGACGATGAGCTCGACGCCCTCGGGCAGGTCATAGCGGTCGCTGTAGAGCTCGCTGGAGACGATGCGGACGCGTCTGGCCGTCTCACCCTCGCGGGTGATTTCGACGACGCCATCGATTTCGGAGATGATGGCGGCGTTCTTGGGGACACGCGCCTCGAAGAGCTCCGTGACACGCGGCAGACCGGTTGTGATCTCACCGCCCGCCACGTAGACACCACCGGTGTGGAAGGTACGCATTGTTAGCTGCGTCCCGGGCTCACCGATGGACTGGGCGGCAACGATACCGACGGCCTGGCGCTGCTCAACCAACTCGCCGGTGGCGGGGCTGAGGCCGTAGCAGAGGGCGCAGATGCCGCGTTTGGCCGCGCAGGTCAGCGCTGAGCGGACGTGGACCTTGGTGTGCCCAGCGGCCGTTAGCTCGTCTGCCTTTTCGGCGGTGATGACTTCGTTGCGCTCGATGATGACCTCGCCCGTCTCGGGGTGGGCCATATCGGACGCGGCGAAGCGTCCGATGATCCGCTCCCGCAGGGATTCGAGGACGGAGCGGTCCTGAGGCTCGCTGAGCCAGACGCCGGCGAAAGTCTCGCAGTCGTCTTCAAGGGTGATGACGTCCTGAGCCACGTCGATGAGGCGCCGAGTCAGGTAACCGGAGTCGGCCGTGCGCAGCGCCGTGTCGGCGAGACCCTTACGAGCGCCGTGGGTGGAGATGAAGTACTCCAGGACCGAAAGGCCTTCGCGGAAGTTCGACTTGATCGGCAACTCGATGATGCGGCCGGAAGGGTCGGACATGAGGCCGCGCATACCAGCCATCTGGCGGATCTGGGCGATGTTACCCTTGGCGCCCGAGGTAGCCATGAGGAAGACGGAGCCGTATTCCGGCAGGCGCTTCTGAATGACGGCGGTTACGCTTTCGGTAGCGGTGTTCCAGACGTTGACAGTGGCGTCATAGCGCTCCTGCTCCGTGATCAGGCCCATCTGGTACTGGTCGTTGATGGCGGCGACTTCCTGCTCTGCGGCCACCAGGATGCCGGCCTTCTCTTCCGGTACCTTGATCTCGCTGACGGAGATGGTGACACCGGACTTCGTGGCGTAGTGGAAGCCGATGTTCTTGATCTGGTCGACGATCTCGGAGGTGCGGTCCATGCCGAGGGTCTTGTAGCACTCCTGGACGACGGCTTTGAGGGCCTTGCTGTCCAGGGTCTCGTTAACGAAGGGTATCTCTTCGGAGAGGGCTTCGTTGAAGAAGATGCGGCCGACGGTCGTCTCGATGAGCTGATTGCCGGTGCGGCGGTCACGCACACGGACCAGGGCCTGGAGCTCGACTAGGCCCAGATCGTAGGCCATGATGGCGGCCTGGAAGCTGCCGTAGACACCCTGGGTGGGCGTGCCGTTGACGCCGGCCGTGAACTCACCTTTGGCGCCCTTGCGGATGGCCGTCATGTAGAAGCAGCCGAGGACGATGTCCAGACGCGGGGCGACCATGGGGTCGCCGGAGGAGGGGCTGAGCAGGTTCTTGGTGGCAAGCATGATCTGGCGCGCCTCGGCCACAGCCTCACGGCTGAGGGGGACGTGGACGGCCATCTGGTCGCCATCGAAGTCGGCGTTGAAGGCGAGACAGACCAGCGGGTGGATCTGGATGGCGCTGCCTTCGACAAGGACGGGCTCGAAAGCCTGAATGCCGAGGCGGTGCAGCGTGGGGGCGCGGTTGAGCAGGACCGGGCGAGTCTTGATAACGTCATCGAGGACGTCCCAGACCTCCGGCCGCGCCCGCTCGACGATGCGCTTGGCGCTCTTGATGTTGTGGGCGAGGCCACGTTCGACCAGAGCGTGCATGACAAAGGGCTTGAACAGCTCCAGAGCCATGCGCTTGGGCAGTCCGCACTGGTGCAGCTTGAGCTCCGGGCCGACGACGATGACAGAACGGCCGGAGTAGTCAACGCGCTTGCCGAGCAGGTTCTGGCGGAAGCGGCCCTGCTTGCCCTTGAGCATGTCTGACAGGCTCTTGAGTTTGTGGTTGCCGGTGCCGGAGACAGCGCGGCCGCGGCGGCCGTTGTCGATCAGGGAATCGACGGCCTCCTGGAGCATGCGCTTCTCGTTGCGGATGATGATCTCCGGGGCGCCGAGCTCCAGCAGCCGCTTGAGCCGGTTGTTGCGGTTGATAACACGCCGGTAGAGGTCGTTGAGGTCACTGGTGGCGAAGCGGCCGCCATCTAGCTGCACCATGGGGCGCAGGTCCGGCGGCAGCACCGGCAGAGCCGTGAGGACCATCCACTGGGGCCGGTTGCCCGACTTGCGGAGGGCCTCGACGACGCGCAGACGCTTAGTAGCCTGCTTGCGCTTTTGGCCGGAGGTGGACTGCATCTCAAGCTGGAGCTTGGTGCGCATCTTGTCCAGGTCAATGCGGTTGAGGATGTTGAGCAGGGCGTCCGCGCCCATGGCGGCGTTGAAAACCGTGCCGAACTTCTCGGTGAGCTTCTTGTACTCGGAGTCCAGGAGGAGACGCATCTTGCTGGGGACGGTCTGCGAGTTGAGCATCTCCGCCGGGTCCTTGAGGCCGTCCAGCTCCTTGAAGTCCTCTTCGAACTGGGTGACGACTGCCTTGCGCTCTTCCTCGATCTTGGCGCGCAGCGGCTGGGCCTCAGAGTTGGCGGTGTCCGTCTTCTCCTTGATGGCGGCGTCAGAGACCAGCTCCACGTCTGCCTTGCGGCGGGCGTACTGCTCTTCGTGATTGACGACGAGCTTCTGGACCGCCTGCTTGAGGGCTTCGACGTGGGCTTCTGTGACGACTTCGTTGGCGGGCACGATCGGCTCGCCCTGGAACTCGATTGCCTTACGCTCCAGGGTACCAACGGCCTTGGTCAGGGTCTGCTCCATATCGACGGCGGCCTGCATGAGGGCGTCAGCGCCCTGAAGGCCTTCCTCTTCGAGGGAGGCGAGCTCCGCCTCGCGGCGCTCCTTGAGGGCCTCGACTTCGGTGTCACGCTTGGACTCAACGGAGGTGAGCATGTCCGCCCACTCCTTCTCACGCCGGTCGGATTCCTTCTTCATCTCCTCCTGGAGGTGCTCCAGGGCGCGCTTCTTCGCGGCCTCATCGACGTGGGTGACGATGTACTGGGCGAAGTAAAGGACGCGCTCCAGGTTGCGGGGTGAGACATCCAGCAGGAGGCCGATGCGGCTGGGGGTGCCCTTGACGAACCAGATGTGGGCAACGGGCGAGGCGAGCTCAATGTGGCCCATACGCTCGCGACGCACCTTGCTGCGGGCGACTTCGACGCCGCACTTGTCGCAGATGATGCCCTTGTAGCGGACGCGCTTGTACTTACCGCAGTAGCACTCGAAGTCTTTCTGGGGGCCGAAGATCTTCTCGCAGAAGAGGCCGTCCTTTTCCGGCTTGAGCGTGCGGTAGTTGATTGTCTCCGGCTTGGTTACCTCTCCGTACGACCAGGACCGCACCTGCTCCGGTGAGGCCAGCGATATGCGAACGGCGTTGAAGTCATTGACTTCCAGAAGTGGCATTCCGTTTTTCTCCCTACTGCGCTTCCGTGATTCTCATTGCCGGGGGCTGCGCATCCCTGGCGGTCTGCTCCGCCCCCTAAAGTTTGGGAGTAATGAGGGGATACCCCTCAAGTTCCCCGGCAGAGGGCTTAGCCCTCTGCACTCCGGTTCCGCTATATACCTTGAAGACTCCCGTTTGAGCCAGATGACGCCATGCTGCACCGCCTTTCGTTTGGGAAGGGAGGCTCCAGGCTTCCCTCCTGCTGCCATCGGGTCCCGATGGCCGAGTGCTTGGCCGGCTACAAGATGCCGCGGTCGCTCAAGATGTCTTCCGATTCGAAGCCGGTGAGGTTGATGCCGATCTGCGGCACGTCCTCACCACCGTCGTCGGCGAAGACGACCTGCTCTTCGTCCTCGTTGAGCACCTCGACGGCGAGGCCGAGGCTCTGCAGCTCCTTGACGAGGACCTTGAAGGACTCCGGGATGCCGGGCTCAAGGACGTCGTCACCCTTGACGATGGCCTCATAGGTCTTGACGCGGCCGACGACGTCGTCGCTCTTGACCGTGAGCAGCTCCTGCAGGGTGTGGGCGGCTCCATAGGCTTCGAGGGCCCAGACCTCCATCTCACCGAAGCGCTGGCCACCCATCTGGGCCTTGCCGCCGAGGGGCTGCTGCGTGATCAGGGAGTAGGGGCCGGTCGACCGGGCGTGGATCTTCTCCTCGACGAGGTGGACGAGCTTGAGCATGTAGATCTGTCCGACGGTGACCGGCTGGTCAAAGGGCTCACCGTTGCGGCCGTCAAAGATCGTCTGCTTGCCGAAGACCGGGGCCGCGATGCGGCGGCGCTCCGTGACCTCGTCGGCGATCTTCTCGAGCTGGTGCAGTTCCTTGCCGCGCTTGACCTTCTCGCCGATGCTTTCGAGCCAGAGCTCGAGGCAGGCGCGCTTGGCTTCGCCGATCTTGGTTTCGTCGAAGACGGTCTGGAAGTCGTAACTCTTTTGCTTGAGCCAGGTTTCCATTACCGGGACGTTGAGGTTCTCGCCCCAGGGGGCGCTGCTGTTGCCGTTGATGCCGGCCTCGATGGCCCCTGCCTCGACGGCGAGCCAGGCCCGGGCCAGGGCGTCCTCAATCGAGTGGTCCTCAGCGCCGTCGAAAACCGGGGTGATGGCGCGGAAGCCGAGGACGCTGGCGGCCCAGCCGAGGTGAGTCTCGAGGACCTGACCGACGTTCATGCGGCTGGGGACGCCGATGGGGTTGAGGATGATGTCCACGGGCGTGCCATCGGCGAGGTAGGGCATGTCCTCTACCGGCAGGATGCGGGCGATGACGCCCTTGTTGCCGTGGCGGCCGGCCATCTTATCGCCTTCGGAGACCTTGCGCTTCTGGGCGATGGAGACGCGCACCAGCTGGTTGACGCCGGCGGGCAGCTCGTCGTGCTCTTCGCGGCGGAAGACGCGCACGTCGATGACCTTACCGTGCTGGCCGTGGGGCACGCGCAGGGATGTGTCTTTAACCTCGCGCGCCTTCTCACCGAAGATTGCGCGCAGGAGCTTCTCCTCCGCCGTCAGCTCCGTCTCACCCTTGGGGGTGATCTTGCCAACGAGAATATCGCCGGCCTGGACCTCAGCGCCGATGCGGATGATGCCTTCGTCATCGAGGTCCTTAAGGGACTCATCGCCGACGTTGGGGATGTCTCGGGTGATCTCCTCCGGTCCAAGCTTGGTGTCGCGGGCCTCGATTTCGTGCTTTTCGATGTGGATCGAGGTGAACTTGTCGTCGCGGACCACGGACTCGGAGATGATGATGGCGTCCTCGAAGTTGTAGCCCTCCCAGCTCATGAAGGCGCAGAGCACGCTCTGACCCAGAGCCAGCTCACCGTCGTCGGTGGAGGAGCTGTCGACGAGAGTGTCGCCCTTGGCGATGCGGTCGCCCTTGGTGACAGCGGGCCGCTGGTTGAGGCAAGTGGCCGCGTTGGAGCGGATGAACTTGAGCACCGGGTGGGTGACTTCTTCGCCGTCGTCGTAGCGGACGGTGACGCCGCGGGCGGAGGCGGCGGTGACGAGGCCATCGCCGGTGGCGACAACGACCTGGCCAGAGTCAACCGCGACCTGGCGCTCGGTGCCGGTGCCGACGAGCGGGCGCTCAGGGTGGACCAGCGGCACGGCCTGACGCTGCATGTTCGAGCCCATGAGGGCGCGAGGCGCGTCGTCGTGCTCCAGGAAGGGGATCAGCGAGGTCGCTGTCGAAAGGATCTGCTTGGGCGAGACGTCCATGAAGTCGATCTCGTCCGGGTGGGTGAACTCAAAGCGCTGGCCCTTGCGGATCTCCACCTCTTCTTCAAGGAAGTGGCCGTTGGCGTCGATGATGGCGTTGGCCTGGGCGATGACGTACTGCTCCTCGTCGTCGGCGGCGAGATAGAGGATGTCGGTTGAGGCGAAGGGGCGCACCTTGACGTGCTTGACGCCGAGTGGCGCGAGCTTCTTGGCGACGGCGGCCGTGACCTCGTCGCCGGCCTTGGCCAGCTTCTTACCATCAGCGACCACGTCCTCGCGGATGAGGCGGCCGATGAGATCGGCGGAATCGGCCGGTAGCTCGCGGATGACGCGGCGGTAGGGCGTCTCGATGAAGCCGTAGTCGTTGATCACGGCGAAGGAGGCCAGCGAGACGATGAGGCCGATGTTGGGGCCTTCCGGCGTCTCGATGGGGCATATGCGGCCGTAGTGGCTGTGGTGGACGTCGCGCACGTCGAAGCCGGCGTGGTCACGCGAGAGACCGCCGGGGCCGAGGGCGCTGAGCTTGCGCTTGTGGGTCAGCTCCGCCAGCGGGTTGGTCTGGTCCATGAACTGGGAGAGCTGGGAGCCGCCGAAGAACTCCTTCATGGCGGCGACCACGGGCCGGATGTTGATCAGGGCGCTGGGTGTTGCCTGGTCCGGGTCCGTGATGGTCATGCGCTCACGCACGACGCGCTCCATGCGCAGGAGGCCGATGCGGAACTGGTTCTGGATCAGCTCACCGACGGCGCGGACCCGGCGGTTGCCGAGGTGGTCAATCTCGTCGGTGTCACCCTGACCGTTGTTGAGGCGGATCAGCTCATGGATGATGCCCTTGATGTCGTCCACGGTGAGGACGCGGGTATCCATCGACGTCTCCTGCTTGAGGCGGCGGTTGATCTTGTAGCGGCCGACCTTGAGCAGGTCATAGCGTCGGGCGTTGAAGAACAGCGAGTTGACCAGGGTGCGCGCATTCTCCAGGGTCGGCGGGTCACCGGGGCGCATGCGCTTGTAGAAGTCTTCGAGGGCGCGCAGCTTGTTGCCGACCTTGACCTCCGGCGTCTCCTTTTCGAGCGTCGTGGCGATGTAGTGGTGGTCGGCATTGGTGTCGACGTCATCGAACCAGGTGAGGATGCGCTCGGCGGTGCCGAGCTCTGAGTCCTTCATGTTCTCCATGGAGTCGATGGCACGCAGGAGGGTGGTCACGGGGATCTTGCGCTTGCGGTCGACCTTGACGGAGATGACGTCGCGGTTGGAGGTCTCAAACTCGAGCCAGGCGCCGCGGTTAGGGATAACCTTGGCGAAAGCGAGGTCGCGGCCGGTGGTCGGGTCCTTCTCCCTGGTGAAGTAGACGCCGGGAGAGCGGACGAGCTGAGAGACGACGACGCGCTCGGCGCCGTTAATGATGAAGGTGCCGGTGGGGGTCATGAGCGGGAAATCGCCCATGAAGAGCTCCTGCTCCTTGACCTCGCCGGTTTCCTTGACGATGAGCTCGACGCGGACGCGGAGGGGGACGGCGTAGGTGGCGTCGCGGTCACGCGACTCACGCTCGTCGTATTTGGGTTCGCCGAAGGAGTACTCGCCGAAGCGGAGCTCCATCTTGGAGCCGGTGAAGTCCTGGATGGGGGAAATCTCGTCCAGGAGCTCGCGCAGGCCTTCGCGGATGAACCAGTCGTAGGAGTCCAGCTGGACCTTGATCAGGTTCGGCATTTCCATGATCTGGGGGATTTTCGCGTATGACTTCTCGGTGGTAGGTAGGTACTCACCGAAGCGGACAATATCGCGGGCAAGCGTCATAGGTCGCTCCTCACAGCAAAGGCTCTAGCTACAAGACGGCCTGATCCAGGGACTGGGCTCCCAAGGGGGGAAACGGGTAGGAGGGAACATTCTGGCCAGGATGAATGTAGTCTATGTCATCAGACTGGCCTTGTCAACGGTTGCCGATCTAGAAACTTAGCACATTCTGTCAATGAGCGCGATTACGGTTGTCACCAGAATCCTGAGAGGAGGGATGACGCAAAGGAAGTCAATGAAAGGCGGGAGATCAAAGCTTGCTTCGTCGCTAGGCGCTCCTCGCAATGGTGGCGGTTCGCCGGTAGGGAGGAAAGCGAGCTGACGAGGCGTGCAGTTGTCCGCGGGTCGACGAACTGTCGTGGCATGATGCATGCGGCGCGGTGGAGGCGGTGGATGCTTCTATCTGCTAACGCCGTTCTTACTCAACATGACACGCCGGCGAATAGCGCTGAGGCAGAGGTGAGTTTATCCGTCCCTTGAACCATCCGAGTCGTAGCAGCCTCCAGGGAGACCGCGCTGAGCCGGTCGATACCCTGGACGATCAATTCCATGGAAGCGTCAAAGTCGGTTACGGCGCGCAAGAGCAGGGCGTGGACGTCGCGCAGGCAGGTGGGAGGCGTCAAGGCTCTAACCTGATCACCAAGGACGCGGACGAGGGCGACGTTCACAGCGACAGAGGTCTGCCATGAACTCGTGAGGATCAACCCGGGACTGGCCCCTGCCCGTTGCATATCAGAGCCTATGCCTGACATTGCGGTCGAGTAGTCGCCAAAGATATCGAGAAGCGATGTCTGGTACTGGGTTAGCACAGGGTCCAGCGGCGTAGGAGTCGAGGTCGGCACCGGACGTTCCGCTTGAGCCGTGGGAGCCACATCATCGTCATCGCCAGCGATTACCTGGCTATCAACATCTCCACCATTGGCTGGCTCCTCTTCGCCGCCTGCAGCGCTGATCACGATTAGCAGCGCCAGCAGCGGCCCGCCGATACCAACGCCCCAATGCCACTTCGGACCAGTGGAAGTCCAGCGCCAGTAACGGCCGAGGCCGAGCTTGATTTCGTTCAACATGGACGCCCCTTGGGCTAATCTCCCGTGAGGACGAAAAAGAAAGCACTGTCCTCTCTGAGCCCGCCCTCTCACAAACGGCGCAGGTGAGAGACGGCTGCGAGCGGAGTATAGACGGTTTTGTAACGGCTTGTCAGGCCACGAAAAGTTGAACCCCTCCTAACTGGGAGGATGAATGCGTCATCTGAAAGGTAAGAAATGTGCTTGGTGATCCAGCGCTCAGCGGATGGCGACGCCCATCTCCTGGTGGGCAAGGGTCAGCGCGGACTGGTTAGATGCCCGGTAGTCGGCGATCGGACTAAACCGTCGATGCTGCTCCGTGAGGATGGCGAGCTACTGCTCAATTTTGCGCTCCGTCATCCGCGTTGTCAGGGGAGACGGCGCTTAGCTCCGGGGACGTGGTTTATCGAGGGGTATCTCAGGCTTAGTCAGGAGCCGCTGAGAGCTTCGCGGAGGCGGGTGGCGACGATGTCGAGGTCGGCGTCGTCGAAGAAGGCGACGGAGACGTTGACGGCCGGGCCTTCGGTGCGGACGGCGATTGAGGGCTCGCCGGCGAGCAGGGTTTGCATGACGGCCGTGGCGGCCTCGGGGCTGGCCAGGCGGATGCGGACGCCATCGCGGATGACCGGGATCGGCGTTTCGCGCTCGGAGATGCGCCAGGCCTCGATGCCGGGGATATCGCGGATGCGGGCGAGGATGGCGCCGGCTCGCTCGCCGTAATGCAGCAGGCGCGACTCGTGGTCCATGGTCAGCCATTCCTTGAGGGCGACGACGGTGGCGACGATTTCCTGACGGTCGACCTTCATGGGACGGCCGATGGTCAGGTAGCCGCTGGTCTCGAAGCCGATGAAGCTGTTGATCAGGGCGAGGTCGACCATCTCGCTGCTGCCGACCAGCAGGCCGGTCGAGTGAGGCGCATCGAAGTATTTGGCGGCGTAGCAGACGAGGTCGGCGCCCAGACGGACATAGCGGCGCAGGTTATCGACCGGGTAGGTCATGCCGGCGGCATCGACGATGACAGGGATGCCGCGCTCATGGGCGATCTCGATCACGGTTTCGATGGGTAATACCGGTTCGCCACGGAAGGCGACGAAGTAATGAATCGCGGCCGTTTGGGGGCCGATGGCGGCGCGTAGCTCGTCGGCGGTCGTGCCGGTGGGGGGACCAATCTCGACGAGGTGGGCGCCGGTGAGGGTGACGCAGCGATCGTATTTCTGGCGGGTGCTTTTCTGGGTGATGATCTCGTTGGGGATGCCCTCGGTGTCGGGCAAGCGCTCGAAGTAGTCAGGATGGCCGCGGGTGAGACAGGCCGCGGCGGCGACGGCGAGGGCGGCGGCGGCGCCCGATGTGACGAAGGCAGCCTCGGCATCGAGGAGGTTGGCGATGAGGCGGCCGCTGCTGGTGATCAGGCCCTTCATATCGACGAAGCGGCGGTTGGCGTCCTCCATGGCGGCGCGGACGCTGGGAGAGAGGCGGGAGCCGCCGAGGACGGTGTAGGCGCCGCCGGCGTTGATCACGGGCCGCGCGCCGAGGTCTGTGAAGATGCTGCCGGCTGCTGCTTCTTCGAGGGTGGTTGTGGGTTCGGGCATGGGGAAGACCGCCTGTAGCGCTAGGTACGTTCAACTAAGGGGATTGTAACGCCGTGCCCTCTCAGAGTCGTGCGTGGTGCGGCTGGTGTGGGTATCGGACGCGTAAAGGCGGGTCGTTGTCATTCCGAGGTACGAGGAATCTTGTGAGCCGTGACCAGCCCGGGGGCGTTCATCCTGGACTCCGGACGCGGGCTTGTCGCTGGTCCAGCGCTTTGGCCCGAGATTGCTTCGTCGCTGGGCGCTCCTCGCAAAGACAGTAGCGTGTCTTCGACCAGGTTTGCTCGGGATTGTGGCAAGAGCCGCCATCTTGTCGTTGCGAGGCCCTCAAAGGCCGAAGCAATCTCGGGACGGACTTGCTACTGCCGACGCGGTTTGTGCCTGGTCCAGCGCTTTGGCCCGGGATTGCTTCGTCGCTGGGCGCTCCTCGCAAAGACAGGGTGGCTTTCGCGTTGGCAGGGGCGGCGTACCATGGAGTGAGACCCTCCTCGATAAGGAGACGACATGGCGGACTTCAACCCCTTCGACCCCAGGTTGCGCAACGACCCCTACGCCGTTTACAAGACGCTGCGGGAGGAATCGCCGGTGTTCTGGAGCGAGATCATGCAGACGTGGATGCTGACTCGCTATGACGACAACTTTGCGGTGTTGCGCGACCAGACTCGCTTCTCCTCCGACCGGACGAGGGCGAGCAACCGCTTCGTGCAGCAGATGGAGGAGTTCCGCCAGGCGTCGGGGCCGGTGGGGCGGACGCCGACGATGCTGAGCCAGGACCCGCCCTCGCACACGCGCATGCGGACGCTGGTCACGAAGGCCTTTACGCCGCGAGTAGTGGAGAAGATCCGTCCCCACATTAAAGAGATCGCGGACGAGCTGCTTGATCAGCTAGCGGAGCCGGGCCGCCTCGATGTTGTCCGCGACCTGGCGATACCGCTGCCGGTAATCGTGATCGCGGAGGTGCTGGGAGTGCCGCCGGAGGATCAGGGGCGCTTCAAGGCCTGGTCGGCGGATATAGCCAACACGCTGGCGGGGCCGTTCCAGCCACCGGCGATCATGGAGCAGGCGCAGCGCAGCTCCAACGAAATCGCGGATTACTTCCTGGAGCAGATCGAGCTGCGGCGACGGCAGCCGCGGGACGACCTGCTGAGCGCGCTGGTCTCGGCGGAGGAGCAGGGCGACCTGCTGAGCGAAGACGAGCTGCTCGCGACCTGCGTGCTGCTGCTGGTGGCCGGCAACGAGACGACGACGAACTTGATCGGCAGCGGGATGGCGGCGCTGTTGCAGAACCCGGACCAGCGACGGCTGCTGCAGGACGACCCCTCGTTGATCCCGGCTGCCGTCGAGGAGATGTTGCGCTTTGATGGACCGGCCCAGATGACGTCGCGGATTGCGACCGAGGCGCTGGAGTTGCGCGGCCAGCGCATCGAGCCGGGGCAGGTGCTGCTCTGCGTGCTGGGGGCGGCGAACCGCGACCCGGAGCAGTTCGTGGAGCCTGACCGCTTCGACGTGCGGCGGGCGAGCAACCGTCACCTGGCCTTCGGCTACGGGATTCATTACTGCCTGGGGGCGCCGCTGGCTATCGCGGAGGCGCAGGTGGCGTTCGAGACGCTGTTGCAGCGGCTGCCGGAGCCGGAGCCGGCGGGCGAGCCGGAGTGGGGCGCCTCCTTCATCCTGCGGGGGCTGAAGTCGCTGCCGGTGGCGTCGAAGGTCGTTGCGGCGGGCTAAACGTCATTGAAGGCGCAGACGTTGCCCTGTAAGGAAGCGAGCCTGCTCTGAAACGAAGAAGAGCACGGCGTCCGCTACTTCGCGCGGCTGACCAACGTGTCCGAAGGGGCTCTTGCGCCTTATTTGCTCGGCCAGCTCCGCGTTAATCCATCCTGTATCCGTACCCATAGGCTCTACAACATTGGCCGTCACGCCGTAGCGGGCCAGCTCCGACGCCGCGGTGAACGTATAGCTCTCCATCGCCGCCTTGCTGGCGCCATACGAAGCGTTCCCGGTGTGGCCGTCGCGGCCCGCGGAGGTAATGCTAACAATGCGTCCCCAATCAGCGCTTCGGTCAATGTGTCGCCGAGCGAACTCAGCAATCAATAAACCTGCGGCGCGACTATTGACGGCAAAGTGGTCGTCGTGTCCTGCGGATGTGATGGCAGTGTGACTCTGACCTGTTGGTCCCCGGCCTTCACCCAGGAAGGAGTCGGGTTCGCACCAGTCAGCGTTATTCACTAGGATTTCGACCGGGCCGAACTGGGCCTCTGCGAGATTGAAGATCTCCGGCACCATCTGGGGTCGAGCAAGGTCTGCCTCCCAGGCTTCCGCATTTCCGGTGGCTGCGCGAATATCCGCGAGGACGTGGTCGGCGGTCTGAAGACGGTTCTCGTAGTAAGCATGAGGTATCGAAGGGTCGTCGTTGGCTGCGATTCGCAAGTAGGTGAGGAAGATACTTGCTCTCTGGCCGGCGAGAGCAGTTGCAATCGCGGCTCCAATCCCGTGGTTACCACCCGTAATAAGGGCAACGCGGCCCTCGATCTGAAGATCGATCATGACAGCTAATCTCCATCTCCTCCTCAACGGAGGGCACTCGGCATTTCGAGTTGAATGGAGACTACCTCTGCATGTATGGCCTCAGCTTCTACGCCATCTTAGCCCAACGCGGTCGACAGCATAGCGGTCTGGTTACCGTCTTAAGCGTCGCCGTGGAGGGCTTCGCCGCGATGGAGGCGGGCGGCGATATCGAAGGTCTGGCCGGCGGCGCGGACTGTGGGCGAGTGGGCCGTCAGGAAGCGGGCCGCGCCGATGAGGACGTGGTCGCCGGCTGGGGTGCCGGCGAAGCGCTGGTACTGGCGCAGGGCCGCCTCGTAGATCTGGAACTGGTGGAAGCCGGCGTCCTCGCGCAGGAGGGCGTGGCCGAGGGTACGGATGACGTCCTTGTGGCGACCGGCAGCGAGGAGATCGGTGACGACCTGAGCCGTCTCGTCCACCTGACCTTGGATGTCGAAGGAGGCGAGGAGATCGGTAGGTGCGCGCGAGGCGCTTGAGGGCGTCGGGATGGGCTGCTTGGGGACGTTGAGGAAGCGTTCGAGGTAGACCGACATGGCGCCATCGAAGATGCCGCGGGCAAGCAGGCTGGAGGGAGCGCGGCGCAGAGCCTGGTCGACGGCGTTGGTGTAGGTGAGGGTGTGGTGCACCGTATCCCAGTCGCCGAACTCGTTGGAGACGTGGAAGTGGACGGGGCGGCGGGCGGCGGCGTAGGCGACGGCGGCTGAGAGCTCCGTCAGCGGGACGCCTTCGCGGATGAGGTCGCGCAGGGCAGCGACAGTCGTGGCCGGCTCGGCGTCGAGGATCGTCTCGGCGAGGGCCTCGTGGCCGCCCCAATCGCCGGCGGGGTGAGCGGCGCCTTCGCCGATCAGGTCATCGAGGTCGCGGAAGGTCTCTGCCAGCAGTGAGGGCAGGTCGACGGGGTGGCGCCAGCTCGATGTCTCCTCCATGCGGGTGGCGCGCACGAGGTTGGGGATGATCGAGGGCAGGATGGTTTCGGCGTGCTGCCAACCGGTATGGTCGAGCAGCTCGAAGGCCTTGTTGGCGAAGTCGAGCGAGTGGCCTTCGTCGAGGTAGAGGTGGTCGGTGCAGGCGGCGAAGACCATCGTGGCGATGTCGGTCTGGGGCAGGCCGAGGCGGATGGCGGTGCGCAGCGTGCGCTCGGCGGCGTCCTGAGAGCGGCTATCGACGAAGCGGCGGAACCAGTCTACGTAACGCTCGGGCCGGGTCTCGACCGTGTCGAGCGGTTCGAGGTCGAAGCTGGGCGGCTGGCCGGCAGTCGATTGGCCGACATGGACGAGGCCGTGATAGAGGGCGAGACGGCGGTCCTCCGGCGTGAGGGAAGGCAAGACGTTGGCCATGGCGGTGAGGATGGAGAGGCCGGTGCTCCAGCCGGAATCGCGATTCTGGACACCGAAGAGGGCAGCTTCCGTGAGGACGTCCTCCGTGGCGCCGAGCTCGTCGAGGCCGATGACGCTCTTGGCGAGGACGAGACGGATGTTCTGCTCCAGGCCCTCGGTGAGCTTTCGGGACCAGTGCTGGCGGCGGTCGTCGCGGGCGATGGGATGGGGATCGACGTAGACATCGCCGTCGCGGACTTCGACCGGGAAGGCGGGGACGTCATCGGCGAAGGGGTCCAGGGTGCAGCCGCCGGCGAGGTCGAACTTGGCGTGGTGCCAGTGGCAGGTAAGGATGCCATCGCGCACGGTGCCGCGATGGAGGGGGAATCCCATGTGAGGGCAGCGGTTATCGAGGGCGAAGACCTGGCCCTGGTCGATGAGGACGAGGATGACGCGGCCCTCGGCGGAGAGCACGCGAAAGCGGTCGCGCTCCAGCTCGGCGAGGCTGCAGACGCGGACGGCGGTGGTGGTTTCGGTGGCCATGGCGATCCCCCTGTGGTAATTCCTCAATGGTTTGGTTTCATTATTCTCTGGCGCTTTAATTTGTCAAGGCTTTTATTTGCAAAATATCGAGTCGAAGTGATAAGTTCAGCTCGTGACCAGCCAGGACGACCCCAAGCGCCGCGTACTAGACCACCTCAAGCGCGCCGCGCCTTCGACGACGCGGGCGGTGGCTCAGGCGCTGCAGGTCTCAGACGTCGCTGCCCGGCAGCACCTCTTCGGCCTCGAAGGCAACGGCCTGGTGACCAAGACGGCGGCGGCGCCGGCTGGTAAGGGACGGCCGGGGATGCTGTGGAAGCTGACGCCGCTGGCGCACGACCTGTTCCCGGACCGGCATGACGCGCTGACGCTGGAGCTGATTGAGGGAGTCCGCAGCGCCCTGGGGATGGAGGGCTTGCAGCGGGTTGTGGAGCTACGGACGCAGCGACAGACCGGGGCACTGACGAAGCGGATGGCTCGTGAGACGGGGCTGCGGGCGCGGCTGGAAGCGCTGGCGGCCCAGCGGTCGGAAGAGGGTTACATGGCGGAAGTGGTAGACGCAGGCGATGACGGCTTCCTCCTGGTGGAGCATCACTGTCCGATCTGCGATGCGGCCAGCGCCTGCCAGCTTTTCTGCATGACGGAGCTGGAGTTGTTTCAGGGCGTCCTGGGCCCGGAGGCCACGGTTGAGAGGGAGCAGCACCTGCTCAGCGGTGATGAGCGCTGCGTGTATAGAGTGCGGCCGGTGAGCGCTGGGCTCGGAACCTGATCAGCAACGGGCCGCTCGCCCTTCGAGTGCCTCAGGGTGAGCGGTTCGATTAACCAATCTGGGGACTTCTTTAGACTAGACCGGCTCGTCGGCGGTGAGTTCGGCCCAGCAGCGGTCGATGGCGGAGCGGGCGACGGCGTAGGAGAAGCCGCGGCTGGCGAGGAAGCTGCCGAGGCGGCGGGTGAAGCCGGGGCGGTCGAGGCCGCAGAGGGAGCGCAGGCGGCGCTGGGCGGCCGCGTAGGCAGCATCAGCGTCTGAGAGCGGCGCGATGGTCTCGGAGACGAGGTCGCGGTCGATGCCCTTGCGGCTGAGCTCAAAGGCGAGGGCGCGGCGGGAGCGAGGCGTGGCTGCCTGGCGCGCTTCGATCCAGAAGCGAGCGAAGGCGGCATCATCCAGATAGCCAAGCTCGCGCATCCGGGTGATGGCGGCATCGACTGCGGTACGGCGGAAATCGCGGTGTTTGAGGCGGTCGCGGAGGTCCTGTTCACTGCGCGGCATCACGGAGAGGAGCCGCAAAGCGGCGGCGATGGCGCCGCGACGCTGATCGTCGGTTTCGAGGTCGCGGCGCTGAGTGTCCGTGATCTGCGTGCCGACGGCGATGTGGCGCTCGAAGATGAGGTCAATGCCGAGGGTGCAGGCGTAGACGCCGTCGAGGTAGAGGTCGGCGCGGGGACGGCGCTTTTGCTTTTCGATGGCGGTGACGGTGGGAGAGAGTGCAGGTGCTGTTGAGTCCTGGTCATCCGAACCGCTCACCCTGAGGCACTCGAAGGGCGAGCGGCGCCCGTTGTTTGATCAAGTCCCGAGTGCGACGGACGATCCGTGGCTCGCAAGGCTGCCAATGCGGCAATTCGGCCCCAATCACCCCGGATCAGCGCTTCTTTCTTAGCGCGAGACCAGCCCTTGATCCCACGCTCGTTTTGGAAAGCCTCATCGCGTGAGGCAAAGTCTTGGTACCAGACGAGTTCCACCGGCCGTCTGGTGTAGGTGTAGCCACGGAAGGTGCCGTTCTGGTGGGCGAAGAACCGGGCGTCAAGGTCGTCAGTGTGACCTGCGTAGTAGGAGCCATCGCTGCAACGCAGAAGGTAGGCGTGGAAGCTCATCGGAGGCTTGGCTCATCCTTCGAGTGCTTCAGGATGAGCGGTATTAGCTGCGCGTCCGTTTCGGTCATCCAGTTTATTTGGCGGGTTAGACCTTGTCCTCTACGCCTCGTCTTCGCCCTCGGTGGCCTCGTCATCATCATCGGTGGCGATGGGGGACTTGCCGCCGTTTTTGGTGGGGGTGGTGATGGGAGGGGCGGTGGTGGCGGCGGTGCGGACGAGGTCCTCGATTTCGAGGCAGAGCTGGGGGTTATCGAGCAGGAAGGTGCGGGCGTTTTCGCGGCCCTGGCCGAGGCGCATATCACCGTAGCTGTAGAAGGCGCCCATCTTCTTGATGACGTTGTACTCGGCGCCGAGGTCGATGACGTCGCCTTCGCGGCTGATGCCCCATTTGCGGCCGGTGAAGAGCATGTCGAACTCAGCCTGGCGGAAGGGCGGTGCGACCTTATTCTTGACGACGCGGGTGCGCACGCGGTTGCCGATGACCTGCTGGCCCTGCTTGAGCGACTCGATGCGGCGGATATCGATACGGACGGAGCTGTAGAACTTGAGAGCGCGTCCGCCGGGAGTGACCTCCGGGTTGCCGAAGACAACGCCGATCTTCTCACGCAGCTGATTAACGAAGATGACAGCCGTGCGGCTTCTAGCGATGGCGCCGGTCAGCTTGCGCAGGGCCTGCGACATGAGACGCGCCTGCAGGCCGGGCAGCGAATCGCCCATCTCGCCTTCGATCTCGGCGCGCGGGACGAGGGCGGCGACGCTATCGACGATGACGACATCGACTGCGTTGGAGCGGACGAGAGCCTCGGCGATTTCGAGGGCCTGCTCACCGGTGTCGGGTTGGGAGACGAGGAGGTCTTCGACCTTGACGCCGCAGGCGCGGGCGTAAGTGGGGTCGAGGGCGTGCTCAACGTCGATGTAAGCGGCGAGGCCACCCAGCTTCTGGGCCTCAGCGATGATGTGCTGACAAAGGGTCGATTTGCCGGAGGACTCAGGCCCGAAGATCTCGGTGATGCGGCCGCGCGGGACGCCGCCGATGCCGAGGGCGATATCGAGGGCGAGGGAGCCGGTGGGTATCGCCTCGATCTCGAGCTGGTTCTTCTCACCGAGGCGCATGATCGCGCCGCGGCCGAACTGCTTTTCGATCTGGCCGATCGCGAGGTCAATTGCGTGCGAACGCTCTTCCGTCACTGCGGTCACCTTCTGCTCCTTGGCCTGGGCTGCCCCACCTTCGGCCGGAATAGTGCTAGGTTTACTTAACAATTAAGCCTTGGCGATCATAGCACCGCTCAGGAGGCCCTTCAAGGCATTTGAGGGTGAAATTAGAAAAAATGTTCCATATTTTTAGCGACTGACCGTTTCGGCCACCGGCAGCAGGGGCGGACGGTTGCTGACGGTCGGACGTTCCGGGGTGCGCTGGAAGATACGGGCCCGGCCGACGACCGCGACCTGCTCATAGCGGCGGGCGATGAGGCTGTTAATGGCGCGGGTGGCGACGAAGTAGCGGCGCTTGAGAATGCCGGAATCATCCTGGATGCGGGGCCAGACATCGCCGGTGACGACGATGAAGCGCGGGTCGGCTTCCTCCAGGACGCTGCCGAGGCCGACATCGAGAGAGGGGATGAGGAGGACGTAGAAGGAGGTGACGTAGCGGGTCGCGGGCTGGGAATCGGCCAAAGCATAGGTCCAGGGAACCTCGCCCCAGATATAGACCTCCTGCTCTTCGGCGCCGAGGCGGTCGAGGGTCGCATCCAGGCGCTCGGTGAGGTTGACGCGGCGGTCGAAGTAGTCGTCGTAGGCATCCTGGCTCTTGAGGCCAAGGCTCCAGGCGGCAAAGTTACTGTAGTAGTTGAGGCTCTTGGTGTAGCGCATGGCGAGGGCGTTGCCGTTGAAGGCGGGCGTGACGATGGCCAACCAAAGGACGGCGATGGCGCCAGCAATGGCGAAGGCAGGGCCGTGCTCGAAGCGGGGACGCCAGGCGAGGCGCTGAGACGCCATCGAAGACAGGAGCAAGGCAACGAGGAGGGACAGGGGCGGGAAGGCCTGGAGCAAGTAGTGCGAGTATGGCCGGCCGGTGAGCAGGGCCACGGCGAGAGCCAGCGATAACCAGAGCGCCGCCAGGCTCCAGCGCGGCGTTGCACCCTCCCGCCAGCGGTACCAGGCCAGGGCTGCCAGGGTGACGAGGGTGGGAGTGGCGATCAGGGGCCGGTAGTGAAAGGGCAGCTCCCGGCCGGAAGGGACATAGTCGAAGAAGAAGCCGACGTTGGCGTTCCAGAACCAATAGAAGGAGCCAAAGAGCGCAAAGGCTCCGACGACCGGCAGGATCGCCAGCGCCCCGCCAAGCGCCATGAGGGTGCTGCCGCGGAGCCAGGGCCTGCCCGAGACGAGCAGCCAGAGGACAACGGCCAGTCCGACCACAACCGATGTGGGCCGAATAAGGAAGGCAGCTCCGAAGAGGACACCGGCCAGCAGGGACCAGCGCGCCGTCTGGGATGGGGTGGATTGACTCTCACGGGCGGCGTTGAGGCAGCAGAGGACGGCTAGGCTTGAGGGCAGGATAACGAAGGTATCGGCGAGGGCGAGGTTGCCCTCCCAGAACGGCACAGCCAGGAGGACGGCGAGGAGTCCGGCGGCGAGAAAAGCGTAACGGCGCGAGAGGAAGCGCCCGGAGATGGCGAACAGCGCCAACTCCGTCCCGATCGCGGAAATCGCGGTGGCGATGCGCAACGGCAGGACGCCGCCACCGAAGGCCTCGTTGAGAGCGACGTAGATATAGATGAAGAGCGGCGGCTTGGCCTCCCAGGCGTCGGCGTAGAGCTGGCCGCCGCCGGCGACGCGCTGGGCGACGGCGGCGAAAATGCCCTCATCGGCGTGCCAGGGGGGCTCGAAGAAGGTAGGCAGGCGCAGGAACAGGGTTGCGGCGATGAAGCCCAGCGCCACCAGCAGGGTGCGGCGCTCGATGCCAAGGCGCAGCAGCGGCAGCCGGATGGCAGCCGAGGGCCGCGTGAAGTCGTCGGAGACTGCCACCGTGTTGCCTCCACCGGCCCGCTGCCTGGCGGGTTCCCTTCGCTCCTCGTCAGGCATCCTAGACCCAGGGCGTTCGCATCTCAACCTCAGGGGGAGGGGTTGGCATCGCATTCAGGTTAAGGCGGGATAGGATGCGCGTGTGGAGGAGCTTGTAAGCCTGAGCGTACGGGTGACGCCGCGGTCGAGCCGGGACGAGGTGGTTGGCTGGCGGGATGACCTGCTGCTGGTGCGGCTACGGGCGGCGCCGGTGGAGGGTCAGGCAAATGAAGCATTGCGGCGATTGGTGGCGAAGAAGCTGGGTGTTGCGGTGTCGGATGTGGGGATCGCGGGCGGGGCGACGTCGCGGACGAAGCGGCTGCGGATCAGGGGTCTGGAGACGGAGGCGGTGAGGGCGCGTCTGGGGAGATGAGAGCTTCGATGAAGCTTGGAACCTCATGTGCAACCACACCCCGGCTTGAAAGCCGGGGCATGCATTGACTTGATGAAACCAAGCGAGCAGGCAGTGGCTTGGCTCGTCCTTTGAGAGCCCTTAGACACAGCTCGGATTGCGCTCAGGACGAGCGGTTGGTTCGTCGTGAGGCTGGGCCGGGTCAACGAATCGGGGTATTCGCTGTCGCTCAGGTGACAGGTATGCAGGATGAGGTGGGGTGCTAGCTGAGGTTGGAGACGAGGACCTGGCCGATGACCTGAAGGAGGATGATCGCGATCATGGGGGTGAGGTCGATGAAGCCTATGCGGGGCATGATCGAGCGGATGGGGGCGAGGATCGGCTCGGTTATCGAGATGATGAACTGGACGATGGGGTTGTAGGGGTTGACGTTGGGGAACCAGGAGAGCAGAGCACGCGCGATGATCGCGATCGTGAGGACATAGACGGTGATGACGACGATCTCTGCGATCACTTGGCTTCTCCTTCGCCCAGGGCGCGGGAGCGCTCGTAGGCGGCAATGACTGCTTCGAGGATATCAGCGCGAAAGCCGCCGGCCTCCAGGGCTCGCAGGGCCGCGGCGGTGGTGCCACCGGGGGATGTGACCTGGTTGCGCAGCTCGCCGGGGTGCTTACCAGTCTCTTCGGCGTAGCGGGCTGAGCCGAGGACGGTCTGCAACGCCATCGTAGAGGCGAGATCGCGGCTGAGGCCGATGTGGACGCCGGCATCGACCAGCGCCTCGATGAAGAGGAATACGTAGGCGGGGCCGCTGCCGGAGAGGGCCGTCGCCATGTCGAGGTACTTTTCGTCCGGGACGAAGGCTTCCTCACCAAGGGCAGCAAAGATGCTCCGGGCGGCGGCGCGGGCCGTCTCGTCGACGTCATATGTCGCGGTCCAGACCGTCATGCCCTCGCCGATCTGGGCCGGGGTGTTGGGCATGGCCCGGACGACAGACGGCGTGCCGAGCAGCTTGCCGATCCTGGCGATGGGGACGCCGGCCATGATCGAGACGGCCGTCGCGTCGCCGATGCTGCCGATGGCGCGGGCAGCCTTCTCGAACTCCTGAGGTTTGACGGCGAGGAGGACGAGGCCGGCATCGTGGACGGCCTCGGCGGCGTCGGCGGCGGTCTCGACGGCGTAGGTCTGGCGCAGGTAGTGGAGGCGCAGGGTGGCGACATCGTAGACCTTGATCGCGGTTGGCTCCGCGACCTGGTTACGGATCACGGAGGCGATGATCGCCTCACCCATGGCGCCGCCACCGATGATGCCGAGGTTCAAGAGGGCCGCTCCCCGAAGATGGCGCGGCCGATGCGGACCATGGTTGCGCCCTCCTCGATTGCGGCCTCGAAGTCGTCTGTCATGCCCATCGATAGCTCTTCCAGGCCGTTAGCCGCGGCCAGCTCTCTGAGCTCGCGGAAAACGGGGCGAACTGATCCAGAATCCAGGCCAGCGGGAGCGACCGTCATCAGGCCGGTGAGCTCGAGATGGTCGAGGCTGCCGATGCGGGCGACGGCGGCAGAGACCTCGGCGGGGGCAAAGCCGAACTTCGAGGCTTCTTGGGCAACGTTCACTTCCAGCAGGACCCGGATCTTAGCGTCAGCGCGGCGGTTGATCTGCTCTGCAAGCCGCAACGAATCAACGCTCTGAATTATATCAAAGAGGTTCAGGGCGGCCGCGATTTTGTTGCTCTGGAGGTGGCCGATGAAGTGCCACTCGGCGGAGGTGGCGGCTGCTTCGAGGGCGGCGATGCGGGTCTCGGCTTCCTGGACGAAGTTCTCGCCGAAGTCGAGCAGGCCGGCATCGAGGGCCTGGTGGACGCGGGATGGGTCGACGCCCTTGGTAACGCCGATGAGGCGCACGGCGGCGGGATCGCGGTGGGCGCGGGTTGCGGCGGCCTCGATGCGTTCGCGGATGGCTGCGAGATTGGTTGAGACGGTCACCCCGAGAGCATATCGAGTTTTGAGGGTCAGCGTTCGGTTAAGGCGGATTAAGGGAGGCTTAGGGCTGAGATGGGTGGCTCAATCCTCGTCTTTGGGATACTGCTTGGCGACGCGCCTGGCCTCCCACTTGGCGAGGCCGACGATAAGGGCCGCGCAGACGCCGATCACCGCTAGCGACAGAAGGGGGTGAATGGTAAGGGCGTAGAAAGTAAGGATTATTGCGGCGATAGCGCCGATGATCAGCGCCATGGGTATCATGAGCATGGCAAGGATCAGGCGACTGATTACGAGGGTCTGGATGCAACCATTGGGTTCGCGATTCTGCTGTGAGTACTGCATGCCTCATCAGAATACTCTGCCGCCCCGTCCCCGCAAACGAGGCGGCAGAGCGCGTTGGCCGCGATAGCCTCTGGCGGCCGGGTGTCTGGTGGGCGCCGGCGGGGCGGGCGCTTACCGGCGGCGGGTGAAGCCGCAGATGATGCAGCGGAAGAGCCCTCGCCTTTGGGCGATGGGGCCGCCGCAGTCGGGGCAGCGCGGGCCGTTCGGTCTTTGGATCATCCTTCTCTGTGCCATGGTGTGCCCTCCACGTGTCCCGCATTGGGACGTTTGTTCTATCTATGGAGGATTATCTTAGAACACTCGTTCTTAGTCAAGCGTTCGAGAGGAATACAGAACAACTTTACGAAACTGAAATGAGGAAGTTGCGAGTAGCGAAGGGGAAGGACTGTGAGGTTGGTGGAGGAGTTCGGGTGATGGTTGAATCTGAAATCTTGGTGGGCCACTACTTGCCCTGACAGGGGGCGTTCGCGCGCCGTCGGACGTGCTACTTTCAGCATGTGATGAAGCTCCCTGACTGGCTTGAACCCATGGCGGCGACGCTGACGCAGGAGCGCTTCACTGGCGACGGCTGGGTCTTCGAGCGCAAGCTGGACGGTATACGGCTGCTCGCCTTCAAGGATGGTCCCGACGTGCGCCTGCTCTCACGCAACCGCCTCTCACAGAACCACGCCTACCCTGACGTCGAACGCGTGATCGCAGAGCTGCCGCACGACAACCTCATCCTGGACGGGGAGGCGCTCGGCGTCTGGGGCGGTCGCAACAAGGCGACGGGCTACCACGTGTTAGACCTGCTCTGGCTGGACGGCCGCGACCTGACGCAGCTCACGCTGGACGAGCGCAAGGCCGTGCTGGACACACTCCCGCTGCGGGCGCCGGTCTGCCGCGTCGAGCGCCTCGCGGATGAACGTCCATGGGAGCGTGCCTGCGCAGAGGGCTGGGAGGGCGTCATCGCCAAGCGCCGGGACGCTCCCTACGAGCAGCGTCGCTCGCCCCACTGGCTGAAGATGAAGTGCGAGGCGAGCCAGGAGTTCGTCGTTGGCGGCTTCACGGACCCGCAGCGCAGCCGCGTCGGCCTCGGTGCGCTGCTGGTCGGCTACTACGAGGGCGACGACTTCGTGTTCGCCGGCAAGGTCGGCACCGGCTTCGACACGCGCCTTCTGCTCGACCTGCGCGCGCGCCTCGATGCGATCGAGGTGGGGCGGCCGCCCTTCACGCGCGCCGTCGGTCTGCCGAGCCTGGGTGCGCATTGGGTCCGGCCGGAGCTCGTCGTGCAGGTGGCGTTCATCGAGTGGACGACCCACGGCAAGCTGCGGCACTCGCGGCTGCTGGGGCTGCGCACGGACAAGGCTCCGGCCGCGATCGTGCGGGAGACGCCATGACCGGCCTGGCGTCGACGATGATCAGCCACCCCGAGAAGGTGCTGTTCCCGGACGACGGCATCACGAAGGGCGAGCTGGCGGCGTACTACGAGACGGTGGCGCCGCTGATGCTGCCGCAGGTGCGCAACCGGCCCGTGACGATGGAGCGCTACCCGTCGGGCATCGGCAAGCCGGGCTTCATGCAGAAGGATGTCTCGAAGGGCTTCCCGGACTGGCTGCAGCGCATGGAGGTGCCGAAGAAGGGCGGCGTCGTACACCACGCCCTGATCACGGACGAGCGCTCGCTGCTCTGGGTGGCCAACCAGAATTGCATCACGCCGCATGTCGCCTGCTCGCGCGTACCTGACCTCTACACGCCGGACGTCTGCGTCTTCGACCTCGATCCGTCCGTTGACGACGCCGAGGGCCTGCGCGCGGCCACGCTGCTCGTGCGCGACGTGCTCGAAGAGCTGGGGCTGCCCTCGTGGGTGAAGACCTCCGGCTCGAAGGGTTACCACATTGTCGTGCCACTTGATGGCTCCATCGGCTTCGACGAGGTGTTCGTTTTCGCCTTCGACGTCGGGCGCCTGCTCGTGCAGCGCGACCCTCAGCGTCTGACGCAGGAGTTCCTCAAGGCTGACCGCGGCGACCGCATCTTCGTCGACACGGGCAGGAACGGCTACGGTGCCACCTTCGCGGCGCCCTATGCGGTCCGGCCGAAGCCCGGCGCGCCGGTGTCCGCGCCGTGCGCCTGGGACGAGATCGAGCGCGGCGAAGCCCTGCCGCAGACCTTCAACCTGCGCAACCTGCCCGCGCGCCTGGAATCGACCGGCGACCTCTGGGCGGAGATGCGCCGTCGCGGTCGCTCTCTGCGCCGACCGGCCGATCGGTTGAAGAAGGTGCTTGGCCCGGACGCCTCGCCGGCGTTCGAGGCGATGCAGGACCGTTTCGGCCGCCGCCTCGGGGCCAGGAAGGCGACATAGAATCCACCACCACGCCACAGGGAGATCGAAGGCTGGGCCTCGGTCCGCGGCCTTACATTCTCGAATCCCAAGTCTGATGCTGGACGCACTGTGTGGTACGTTTCGAGCAGTATGGACATCCCGATCTATCTCGAGACCGGCACGCGACGTGTCTTTGCTTGCTCGGTGGAGTGGCCGGGCTGGTGTCGTTCCGCTCGCGATGAGTCATCCGCCATCGAGGCACTGGCTGACTATCTACCGCGTTACGCCCGCGTCGCGGAGAAGGCAGGGATTCCCTTCGGGGATGGCACTGCACAGTTCGAGGTTATTGAGCGCGTCAAGGGCAGCGGGACGACCGACTTCGGGGCGCCCGGCTCCATACCCGATGTCGATCGATTGCCACTCGACCCTCCAACAAGGATTCGCCTCGGTCGGCTCCTTCGGGCTGCATGGGATTGTCTCGACGCCGCTGTAGGCGCGGCGCCAGTTGTGCTGCCGAAGGGGCCGCGTGGCGGCGGCCGGGACCGCGACGAGATCGTCCGGCACGTGCTGGAGGCGGAGACTTCGTACGCCCGCACCATCGGCGTGCGCGCTTCTGTACCGGACGCGGGCGCAGCGTCCGTGATCGCTGAGCATCGCGATGCTATTGCCTCCGCCATCGAGAATCCCGAGCACGAAGGCCGTAGTTGGCCCATCGCCTACGCCTGCCGCCGCATCGCCTGGCACGTCCTCGATCATGCCTGGGAGCTGGAAGACAAGAGCGCGACGTAGATCTGCCGTCGAAATGGGTATGCGGCCTCTCCTGAGTAAGATCGAGGCTGCTCTCCAGCAATTCGACCGTCCACCGTGCGACCCGCCGGCCTGACCGAGAGGGAGCTGGATGTCCTGCGGCTTCTCGCTACCGGCCGCAGCAACCTGAGGTAGCCAACGAGCTGGGGTGTTGAGCGAGCGGACGGCAGAACGCCACATCTCCAACATTTACACAAACTTCGACGCCTAAGGCCGCGCTGCCGCGACGACTTTCGCCCTCAAGAACGGTGTCGTTAGGAGAACCAGCCCGATACCCGCCGGTTTTCCGCCACATTCAGACGCGCGCTGCCCGGCGAAGATTGGGTGGTTCCTCGGATGCGCGGCTGCTCGCCCCTGGTTAGCCTGCGTGGAGCCGGAGGGCTCGCAGGACGTCGGCAGATTCATCTTCCGCGCCCGGCGGGTCCGACGGCACCTCGACTCGGAGGTGACGGATGAGGCGCATCCTCGGCAACCTCGCGGCGGCCGTGGCCTGCCTGCTCTTTTGGGCTGCAGCGGCAACGGCGGCGCCAATAACTCCATCCAGCCGTCCCAGGACAACGGACCGTCATCGAGCGCGACGAGCCCTGCAGAGGGTGGTTCGCTTGACCCATGCTCGCTGCTGAGCAACGCCGACGCCAGCGACGCGCTGGGCGCGACCGTCTCGCAGGCGGAGCGGCCGTCCGAGGCGCAGTTCGCCTGCCGGTACACGGCGCCGCGCGGCCAGGGACTCGCCGTCCTGACCGTCTCCGTTACGAGATCGCCAAGCCCGGCTTCGGCTCGGACCGGCTTTCAATCGACCCTTGACTCACTCAAGAGTCAGTTCCCCGAGAGCCAATTCCCAGGGCTGATACAGACAGCCACGGGAATTGGTGACCAGGCCTATCACCTGGGCGACCAGCTACACGTCCTGAGAGGCGCTGTCTACATGGTTATCGGTGGTGACGTCAGCCCGGAACAGGCGAGGTCGTTGGCTCAGAAGGCGCTCGGCCGGCTCAATTAACGAGTCGTCGTTATGACCGATACGCTCCGCCCTTCTCATCGCTGTTGCCGTCGTTCTGACACTGGTCTCTGCCCAGTCAGCATCTGCACTTGCGCCCAGCCTCACGCTCGACCCGTCGACCGGGGCCGCGCCATCGGTCAGCGGGCGTTTGAGCGGCGCCGGCTGGGTCTGCGCCTCCGGCAGTGCTCCCGTCGGTAGCGCCGCGGTACGCGGCATGGGTGTCTCAGGCTCTGCCTCGATCAACCGCGACGGCACGCTAAACGGAACGTTCACGGTCCAGGGCAGTCCCGGCCAGCAGGTGCAGGTGATCGTCTCGGCCAACGTAGCCTGTCCCTCCGTCGGGCCGCCCGTATCTCTAAACGCCAGCGCCGTCTTTACCTTCAACCCCGCGCCCACCGCAACGCCGACGGCAACGCCGTCGCCCACACCATCTCCATCCCCCACACCTTCGCCAACACCAGCCCCGGCAGCGACCTGGACGCCGACGCCGGCCCTCGTCCCCAGCCCAACGGACACCCCTGCTCCGGTTCCTGCCGGACCCACGAGCACTCCCGTGGCCGTGCCCGTCCTCCCCCAGGCGGCCACGCCAACATCGACACCGGGATCAGAACCAGCCCTCGCCCCGCCGCCGGACACGTCCACGATCACTTTTGTCGGATGCGAGCCCGAGGCGTCTAAGGTGCAGGTGGAGCTCGTCCTGCTGCCTGCGGGCGCCACCGATCCCGACGCGCCGCCCGCGGAGCCGTCCCAGGAGCCGCCGGCTGTGGTCGGCGTCGAGGCGACGAATGACTCCCGCGTCTTCGACTTTGAGCCGCCGACGGTGCCGCCCGGCGGCCTTTATCGCGTCACACCCGAAATAGGCGACCCCGATTGCGGGCCTGTGACAGACTCACCAAGCTTCTGGCTCGTCGGCCACGACCTCAACCTCAGCCACACATTGCCGGGCAACACTCAGCTCCGCATCAGCAGCGGCGTGCCCCTGGACCCCTGCGACGACCCCGTCTCGAGTGGCGAGTTTTCGCCTTGCTGGGTGCTGCAGAGTCAATACTACGGCGACCTTAAATGGCGCATTCCAGGCGTTCAAGTGGACAACTACGCTAACCGGGGCGGAGAAGGCGCTGCTACAGGCTTCGGTCCTACCCTTCACCTCGGGGGGCGATGTCTTTGCGCCGGCTGGCCTGGTCGCGAGCTGGGAGGCAGACAAGGACGGCATCGCCTGGAAGCAGCAGTGCGGCTTCTGCGAGATCGACCTGACCGCCATCGCGCCACCGTTGAGCGCAAAACCAGACGGGGACTCAGGCCTCGGCGCCGTCGAGATCGCCATCATCGATGCAGGCATCGCGGCTGTCGTGGCGGGCGGGTTGGTCCTGTCCGGCGTGTTCCCCCTGATGGCGTCGGCAGCCGCTGGCCTTGCGGTCGGCACCGTGGCCCTCGCGACCGGCCTCATTCTCTTTACGGGCGGCGATGACAAGCCGCAGGGCACCCAGGTTTCAGCCGGCACGACGCCCGGTGGCACGATCGTGGACCAGCTCGATGGGGTTGAGTACCTGATCGATGCCTTCTATTTCCGCATCGTGCCCTTGAGTGCCGAGGGCGACCTAGCGGGTGGTCCTTCGAACTCGGTGACGCTCAAGTGGGCCGAGAAGTCGCCGGAGAACGAGTTGATCGGCGAGGCCTTGAAGTGCGCATTTAGCACGCCGACGCCACCCGGCTGTCCGACTCCAACTCCGCCGCCTCCCAGGCCCTACGTCGTCGAGATCGTCGACTATCACGGCATCGTGCCACCCACGAACCCCAAGACCTGCTTTATCGTCACAAAGGACGCCTGGCCGGCCGACATCTTCGGCCACAACTTCACGACCAACCAGGCAGACGCCGTGACCAGCCAGAAGGCCTACGCTGCGGGCAAGCCTATCTGCGAACCGGAGCCGGACGAGCCGGAATGCGCAATTGACGATCCGTTTGGCTGCATCGGGGTCGCCCTTGGCTTCATTGGCGAAGGCCTGGAATGGATCGGCGACGCCTGGAGCGACTTGAAGAACTTCGTGATCACGACCTTCATGGAGATCACGCAGTTGGGGTCGTTATGCGAGGAGCTGGACATCGAGAGCACCTGCACACAGGTGGTCAAGACCGCCCTCGATGCCGCCCTCCTGGCTTTGGGCATTCCGCCGGACATCCCCAGCTTTGAGGACCTCATGGACCAGGGCATCGAGTACCTGGCGGCGCAGGCCGCGAGCCAGATCTCGATACCGCCTGAGGTTATCGAACAGGCCAAGCAACTTAACCAGTACGCGGGCTGGGCCGACGTGGACATCGAAGCGAAGCTCAAGCAAGAGGCTGAGGCAGCGATCAAGGACAACCTTGAGAAGCAGATCGAAGCCCTGCAGTACTCGTACGCCAAGAACGTCGGCTGGCTGCCGAACGGCGTGCCGGTGACGCCCGACCCTGCATCCAGCACCCAACCGCCGACCCTCACGTTGAAGCTAACGCGCAATCCGGTGGTGCCAGGTACCTTCGCTTCGTGCCAGCTCCTGGTCTCGAGTTCCGTGACCAACGACTTCAACACGCCGGGCTTCAGCGTCCCTGCGTCCGCCCAGGAGTGGCTAAAACCCGGCATCGACTATGCCATCTACAGCGCGGAGTACCTGCCCGTACCCATCCTGAACCCGGGCGAATCGGTGGAGATACCGATCGTCCTCAAACCGGAGCTGACGACCTGGCTCTACTCCCACCCCGAGGTGCAGATGTACTGGTCCCTGTACGAGCTCTGGTTCTCGCTCTACGCCGGAGGCACGGTGAAGCTATGGGCCACCTCCGGCGCCTCCCCCTGCATCGAAGGCGACGGCCTCATAGCGCCCGCGGCCAAGGGCGCTCCCGGCTGGGGGAAACTCAACCGGAAGCAGCCACAATAGTGAAAAAGCGACCAAGGCGTTTGCGGACGTCCGTAAACGGCCATCTCAGATTCGAAATCGCATCGGACACTAGTTAATCGTCCCGTCTGTCAACGCCAGCCCTTCGGCATGGACCGGAAGTTGGGTTCGTCGGCACCTGCTGAAGGTAATGTCGGCGGCACGCTCCGGGACCATCCAACGGAAGATACGGGCCAATGGCTTCGGAGTCGCTCTCGTCTACCGATTCGTAGGCGACAAACGTTGTCCTCTTCTTGTGGGAGGAACGACCCAGTCTCGTCCACGCGCCGTTACGAGCGATCCTGCTGGGTAAAGTTTCGGTCGATCAATGCTTGAGACCATCAATACATCCTTGCCGACTCTTAGCGCCGCCACGGATGTCCGCTCTCGAGACCAAGTCCGCCGCACGGCTGAATCGCCTAGTCCAGATTTGATCCTGGACGTTGCGGGGCACCGCGCACAAAGCGAGACTGTTTTCTCGCCGCTTGCGCTTGAGCGAACTTAGCCACGTCGCGTTGGCGTCAAATGGCTTTCGAGGCGGTTTGGAGGCTCCTCAGGTGAGAGGTTTGAATCTGAAATCTTGGTGGGCGATACAGGGCTCGAACCTGTGACCTTCTGTGTGTAAAACAGACGCTCTAACCAGCTGAGCTAATCGCCCCCGCGCGGGTTAGTCGATCCTATGCGGTAGCTTCGGAGGGGGTCAAGGCGCTCGCTACTGCTTGGGGCCGCCGGCGGGATTGGCGATGACCTCCTCGCGCTCCACCTGCAGCCGGGAGCCGTCCCAGCGGAACTCGGTGCGGCGCAGCTGGCTGGGGCAGCAGAACGGGTCTTCCGGCCCGAATTCGCCACGGGTCTCGACCAGCTTGCCGTCTTCGACTTGCATGACGATGCCGCTGACGCCATCGACGGTGCGGGTGAGGATGAGACTGGGCGCGCCGGAGCGCAGGGTGAAGACGAGGAAGGCGATGTTGCCGAGGCTGCCACCGGAATCGATGGGGATGGCCGCTTCCTCCCGGAGGTCGCCGGTGAGGTCGGCGTAGAGGATCGAGTCAGTATCGACCGAAGCGAATCCGAGCTGGCGCAATAGGGTCTGGACGTCGGCTTGCTGGCGGAAATCGACCTGACGGATGGCCTGGGAGTCGGCTGGGGGCGGAGCCTCGGTGGCGTCCAGAGAAGGGGTATCGCCGGAGCCGCAGGCAATCGAGAGCAGGAGAAGGGCAATGGGTAGGAGTAAGAGGGATCGCAGCAGTTGACTGCTCCTTTCCCCGCCAGGCTGATCATATCGGGAGGGGGCGTGGACGGCAAACGTGGCGCTTTGATTGTTTGATTTACTTTCGTATTTTTTCGGTGCATTAGATTCGCAGTCGAGTCTGGAGGCGTTTAGGGATTTGATTGAGTTGGGGTTGGATGCGGACATCCGTGGTCTCCTGGGAATGCGGTCAGCTTCACAGTCTACCGGGAGGTGGGATCGATCTCGAAGTATGGAGGTGACAGGGTTGGTGTGTAGAGCGAGGATGCTGGGAGACAGGCCTCTGGATGCGGCTTGGTGTTGGTAAACGGCTAGTCGTGATCACACGGCGTAGATTCTTGCCGTCGCTCAGAATGACAGGCTATCTGCCCTGCCGGGCCTTGAGGGTCTTCGACGGTGTCCAGGATGAGCTGACTGGGCTCGTGGGGCTGACGGCTGAAAGGGAGGACGCGGAGGACTAACATCCGAGGTGGGAGCTCTGTCGTTGATCTGCCGGGCGTGATGATGAATCGATTTCTGCTGTTGCTGCTAACAATGCTGAGTCTAGGACTGGGGCCGGGGTGCGGCGATGCCGGCAAGTCTGAGGGCGAAACGGTGTCGGCGCAATCGACGGCAGACGCGGCCGAGGTGATAGCGGCGAGCGAGTTCGAGGGGCCGGTCGCTCTGCGCTTTATGTCATATAACGTACTGTGGGGCGGCGGGCTGGAGCGGGGCTTCGACCAGAACTTCCTGGGCTGGCAGCACCCGATCTTCGATGGCCGTGACCGTTTCGCGCAGATCATGGAGGTGATCCGGCGGGCCGACCCGGACGTGCTGGCGGTGCAGGAGGCGGCCGGCTGGGAGGTGGGTTCGCCGCCGGTGGTGGAGCAGGTCGCTCGCGACCTCGGCATGAGCCATGTCATGGTCAAGAACCCCTACGGCATCAACGTTGCCCTCTTCTCCAAGCTGCCGATCATCAGCAGCGTCGACCTCGTGGGCCCGATGGGCTCCAACGCGGCTCTGATCGCCACCCTGCGGGCCCCCGACGGCGGCTCGATCTATGTGGCGGCGGGGCACCTGGACCCGTTTACGTCACGGATGCGCGAGTGTCAGTTGGGCATGCTGCTGCGGGCGTTGGAGCCGGCGGCCGGACAGCGAGTGGTGCTGATGGGCGACATGAACTTTCGCCCCACCGCGAATGCTTTCCGGCTGCTGCAAGGCGCCGGCTGGCAGAACGTCGCCGTAGCGGAGTCGCTGCCGATCGACCAGATCTGGCTGGCGCCGTGGGAAGGATGGTCGTCCGAGCCGATGTGGGAGGTGGGCAGCATCGAGGCCAACCTGTCGGACCACTACCCGGTGGGGGCGCGGATCGACTTTGGGGAGCGGCGGGTGGAACCGGGGCCGGTAAAGATCGAGGCGCCGGTAGAGGGGTGTGTGCCGGGATGAGCGTATCGGATGGAAGCAGTAGCGGAGAGCTGAGCCATGAACGATGAGCTAGGCCCCGACGGCGGCTGGGCTGCTTCGGCCCCGGCCTGGATCGAAGGCCAGGCGCGCGATGATGACCCGAACCGCGTCCTCCTCCTCGATCCCGTGATGCTGGAGCTAAGCGGCCCGGTAGAAGGCAAGCGCGTCCTTGATCTCGGCTGCGGCGAAGGACGTTTCAGCCGCATGCTCGCCCAGCGCGGCGCCCGCGTGGTAGGGCTAGACCTTATCGCGGAGATGGTCATTGCTGCGCAGGGTCGCGTGTCTTCGGCCGAGAGCTACGTGCAGGCCACCGCCGAATCCGTCCCCTTCGCTGACAGCACCTTCGACCTTGTCGTCTCCTACGTCAGTCTCGTCGATATACCAGACTTCCGCGCCGCCATCCATGAGTCGGCACGCGTGCTGCGGCAGGGCGGTCGCTTCCTGGTCGCCAACCTTAACTTCGCCAGCGCCTCGCTCATACCAAGCTGGGCGCGCGATGAGGACGGCCGACGCCTCTTTATGCGCATTGACCGCTACGCCGACGAGTACGCCCGCGTACTGGAGTGGGCCGGCGTCAAAATCCTCAACTGGCACCGGCCGTTGAGCGCCTATATGAAGGCCTATCTGGAGGCGGACTTGCTCCTGCGTGAATACCTGGAGCCCGTGCCGTCCGATGAATCATTGCGAGATGATCCGTCCACGGAAGACTGGTTTCGCGTCCCGATCTTCGACGTGATGGTCTGGGAAAAGCCGTAGGGGTCTAGCATGCTAGACCCCTACGGTGGGTTGGCGGCTGGAGGCTTAGACCTCCCGGAATTCGCCTTCGACGGTGCCTTCCGGCGCTTCCTCCGCGTCAGGTGCAGGCTCGCCGCCTTCGGGGCCGGACTGGGAGCCGTAGATGGCCTGACCGATCTTCTGCATCGAGACGTTTAGCTCGTCCGAGGCGGTGCGGACAGGCTCGATTTCGGTACCGGCGAGGGCGGTGCGGACGGCCGCAACCTTGCCCTCGACCTCGGTCTTGAGGTCTTCCGGGACCTTTTCGGCGTTGTCACGCAGGGTCTTCTCGGCGCTGTAGGCCAGGCTGTCGGCGGAGTTGCGCACCTCGATCTCGTCGCGGCGGCGCTTGTCTTCGGCGGCGTGAAGCTCGGCCTCCTGCTGTAGTTTATCAACCTCGTCCTTGGAGAGGCCGGAGCCGGCGGTGATGGTGATCTTCTGCTCGCGCGCCGTCGCCTTGTCCTTGGCGCTGACGTTGAGGATGCCGTTGGCGTCGATGTCGAAGGCGACCTCGATCTGGGGCACGCCGCGGGGCGCGGGCAGGATGCCATCGAGGATGAAGCGGCCGAGCGACTTGTTATCGGTCGCCATGGCGCGCTCGCCCTGGACGACGTGGATCTCGACCGAGGGCTGGCTGTCCGCCGCCGTCGAGAAGATCTGGCTCTTGCTGGTCGGGATCGTCGTGTTGCGCTGGATGATCGGGGTGGCGACGCCGCCGAGGGTCTCGATGCCGAGCGTCAGGGGTGTGACGTCGAGGAGCAGGACGTCGCGGACCTCGCCCTTGAGGACGCCGGCCTGGATGGCGGCGCCGATAGCAACGACCTCGTCCGGGTTGACGCCGCGGTGCGGGTCCTTGCCGAAGAACTGCCGTACCTTCTCGACGACGAAGGGCATGCGGGTCTGGCCGCCGACCATGACTACCTCATTGATCTGGGCGGCGGTGACACCGGCGTCCTGGATGGCCTGCTTGCAGGGGCCAAGGCTGGCTTCGACCAGCTCACCAACGAGCTGCTCCAGCTTGGCGCGGGTCAGCGTCAGGGTGAGGTGCTTGGGGCCGGAGGCATCGGCGGTGATGAAGGGGAGGTTGACGTCCGTCTGCATCACGGTCGAGAGCTCGATCTTGGCCTTCTCGGCCGCTTCCTTGAGGCGCTGCAGGGCCATGCGGTCCTGGTGCAGGTCGATGCCCTGGTCGCGCTTGAACTCCTCGACCAGCCAGTCGATGATCCGCTGGTCGAAGTCGTCGCCACCGAGGTGGGTGTCGCCGTTGGTGGACTTGACGTGGAAGGTGCCCTCGCCGATCTCGAGTATGGACACGTCGAAGGTGCCGCCGCCGAGGTCGTAGACGGCGATCGTCTCCTCGCCCTTCTTATCGAGGCCGTAAGCCAGGGCCGCGGCCGTCGGCTCGTTGATGATGCGCAGGACCTCCAGCCCGGCGACCTGGCCGGCGTCCTTGGTGGCCTGGCGCTGGCTGTCGTTGAAGTAGGCCGGGACGGTGATCACGGCCTCGCGGATGGTCTCGCCTAAGTAAGCCTCGGCGTCGGTCTTCAGCTTCTGGAGGATCATGGCGGAGACCTCAGGCGGCGAATAGGTGCGGTCGCCCAGCTGGACGTGGGCATCGCCGTTGGCGGCCTCCACGACCTTGTAGGAGAGGAGCTTGAGGTCGCGCTGCACCTCGGAGTCGCTGAACTTGCGGCCCATGAGGCGCTTGATCGAGTAGATGGTGTTGTCGGGGTTGGTGATTGCCTGGCGTTTGGCCACCTGACCGGCGAGGCGCTCGCCGCTCTTCGACATGGCGACGACGGACGGGGTGATGCGCCCGCCCTCCGCGTTGGGGATGACGACGGGCTCGCCGGCTTCCATGACGGCGACGCAGGAGTTGGTTGTGCCGAGATCAATTCCGATTACTTTAGCCATTGATGCTTGCCTCCCTGAGGCTGGTCTTTCTTGCTACCGCCTCTAATTCAATTCGTACACTTTTCAAATTGAGATGACTCGCCGTACCACGGGCTGAACCCTGTGGCATAAATATGGTTTGGAGGTGTGGTCGATCTTGTCGCTCATAGCCGGCCTGCCTTGCGGGAAAGGGCGCGCTCTACAGCGCCGATGGCGTTTTGGAGCTCGTCACGCTCTGACTTCTCGGTTGCCAGCTCCAGGGCGCGGCGGAAGTTGCGCGCCGCTTCGTGATACATGTTGTCCACGGTCATGCCCAGGGGGACGACCTCGTCCGTGGCGGCAGGACCGAGGTTGAGCTTGGCCTCGGCGGCCTGGAAGTAGGCTGCGCCGGAGCCGTAGTAGCCCCGTATCTCGCTGCCGTCGCGCCCGACGACGCCGGTGAAAGCCTCGATGGCGTGGGAGTAGCGGTTGAGGCTCATCTGCTGCCAGCCGAGGAGCAGGGGCCAGAGGCACTCGCGCGGCTCTTCCTCCGCCTTCTCTTGCAGGAGGGCGGCAGCGGCCGGGGCCTGGCCCTCGACACCGCGCTCGCCGGCGCGACGCATCACCTCCGGGTTGAGGGCGTCGCGGCGCTTCTCCTCGTCCTTCGTGAGGCCGTCGAGCTTGGGGCGTCTGCTAGAGCCAAAAAGGGGCATCGTTTTGCTATACCTTCAAGGCCGTGCTCGATAGATATCTTCGAGGCGACCCCAACCACCTTTGGTGACAAAAAGTACTTTTGACACAAACTCAAGACTTAATATGCTCCACTCTTCTTGAAGCGATTCTGCGTACTGTCGCCAATAAGCAGGCCCTCGAGCACGGAGATTGGGGATGAGCTCGTCAACCCACTCTCGTAATTCCTGCAGACGAGCCTGTGTATCTACAATAACGATAAATCGACGATTCGATTTGTTATTAGGCGCCGTCGGAATAGTGGGCCTTGTCGTTGGGATGAGGAGTGGTACCATCCCTTCTCCATGAGGCCCCATCATAGCCTTGCTATTCATTTCAGCATCAGCTTTGACGCGCCACTCTCGCTCGTGGGTCCAATCAATCGGGTTGGTTTGTGTCCATAATTTCCGGGGATCATAGCCGACCCAACGAAATTTCATTGCGTCTGGAATGTCAGGCAATTCAGAGTCGGCTGAATAGATAACTGGCCGTCCGCCATAATCGAATAAGTCATCTTTCCGCATAACTATTCCGAATTTCGTATAGCGGATCGTTGTGAGGGCAGCCTCAGTCAGCGTGATAAAAAACTGCAGCGGTTGTTCAGTGAAACAGACTGCTGGTTTTGATCCTCTAACAGTCGGGATTCCGTATTGGGAGAGGGCGAATGACGGTTTTAGATAACCGCAGATGAGTATCTCCTTAAGAACCTCGTATGCAGAAACAACTGTTCCCGTATTTCCGTCCCAACGGGGCTTCGTGCAATGAAGAACGTAGTCTGACATATCCTTTCGGACGCCGCGAATGATTTCCCAGTCGTTCTGTGACACAGCAACCTATCCTACTGGCTGCTGCCGTTGCCGATGACGACCATGGCGGGGCGCAGGACGCGGTCGCCGAGCTTGTAGCCCTTCTGGACGACGTTGATCACCTTGCCGTCCTCGCCGGGGCCGAACATGACGGCCTCGTGGACGTTGGGGTCGAAGCGCTCGCCATCGGTGGGGATGGGAGTAACGCCGCTCATCTGCAGCAGGCCCTGGAACTTGCGATGGATCAGGCGGATGCCATCGACCCAGGTGAGGCCGGCGAGATTGGCGTCGACGCTATCGAGGGCGCGCTCCAGGTCATCGATCAGGGGCAGGAGATTGATGATCAGGGAGGCGTTGGCGAGACGGGCGGTGTCCTCGCGCTCCTGCTCCACGCGGCGTTTGAAGTTCTGGTAGTCGGCCGCGGCGCGCTGCCAGGAAGCAAGGTAAGACTGCGCCTTCTCCTCGGCCTCGGCAAGCTGGGCGGGCAAGGGCTTATCGGTCTGGTCTTGCGTTTCGGACCCCTCTGTTTCGGCTTCACCCCCATACTGACTGGAGGCGCGGCGATCATTGATTCGCGGTTGCTCTTCGTCTTCTCGCGTAGACATTGCTACCTCTTGTTATGCGCGATCTGCGACCGGCGTCTCGCGTCTAGATCTGGGCGACCAGGTCGCCGAGGACGGAAGCCAGATAACGCACGGTGGGAATTGTCCGGGCGTAGCGCATGCGCGTTGGGCCCAGGACGGCTACAACGCCGGAGGGACCGCCCTCGGCGCCGTAGCGGGCGATGACGATGCTGCATTCGCGCATCGCCTCGTGGCTGTTCTCGGAGCCGATGACGACGCTGATCCCGTCCTCGCTGAGTTGCCGGATCGGAATGGCGGTGGAGAGCGTGCGCTGCTCCAGGACATCGATTAGATCGAGGATGCGCTCGGAGCGGGAGAATTCCGGCTGGGAGAGCACCTCACGGACGCCGTCGCGAAAAACGTCGCCCAGGGCCACCGCTTCTTCGTCCAGCAGGTCAATAACGGCGTGGGTGACCATCTCGTCAAGCTCATCGGCGGGCGGGTCAAGGCGGCGGATCTGGGCCGGCGAAGAGCCGCCGAGGCGCTGATTGACGCGCTCGGCAGAGAGGCTGAGGGCGTTCTGCTCCACGGGCTCACGGAAGGTCATCACCTGCTGGCGGATGCGCGCCTCGTTGAGGACGACAACGCAGAGAGCGCTGGTTTCCTGCAGCGGCACCAGCTGGACGTGACGCAGCCGGGTTTCCTTGCTGCGAGGCGAGGTGACGACGGCGAAGTTGCTGACCTGATGGGCCAGGACGGCCGCAGCGAGCTGGAACCACTGTTCCATGGCGCGTTCCGCCTGGTGGAACTGGTGGCGGATCATCTCCCGCTCTTCCCAGGGCAGGGCTTCTTCCGCCATCAGCGTTTCGACGTAGTAGCGGTAGCCTTTGTCCGAAGGGACGCGGCCGGCCGAGGTATGGGGTTGGTTGATGTAGCCGTCTTCCTCCAGGCGCGCCATCTCAATGCGGACGGTGGCGGAGGATACGGGCATGTCATGCTTGCGCACGATGTACTGCGATCCGACGGGAAGAGCCGTGTCCACGTACTCTTCGACGATCAGGTTGAGAAGAGCAGAACGGCGATCAGTAAGCATTCGCTTCCTTGATTAGCACTCTAAGGTCGAGAGTGCTAATGCGTATCTAAAATTAGCAGAGGTGCCCCAAACTGTCAAGGTGAGGAGGGTTACAAGCACCCTTCTGAACATGGCAACGGCCTTGTTCCTTGCTGGCCGATCCTTGGTACTGTATACCTACCAGGCAGCGAAGCCGGCGCGCCGGCGCAGGAGACAGCTCTATGGCGGCCCGAATCACCGGCGTCGGCAAATACCTTCCTCAGCGCGTGCTCTCCAACGCCGACCTGGAGCGGATGGTGGATACGTCCGACCAGTGGATCGTCGACCGCACCGGCATCCGCGAACGGCGCATCGCCGACGACGGCGAATCGACCTCCAGCCTGGGCGCCGAAGCAGGAAGGATGGCGCTGGAAACGGCGGGCCTGGATGCCAATGACATCGACCTGGTGATCTGCGCCACGCTGAGCCCGGACGGCATGTTCCCGGCCAGCGCGTCGCTGATCCAGGACGCGCTGGGCGCCAAGCGCGCCGCCGCCTTCGATATCAACGCCGCCTGCACCGGGTACGTCGCGGCCCTGGCGACGGGCACTCAGTTCATCAACGCGGGCGTCTACAAGCGGGTGCTGGTCGTGGGCGCCGAGGTAACGTCGCGGATCATCGACTGGACCGACCGTGGCACCTGCGTCCTGTTCGGCGACGGCGCCGGCGCGGTAGTGCTGGAGCAGGCCGAGCGCGGCGGTTTGCAGTCGATCGTGATGAAGAGCGACGGGGCGGGAGCAAAGCTGCTGTATGCGCGGGGACCGGCCAGCGCCCGCAGCCTGGCCGAGACGGAGGGCTACTGCATCGTCATGGACGGGCGGGAGGTCTTCCGATTCGCGGTGCGGGCTATGGAGGAGTCGTCTAGGGAGGCCATCAGCCAGGCGGGGCTGAAGATCGAGGACGTGGCATACGTGGTGCCGCACCAGGCAAACCAGCGGATCATGAGCGCCGTGGCCAAGAACCTGGGCCTGCCGATCGAGCGCATGGTCAGCAACGTGGAGAAGTACGGCAACACGTCGTCCGCATCGATACCGATCGCGCTGTGTGAGGCATGGGAGGACGGGCGGCTGCAGGACGGCGACAACCTCGTCGTGGTGGCGTTCGGCGGCGGCCTTGCCTGGGGTGCGGGCGTCATCGAGTGGACGGGGTTGGGCCAGAGGTAGGCGGGCAGCTCGGCAGGCAGGGTGAACCGGTCGAGGGACCGGTTTTTGTTTTCTGCGTCCTCTGGCGAAAGGCTACCCCGGCCTGAAGGCCGAGCATGCGGGGCTACTCCCGGCTGAACCCCGAGACATCGACCTTCAAACGGCAACGGACTCGCCCTCGGTGGTTGTGCGACAGATAATGACGCCGGCGATGAACTACATCGAGGCGCTGAGATACCTGTACAGCCTGGCGGACTTCGAACGCAGCGGGCGGTTTGCCGACCGTCCTGACGTGGCGCCGATGCGGGTGCTGCTGTCGGAGCTGGGTGACCCGCACCTCGGCAGGGCGACGATCCATATCGCCGGCAGCAAGGGTAAGGGCAGCGTGGCGGCGATGTGCGAAGCGATCCTGCGGGCGGCGGGGCTGCGGACGGGCCTCTTCACCAGCCCACACCTGAACCGATTCCCGGAGCGCGTCCAGATCGACGGTCAACCGGTATCGCAGGACGAGTTCGCCGCCGGGATCGAAGCGGTCGCGGCGGCGGCGCGGCGGGTGCAGGAGCGGACGCCGGAGCGGGCGCTGGTCACCTTCGACGCGCTGACGGCGCTGGGTTTTTTGCTCTTCCGTCAGCGCGAGGCGCAGGTCCAGGTCGTCGAGGTGGGGCTGGGCGGCACCCTCGACTCCACGAACGTCTTTGACGCCAAGGAATGCGCCGTCATCACCAACATCGGCCTGGAGCACCGCGAGATCCTCGGCGATACGGTGGCGGAGATCGCGCGGCAGAAGGCGGGGATCATCATCCCCGGTTGCGCTACCGTCATGGCCCCCCAGCGCGAGTCGGCCGCGGACGTGATCCGGGAGGTGGCGCAGGAGAACGGCTCGAAGTTGATCGAGGTGGCGCTGGCCTGCAACCTGCGCCGTGACACCTACGGCAGCGACTCTCAGAGCTTCCGGCTGCGCACGCCGACGGGTGGCTACAACGTCAAGCTGCCGCTGCTGGGCAAGCACCAGCTCGATAACGCGGCGACGGCGATCGTTGCGGTGGAGCAGCTTGCGCCGGCCGGGATCAAGATCGGTGAGGAGGCCGTGAAGACCGGTCTCGAGAAGGTAAGGTGGCCGGCTCGCATCGAGGTGATAAAGCGCCGGCCGCTGGTAGTCGTCGACGCGGCGCACACGGCGGACTCTGCCCGCGTCCTGCGCGATACGTTGGCCGACTACCTGCGGATCAACCAGGCAACGCTCGTGATCGGCGTCATGAGTGACAAGGACCTCGAAGGGCTGGCATCGGCAATCGAGCCGGTGGCGAGACGGGTGATCGCGACCCAGGCAGACCATCCCAGGGCCCTCGCCGCCGACCGCGTTGGCCGCGTCTTTGCCGACCTCGGCATCGAGACGATGTACGAGCCGGACTGCGGCGCGGCGGTCGATATGGCCATGAACCTCTCGACTGCGTCCGACGCGGTTGTTATCCTCGGTTCAGTCGCCCTCGCCGGCGAGGCCCGCGCTCACATCCTGGGCCTGGAACGAGACCCACCTATCGCCGGCAGGGGCTGAACGGGGGAGAGATGACCACCAGCAACAGCCGGCGGCGGGTTGTGATCACGGGCATGGGCGCCCTGACACCGCTCGGCAACAATGTCGAAGACTTCTGGCAGGGCTGCGTCGAGGGCCGATCCGGTATCGACTGGATCACCCTTTTCGACCACAGCGCCTACGCCGTCAAGGTGGATGGCGAAGTAAAGGGCTTCGACCCCGAGCAGTACATGGACCGCAAAGAGGCACGGCGGATGGCGCGCTTCAGCCAGTTCTCCGTCGCGGCCGCCGCCATGGCCATCGAGAACTCCGGCCTGCAGCTCGACGACGAGGACCGCAACCGCATCGGCGTGCTGATGGGTAACGGCAACGGCGGCTTCCCGGAGAACGACTCCGCCATGCGGACGATCATCCAGAAGGGCGGCGACCGGCTCGACCCTTTCTATATGTCGAAGACGTTGCCAAACATCGCCGCCGCCCAGGTGGCGATGCAGCACCAGCTCAAGGGCTACAACAACACCGTGACCACGGCCTGCGCGGCCGGCACCCAGGCCATCGGTGATGCGCTGGATATCATCCGCCACGGCCGCGCCGACATCATGCTGGCGGGCGGCGGCGAGGCCGGCATCTGCGAGCTGGGGCTGGCAGGCTTCGCGATCATGAGGGCGCTATCGACGCGCGCGGATGATCCGTCGAAGGCGAGCCGTCCCTTCGACGCCGGGCGCGACGGCTTCGTCTGCGCCGAGGGCGCGGCGATGCTGGTGCTGGAGACGCTGGAGCATGCCCAGACGCGCGGCGCGACCATCCTCGCCGAGCTGGCCGGCTACGGAGCCTGCTCGGACGCGTACCATGTGGTGGCGCCATGCGCCGATGGCGAAGGGGCAGCGCGGGCGATGCGTCTGGCCATCGAAGACGCGGGGATGACACCGGACGACATCGATTACATCAACGCGCACGGCACGTCGACACAGGCCAACGACGCCGCGGAGACGGTTGCGATCAAGACGGTCTTCGGCGAGCGCGCTTACCAGCTGCCGATCAGCTCGACGAAATCGATGATCGGCCACGCGCTGGGCGCTTCCGGCCCGATTGAGTCAATAGCTTGCATCAAAGCGATCGAGACCGGCATCCTGCCGCCGACCCTCAACTATGAGACGGTGGACCCGGTCTGCGACCTGGACTACGTGCCCAACGCCTCGCGGGACGTTGGCAGCGTGAGGGCGGTGCTGAAGAACAGCTTCGGCTTCGGTGGCCAGAACGCCTGCCTGGTGTACAAGCGCTTCGAGGGTTGAATAGCGCCGATCTGATCCTTGCCAGAGCCCTTCACCTGGCTCAGGATGCGCTGACCGGGGCTGGCAAGATCAGCTACAAGAGGCTTTTGCAAGGCAAACTACCATTGACGATCCGCGGAGGTCAGCCGATAATTTTGAGTAGATAGCCATGACTGTTCTCGCGGTCTGAAGGATGTGACACTCGGCCTGGGCCGGGTGTTCTTATTTTGGAGGGGTGTCTGTGAACTCAAGCGTCGTCGGCAAGATCGAGAAGGCAAAGCGCTACGCTCTGGAGCGAGACCGGATCCGCTTCACCAACTTGAGCGTCGACTTCGCCGGCGAGAACGGCGACCACAAGGTCACGTTCTCCGGCGACAAGTGGCACTGCACCTGTGACTTCTTCGAGGCCGGTTACGGCGCCTGCGCTCACACCATGGCCCTGGAACGCGTGCTGGAACGGATGCTGCCGATGGCGGCGTCCTCCCAACTCCTCGAACCAGCCTGATTCGTTTAGGGACTAAAGAAAACTAGGCGCAACTCACCTATCCGATTGGCACAGGCGTCTGCCGATACTCTTCTCAGACGCCTATGCACCTACTGGCCCACAGGACGATTGTCTTCCGACTCTGGCTCGCTCTGAGCCTAGTTGCCGTGGTCTGCACCACATTTGCTTTTGGTATCTACGCCTGGCTGAGCATCGACGACAGCATCGATAGCGCGCACGAGCAAACCGAGGCGAAGATCAAGGTTGTGCTTCTGGCCGCGGCGCGCCTGGGCATCGGCGCGACCGGCGGAGCACCAGGCGAAGGGTCGGCGGCGGCCGAACTCGGCATTGAAGCATTCGCCCTTTATGACGGCGCCGGACAGACGCTGGCGCCAGGGATACTCAGGACATCGATCCTTGGAGACCAACCGATAGACCCCACCTTGCTGAGCGCTGCGCTGGCCGGCGAGACGAGATCGAGGTCGATCAGGATCAGCGATGTCAATCATCAACCGGCCGAGGCATCTCCCTGGCGAGTACTCTGGGGGCAGCGGTTCGGCGAGGAGTATGCGGTGCCCCTTAGCGCGCTCATCCCCGACCAACCGGGCGCCGCGCATATCGTCGTGACCTATCCAGACCTGACAACCGGCGCGCGCATCCTGGTCTATCGATCTGTGCTGGCGGCGGATCTGATCATCATCGCGCTGCTGATAGGCGCCTGGCTGTTGCTGCGCCACTTCGTCTCCACGCCGCTGCGCAGCTATAGCGGTCTCGCGATGCGGATCGCCGTTGGCGAGCAAGTCCGCATGCCGGCCGGTGGCGCCAACGACGAGTTGGGGCAGCTGGCGCGCGCTGTGAATGGCATGGCGGACGCGCTGGAGTACCAGGCAACCGTCGACGCGCTGACGGGACTCTACAACCTGCGCCACCTGAGCAGCCATCTGGAAGCGCTGATCGTCGAAGCGGAGCTGGACCGCAAGCCGCTGTCGGTAATCTTCGGCGATCTCGATAGTCTGAAGCCGGTAAACGACACGTACGGCCACGAAGCGGGGGACTCTGTCCTAAGAGCCGTGGGCGATGCCATCCACGAGTGGGCGGGGAACAAATACACCTGCTGGCGGCTGGGCGGCGACGAGTTTGTGGTGGCGCTGCCGGACACCGGCGAAGATGAAGCGCTGATCCAGGCGGCGCACCTGGGCAAGGTGGTGTCATCGTTGCTGGTGCCGGTGCAGGGTACCCACGCGCGGCCATCGATCTCGCTCGGCATATCAACGTACCCGGAGGACGGATCGTCGGCCGGCACCTTGTTGGGTATCGCCGACAGGCGGATGTACGCGACGAAAGCAATGCGCGGCGAAGAGCGCCGCGCCGCGAGCACCTCAGCCTCCGCCGCTGCTTAGACGCCTGCCTTCAAGCCGCGAAAGAACACCACCGTCCGCTCCAAACCTTCCTCGAGACTCACCTTAGCCTGCCAGCCCGTCGCCTTTCGCAGACGCTCTGAGGACGCGTAGATGGCGGGGACGTCACCGGCGCGCTCACCCAGATCATCGATGCGGAGGGGGTGGCCGAGGATGTCCGTGACGGCCTGGAGGACCTCTTTGACTTTGACGCCCTTCTCACTGCCAACGTTGAAGTAGTTGAGGCCGGTGAGATTCAGGACGCTGCCGTGGGCGCGCGCCAGATCCTCGACGTAGATGTAGTCGCGGACCTGCTCGCCCTGCCAGAAGACCGGGATCGGCAGGTCATTGAGGGCGGCGCGGATGATGTTCGGGACAACGTGGGTCTCGGGCTCGCAAAGCTCGTTGGGGCCGTAGGGGTTGAAGTAGCGCAGGATCGTCGCGTCGAAGCCATGGAGGCTGTGATAGACGGCTATGAACCCTTCGGCGGCGAGCTTGGAGGCGCCATAAGGGTTGGACGGCAAGGCGACCGGTTCATCTTCGCGCAGGGGCAGGCGCTTGGGGTTGCCGTAGACCGTCGCGGAGGAGGAAAAGACGATGCGGCGGACGCCGGCGCGGCGCATCGCTTCCAGGAGGCGCACCGTGTTGACGACGTTGTTCTCGGTGAAGTCCACGGGGCGGAGGACCGAAACGGGGACAGGCACGAGGGCGGCGAGGTGGATGACGATGTCGTGTCCGGCGAGGGCGGTTTCGAGGCGCTGATCCTGCTTGAGGTCGCCCTTGATGAAGGCGGCGTCACGCGGAACCTGCTGGCGGTGGCCGGTCGAAAGGTTATCGAAGACGGTAACGGCGTGGCCGGCGGCGAGCAGCTCCCTCGCGACGTGACTGCCAATGAAGCCGGCGCCGCCGGTGACGAAGACTCGCATTTGGGTCATGCTACCGGGTTCAGAGACCGGCCGGAAGGCCGAGGGCGATTCGCATGCGCCGGGGTATGGCGTAGTGTCGTATCATCACAGTCCTGGAGCGCGGTCTATTCGCGGGTAATACCTGATCCGCAAATCGGCCGGGAAATGATTAACCTTTCCGCATTAATCACGTTCTTATGTATGAGCCCGGGCTAAGGCCGGGGTTTCTACGCGTGTCTCTATTGGACGCGGTAAAGAGAGAGGGCTATCATTGGCTCGTTTTCCAGCCCCAGGCAACAGGATGACGAGAATGTTTTCGCCCGGCGATGGCGACTCCGAGTGGGAGCCGCAGCGTAAGCTGATCGAGGACGCCCAGGCGGGCGATCTCGACGCGCTGGGTTCTCTCTACGACAATCACATCAACCAGGTCTACCGCTACGCGCTGGCAAGGCTCGGCAACGTGCATGACGCCGAGGACGTGGCGGAAGAGATCTTCCTCAAGATGCTTGCCGGGCTGCCCAACTACCAGTGGCGCAAGGTCCCCTTTGCCGCCTGGCTGATGCGCATCGCCCGTAATGAGGTCGTGAGCTTTGCCCGGCGCAACGGCCGCCGGTCGCAGGACACGGAGCTGCCGGAAGAGGTAGTCGACCGCGGCAACAACGACCCGGCGGAGACGACGGAGCGGATCATGGCGCTGGAGGACCTGCGCAAGGCTGTGGCCCTGCTGCCGGAAGCCCAGCGCGAGGTGATCATCCTGCGATTCGCGTCCGGCCTTTCGGTGGCAGATACGGCGAAGGCGCTGGGCAAGCAGGAGAACAACGTAAAGGTATTGCAGCACAAGGGTATGCAGCGTCTTCAAGTCCTGATGACGCCGAAGTACCCGGAACTGGCAAAGAACCGATCATGAGCAGGGAACGCATCGACGAGATGCTGCAGGAATGCCTGGCCGCTTACGAGCACGGGCTGACGCCGGAGGAATGCCTCTCGGCGTTCCCGGAGCAGCGCGCCGTGCTGGAGCCGCTGTTCCGGCAGGCGCTTTCATTGCGCTTTGCCTTCGCCAACTCGCCGCGGCAGGAGTATCGCCAGCGGACGCGAGAGCGCCTGCTGTTCGCGGCCGGACGCGACGTGAGCCACGCCTACTCCAGCCAGCCGGACGAGTTGTTTGTCGAACGCGCGCGGCGACGGCTAGTAGCCAATGCTGGCGCCGGGGCCCAGGAGGCACTGCGCAATGTGCCGCCGCCACGCCTACCGTTCTGGGTAAACGCACGGCGCCGGCTTCTGGAAGCCGCCGCCATGCCGCGTCCGCGCGCAGCCTTCCCGATGGCGCTGGCCCTGCGCGGCAGCCTCTCGGCAGCGGTTGTGGTCCTGGCGATTGCGGTCGCGGGGCTTGCCTACCTGACATCTCAGACGCGGCCTCAGGGCGTCAGCGCCGAGGTCGCGCAGCTAGAGGTGCAGTGGCAGGAGGTCCAGGACCAGCTCGCTTCCGGGCGGCCTGTCCAAACCGACGTAATCGTCGAGCTAACGACCAAGGCTTCGACGCTGGCCACCAGACTGAGCGCGGAGCCGGCCCAAGCGGCCCAAGCGCCAGTGGCCGAGAAGCTGAGCGCGATTATCGACAGCCAGCAGGATGTCGTGAATGAGTCACCGGCGCCGGAGCTGGTCCAGGCCCAGCAGCAGCTCAACCAGGCTGAGGAGAAGGTCCGCATCCTGGCATCGCGGGTTGAATCGCCAACGTCGCAGCCCTCTGCCGCCGCGAGCACGACGCCGGAGCCCACGAACACTCCCGCCGCCACGGCAACAGCGCGTCCGGGCCCGACGGCTACGCCGGCGCCGGTACTTACCGGTCAGGTCCGCATGCGCTTGCTGCCCGGCGACACGACCTACGGCCTGAGCTGGACCGAGGTCCGCACCAGCAATATGAGCTTTGTCATCCCGGCGACGTGGGAGGTAACCAACGTAGTCGTGAACAGCAGCGGCATCGCGACTCTGGATAGCAGCTGGCTGAGCATCGAAGGTGACGGCGTGGCAGTCCTCGCCAACACTCGCAACGGCGAGATTCAGTCTCTGATCGAGGGCGAGCGCATCGAACTGCGGACCGAGGGCAAGAACGGTGAAGTCATCGACCTCGAAGAGCTGGTCCAGGTGGCCGACGAGGCAGCGCTGCCGCTGCGGCACATGCTGGCTTCGCTGGAGCTAACGGGCACGCTGGGCAACTAAGCCTCTCCTCCCCAAAATCGACCTTACTCACTGATTCGAAAACGTCCCCGGCGACGGCGTGGACTGGAAGTATCTTCCGGCCGATTCGCAGGTTGCGGTTACAAGGGCGTGAAAATCAGGGTAAGCCCTCATACCCTTCCTAAACGATCTCCTCTAAGTTGCCGATATTAGATAGCAGGCATTCCGTTACAGCCCCGCCGGCTGCTCTGCGGCAAGGTCAAGGAGGAACACAGTGGTTCAAGTGGGAGCGCCCTTCGGCTACCATGAAGGTGTGGAAGATAAGGAGCCCGTCGACTCCTGGACTGACCTAGTACGTGCGGCTGTCAAGGATTTCGCCGGTAGCGTTGGCGAGTCCACCAAGCAGCTTGCCGCCGCAGCGGAGAAGTTTGCCTCCGAGTCCCTCCGTGCCGTAGACGAGGCCACCAGCAAGGCCCACGCCGCCGTGACTACGAGCAGCGAAATGGCCGCGACAGCAACCCAGGCGGCTGAGGAAGCCCGCCGGACGGCCGAGAGCGTCCAGAGCGCCGTCGCGGAGGCAGGCGAGAAGGTGCGCCAGGAGGTCCTCCAGGCAGTCGACGCCGCTATCGGCCAAGCCGATGAGCGGCTGCAGGGCCGCACTAACGAGGCGCTGGAGAAAATCGAAGCATCGCTAATCGCCGGCCGTGAGATTGCCGGACAGATGGAGCAGATCAGCCAAAACAGCGAGCAGCTCAAGGCTGACCTTCAGCGCCGCGCCGACGAGGCGATCGAGAGGATCGATGCCTCGGTGAGCACCGGCCGCGACCTGGCGAGCCAGATGGCGCAGATCGGCGAGACGAGCGACCAGCTCAAGGCCGACGTGCTGCAGCACACCGACACCGCGCTCGAGCGTATCCAGCGCTCGGTGGACAGCGGCCAGCAGGTCATGGGCCAGGCCCAGCAAGCGCTGCAGGTCAGCGAGACTCTCAAGACCAACCTTCAGCAGCACGTCGATGCGGTCTACGAGCGCATCGAGGGGTCGGTAAACGCCGGCCAGGAAGCCGTGGCGGCAGCGCAGCAGGCCGCCGAAGCCGCACGCGCCGCCGCCAGCGAGGCCGGCCAGCAGGTCGCCCGCTTCGAGCAGATGAACAGCGAGACCTCGATCAGCGCGAGCGCCCAGAACGTGCTGGAGCGCCTGGAAGCGGACTACGAACTGCTGGCCAAGCTGGTGCAGGAGCTGCACTCGCGCATCGCCATGCTGGGCGACCAGACAGCGCGCGTGGCGCCGGACGTGACGCCGCCAGCGCCGTCCTACGAGGAGCCTGCCCAGAGCGAGCCGGCTCCCAGTTACGAGCCTTCCTACCAGAGCGAGCCTCTTGCCACGACGCAGCCGGGGGCTTACGAAGCGCCTTCCGAGCGCCATGTGGCGGAGCCGCCGGCGCAGCCGACGTGGTATCAGCCGGAGCCGGAACAGCAGCCCGTCATGGAGACACCGGCGGAGCCAAGCTACGAGGCCCCATCCGTCGCGGCTGAGGCCGCGGCCTGGGCCCAGAGCTACGAAATTCAGACGCCCGCTCAGGTGGAGCCGGAGCCCTCTTACGCGGCGACTCCGGCCTATGAAGCCACTCCAAGTCCCGGCAACCAGCCTGTCGCGACGATGCTCGCAGGGCGGGTGCTGGTGAGCATCTCACCGGTGCCGGACTTCGACCGGCTGCTGAGCCTGGACGGGGCGCTGGGCCGGATGAGCGGCGTGCGCAACGTTACCCTGGCGGATTACGCCAAAGAAGAGGTCACCTTCCGCATCGAAGTTGAAAATGCAATGGCCGCCGAGGTCTTCGGCGAGGGGCTGGCTGAATCGGCCGGCATGCGCGTCGAGGTAGTCTCCGCCAGCGAAGGCAACCTGTCGCTCAGACTCCCCGGCTAGGGGCGCATCATGTCTGTCGTTGCAGCGCGTCAGAAGCGCACCGCTCTCTATCTAAGTATTTGCGGCCTGCTGATCATGGTCGCGGCCATTTCGGCAGTCTCGGCGCAGGACCCGGACGGCGTATCGCTGCGCATCGGCATGATCATGATGACCGTGGGCGCGGCGATGTGGCTGCCCTGGCAGGCGCTGATCCCGGCCGCCGTCGCTATCTGGCTGGGACCCAACTACACCTACACCTTGATCGAGGGCGATAAGCTCTTCGATTCTTACATGCTGCTTGAGCTACCCGGGTTGCTGGGTCTCTCCGGTTTCGCCGGCCTGGCGCGGCACTCGCTGCGAGTGCTGGAGGCGGAGAACATCCTCCTCGGCGCCGTGACGGACGCCGCGGAGGCCGTGGACCCCGACACCGGCGTTTACGAAGAGCGCCTGCTGGCCCCGGCCCTGGAGGCAGAGCTGGTGCGCTCTCGCCGCTTTGAGCGGGAGTTTGCGCTGGTGCTGGTCGGCATCGACGAGCTGCGGCAGCGGTTTGATTATCGCGATGAGGCTACCTGGAAAGACAGCGTGGTGGCGACGGCGCACGTGTTGAGCAGCACGCGCATCCACATCGACCGCGTCTACCGATTTGGGGAGGCGGGCTTTGCCTTGATCCTGCCGGAATCGACCGACCGTGACGTCATAGGCATGGTGCGGCGGCTAAGACGAGTCGCGCGGCGCACAAAGCCCACCGTGGGCGAGCCGGGCGGGCCGCTGCCGACTCATTACGGGGCTACCTTCTTCCCGCAGTGCGCCACGACGGCGGAAGACCTGCTGCGACGGGCCGAGATTGCCCTGCGGCTGGCGGAGAAGAACGTCAACCGGCTGCAGATCGACGGGGCGGAAGCGCCGGCGATGGCGCCACCTGAGACGCTGCGCCAGCCCGAGCCGGTCCCTGCGGCCGCGCTGAGCGAGGAGACGCTGACGCCGAGCGAGGCGCCGGACAGCGTCCGCCTGCCGGAGCCTCAGCCGCTGTTCATGGAGCCTCAAGTAAAGATGGCGGAGCTGCCGACGCCGGAGCTGGCGCGGCTGGTCAGCGGCGAGCCACTCAACACCAGCAACGGTCACGCGACGAATGCCGACGCCAGCGCCACGAACGGTCACGTCGCGGTGACGGCTGAGACGAATAGCGACGATGGTGAGGCGCTGGATGACATGCTCAAGCGCATGGACGAGACGCGGCGGATGCTGCGTGAGCTGCGAAACGGGTCCGCGGCCTAGGAGTCCTTCTTTTCGTCTTCCAGGCGGAGGAGCAGCACGGGGACGTGGCTCTGGCGCAGGACTGCATCGGCAACGCTGCCGAATACGAGACGGCCGAGACCGCCGCGACCGTGGCTCGACATGACGATCAGACCAACCTTATGCTGTTCCGCCATCTCAACGATGACCTGAGCCGCATCGCCTTCAACGACCAGCGCTTCGATATCTGAGCCGCCATCGAGCCTGGTGTGGACAGCGTCGAGATAGGAGTGGGCTTCGCTCTGCTCGGCTTCGACCATCTTCTGGATCATCTCGACGTTGGCGACGGCCGCGGACGGAGACTCGAAAACGCCGGGCGCCTGGACGAGATGATGGCTGGCGGGCTCGACGCTGCGGACGAGGAGCAATCGCGCGCCCAGCTTGATCTTGAGCTCGAGAGCCGCGTCCAGGGCGGACTCGGCAAGCTCGGAGCCGTCTAAGGGGACAAGAATGCTCTCAAACATGGCACCATCTTACGACTCGCGCCTGGAGACAGCATAGGGACTGGGCGGCTGCCGATCTTCAGCGCGTCGCACGGAAGGGTGAGTGCGGTTGTTAGTCCTCGTCGAGATGATATGCCGTCATCCTCTCGCTCTAGATTCTTCGCTTTGCCTAGAAGGGCAGGCTAAGGGGTGGTATGGATGCCGTTGGTGGGCGAATGGAGTTGTCGCGAAATGTAATGGACGCGCTGTCCAAGGACGGTCTAATCTAGCCTCGCCAAGGGGGAGTGGCGATGAATACAGCCTGGTTATTGACCTTCAGAAGGGTCGTTGAAGCGAGGAGCTTCACCAAGGCGTCGGATGATCTCTTCATCTCGCAGCCGGCCGTATCGCAGCAGGTGCGGCACCTGGAGCAGTTCTTCGGCGCAAAGCTAATCCAGCAGGCGGGTAGAGAGCTGCAGCTCACCGATGCCGGCGCGTACGTCTATGAGCTTGCCGGCCGTGTGGAGCAGGAGATCAGGTCGACGCGGGAGCGTCTCGATGCGCTGGTCAACGGCTCGCAGCGGCAGGTGACCATCGCCAGCTTCCCGGCGCCGCTGCTGCACTTCGTCCCGCCCGCTTTGCGCGTCTTCTGGACCGAGCACCCGGAGATCGCCGTGAAGACCATCGTCCGGCACCATGCTGAGATTACCGAGGCGGTGAAGATCGGCGATGCTGACCTCGGCATCCAGACCCGGCACCTCGATAGCTCCCTGGAGGCGGTACCCTGTCGCAACGAGCGGCTGATCTGTGTCAGCTCCCCCTCCCACCCCCTGGCCCGGCGGCCCACCATCCAGCCGGAGGACCTGGTTCACGAACGCGTGGCTACCTTCGCGACGGGTATCTTCAGGAATGACATCGACTCCTGGTTTGCCGAGCGCGGCCTGAATCTTCAGAACCTTATGGAAGTCACGACGCTAGAAGAGATCCGCGTCGCCGCCCGTGAGAACCTGGCGATCGGCATCATTCATCTCTATGGCGTGCACCAGGACATTGCCGAGGGCACGCTGATCCATCTCAATCTCAGGGACTTTAGCCTGGCGCGGCCGTTCTACGTCATCCACCGCAAGGACATCACCGAGCCAGCCAGCTGGGTGTTGCGGGCGCTGATCGACGTGGCCTCCGAATCCCTCGAAGAGTAGAACCGGCTAGGGCTCGCCGGCCAGCTTCGGCGTCGTATTCGGCGGAATGCGGTGCGCGGTCGCCTGCTCGTAGGCGTAGGCCAGCCGCAGCATCGTCGGCTCGCTGTAGGGCCGTCCGAAGAACGTGATGCCGGCGGGTAGACCGTCGCTGGTGAACCCGGCCGGGACGGATATCGAGGCGGCGTAGATCAGGAAGGTGTTGAGATGAGCCGCGCCCTTTGAGCTGACGAAGGGAGGGTTGACGCCGTCTTTAATCAGGGTCGGCTGGTGCTCAACGCTCTTGTGGACGATGGCGTCTAGCTGGTTGTCGGCCATGACCTTGAGGACATTGGTCATCAGCTCCTCACGCGCCTTGAGGTACTCGTAGTGCGCTTCCTGAGCCCCGACGCGGATCGGGCTGGGCGCGCGCCGGGCCCGCAGGCTGACGTAGCCCGGCGATTGCGTCATCTCCTGCTGCGACTTGAAGGGCGGGTTGGCGCTGCGGCTCATGTAGACCTCGAAGGAGCCATCGTTGCCCTCACCGGCGCGCTTGGCGAGTAGCTCGTTGAGGCGCGGAATCTCGACCGGGTCGATGACCGTGGCCCCGGCGCTTCGGAGCTCGCCGACGGCGGAGTCGAAGACCGCCGTCACTTTGGCAAAGTCCTCCGAGTCCGGCTCTGCTGCATTGCCCATCGATTGGCGCAGGATGCCGATGCGCGCGCCGCGCAGACCGGCGGCGTCCAGGAATGCCAAGTAGGTTGGCGGCGCCTGCCCGACGCCGTAAGCCGTCATCGGGTCTTCGGGGTCGTAGCCGGCCATCGAGTCGAGAAGGGTCGCGAGGTCGCGGACGGTGCGCGTGATCGGGCCGAGGGAGGCGGTGCGGCTGGGCCAGCCGGCGTAAACGCCGCTGCGGCTCACGAGACCGGGGGTTGGCCGCATACCCACGACGCTGTTCCAGGCCGACGGCCGCCGGATCGACGAGAAAGCTTCCTGGCCAACCGCGACGGCGCCAAAGTTGGCCGAGACACCGGTCGCGGAGCCACCGGAGGAGCCGCCTACGGTCCGCTCGAGATCGTACGGGTTGCGGGTTGAGCCGAAGAGCGTGCCGTGGGTGTCGCCGCCGCCGAGCTCGCCCAGCGTCACCTTGGCAAGGATAATGGCGCCGGCCTGCTTCAGCTTCGCCGTGACGAAGGCGTCCTGGTCAGGGTAGTAATCCTTGAACAGGACCGAGCCCAGCGTCGTCGGCATGCCCTCGGCGTCCATCTGGTCCTTGAGCAGCACCGGGATGCCGTGCAGCGGCCCAACCGGCCCCGAAGCTTTGAGGGCTGCGTCCAGCCGATCGGCTTCCGCCAGGGCCTTGTCATTGAGATTGATGACGGAGTTGATCTTGGGGCCGTCACGGTCGAAGGCCTGGATGCGGTTGAGGTAGGACTGGACCAGCTCCCGCGCCGACAGCTCCCGCGCGCTATAGGCAGCCAGGATGTCCTCGATGGTCGTCTCCAGCAGGCTGAAGGTCTTGGTCTGTGTCATGTTTCCTCCCTGATGGGCCTCGGCAGCCGGCGTAGTGGAACCCGCCTCAATCCATCAGGAAGGAGATGGGCCGTCGAGCCCGAAGGCAGATTATGCGTTGGGCGTAACCACTCCGAGTCTCATGAGTGCTTCTCGTGCAGAGCCTTGTCGTACCACACGTAGGTGAAGGGCCGCGAGGAGTTTCCGCCGGTCAGGAAGATGCCGTCGTTACGCAGCCAGGGCCAGCGCAGCGAGAAGCTCGGGACATCGCCGAGGTAGTAGACGCAGGGCCATTCCAGCGCAAGCTGCTTCTGGATGTCCTGCATGATCGCCACCCGCTTCTGGGGGTCGACCTCCCGGCGCTGCTTGTAGACCAGGTCCGTGACGCCCGGGATCGGCTCCGGGGAGACGGCATTGCTGCCCTCAGGCGTGTAGGTCCGGTTGAGGATGTAGTCGGTGGTGGGACCGGACTGGAAGTGAGTGAGGATGCCGGGGAAGCCCGCGCCCGCGCTCTCTCGCGCCCGGCGCCAGGACGTGTTGTAGTCCAAGCCATCGTGGGTCAGCGCGAAGACGCCGCTCTCGCTGACATGACCGGCGAGGATCTCGTCCTGCTTCTGCCGCGCCGGGTTGTAGCCGAGGGCCGTGTGGAGCTGCGATGGCACCGGCGTCTTGAGCCCGGCCGCTTCGACCAGCTTCTTCGCCTCGGCAATGTTGTACTGGAAGTACTTCGCGCCCTCGCCGAGGCCATCGCCACGAGGATCTACCCATTCAGCATGGCCGGCGCCGATGTGAGAGTGCCAGTAGAGCTTGAGCGGCAGGCCCGCGTCGGTAAACTCGCCCGTGTTGAAGAACGCCTCGAGCAAGAGGTCGCGGTCAATCGTCATGGAGAATGCACGGCGGACGCGGGGGTCCTTCCAGACGGAATCGGGCTGCTTGGAGAAGTTCCAGAAGCCGCCGCCGGTGGATGGCTCGGTGCCGGCCAGCATCAGTAGATCCGGGTTGGCGCGCTTGGTTGGGAGCACGTCGGCGCTGTTCACCGGATAGCTCCAGACGTTGCCGGAGATGAACTGCGCCAATCCAGTGGCGTACTCACTCAGCAGCGGCTTACGGATCTCGTCGAAGAAGGGGCGCGGCTTGTCGTACCAGGCCGGGTTCTTCTTGAAGACGATGCGGCTGCTGCCGACGTACTCCTGGAGGACGTAGGGGCCGGAGCCGCGCATGTCGGCGCGGAAATCGAAGTTGTCGTCCTTCGGCTGGAGGAAAAAGTTTTCGGCGGCAAACAGCTCGATGATGTCCGCGAACGGGAAGGCCAGCTTGAAGACCAGCGTACGCGGATCCGGCGTGGTCAACGACTCCACCGGCGAGTTAGGGTTGCGGGCGTTGGAATAGTCCCCACCGTAGAAGCCGGTGGTGGTGAACTTGTCCCAGCTCCACTTGACGTCGGAGGCGTCCATGGCACGGCCGTTGGTCGGCGGGCGGGCATCGAACTTGTGGTTGGGGCGGAGCTTGAGAGTCATAGTAAGCCCGTCCGCGGAAAGCTCATAAGACTCGGCGGCGTCACCGGTGACCTCTGCCGTGCCGGGCTTCTTCGAGGTGCTGATGCCGGCCTTCAGGAGCAGGCTGTAGACGTAGAGCATGGGGCCGAAGCTAGCCCTCTGACTAACGAGCAGCGGGTCCATGGTGTGGATGTCGGTGCCCAGGAAGTCGGGATAGACGCCACCGGCCACCGCCTTGGCGGTAGTGTCCTCCGCCTTGCCGAGCAGGCCGGAGGCATCGCCGTTGCCATCATCGCTGCCGCCGCCACAGCCGATCAGGCTCAGGGCGAGTCCGGAACCGGCTATGCCCGCGGCGCCGGTAAGCAGCCGCCGCCTGGTTGCCTGACGGCCTCGCAGAATCTTCGACCAGTAACTTTCTTCCATCTCACTCCCTCTGCCGCGATCAGCCCGTACAGGCAATGCGGACGCGCCCTTAATCTAGCCGCCGGCCTGGAGGCTGACAACGGGTCAGAGGCTTATGGAACCATAAGTGAAGCTTTGGCATAAAGCAGCCGAGGCTCCTGGGGAGGAGTCTCGGCTAAAGGGGGAGAGCCGCCGGGCGCTACTGGTCAACCCACACGGCGCAGCCTAGCCTACTCCCTGCTGTCAAGCCCCGGATCTGAAATCTCCCTATTCAGTGTCAGGTCGCGCGAAGTTTTGCTTATCACTGCATAACCTTCTCGGCGTTGTTAACGCTCCTTGGTGTAGCTACATTGGCGGCGTCCCGGCCAAAGACGCCGGATTTTTGGCGATGGGCCCAGGCGTCGATTCGGCATGAAATCGCCCTCCGGGGGACCAGAAAAGGGAGTAAGCAATGGCAGCCGATAGTTACTGGAGCAGGATGACAACGGCGAGACTAAGACGGCGGCGGCTGCTTCAGGCCGGCGCAGGGACGGCCGCAGGCGCCCTGGCCTTGAGCCTCATCGGCTGCGGTGGCGGGGACGGCGAAGACGACGCTACCAGCCTCGTCAGCAAGCCCGTCGATACCACGGACAAGGCCGTGAAGGGCGGGACTTATCCCGGCCATATCACCGGCAACATTGTCCAGTTCAACACAGAGCGTCAGGGAGCGGATGCGACAGCGGCCAATCATGGCTACAGCCGCATCGTAAAGTTCAAGTCAATCAAGTACCCGGAGCCGCGGCTCTCGGTTGTCGAGGGTGATGCCGTCACCGGCTGGGAGGTCTCCGGCGATGGCCTGACCTACACCTTCAAGATGCGGCCCAACCAGAAGCTGGACCCTCGGCCACCGACCAGCGGACGCTTGCTCACATCCCAGGACGTGAAGTTCAGTTGGGACCGCTTCGCCAGGATCAATGCCTACCGCACCAGCCTGGCCCACGCGTCCGACCCATCCGCCCCGGTGATGAGCGTTGAGGCGCCGGACAACAACACCTTCGTGATGAAGCTGGCTTATCCGTACGCGGGGCTGCTGCCTCAGTTCTGCTTCACGCGCCACGTTGTCATCCTGCCGGTGGAGGCGGACGACAAGTTCAAGACCGGCGAGGAGATGCGCGGCTCCGGCGCCTGGCGGCTGAAGGAGTACGTACCCAGCGCCCGCATTGTCTACGAGCCGAACCCGGACTGGTACGACCACGGCAAGATGCTGCTGGGCCAGAAGAGTCTGCCGATCCTGAGCGAGTACAGCGCCCTGCTGGCCCAGTTCCGCACCGGCGCCATCGCCACAATGACGGTGAATGCCGAGGACGTGCTCTCGACGAAACGGGACCTGCCGGAGCTGACGATGATCGCCGATGAGGAGCACTCTCAGGGCGGTTCGAACATCCGCTTTGGCTTCCTGCCGGAGTCGCCCTTCCATGACGTCCGCCTGCGCCAGGCGATCTCGCTGCTGATGGACCGAGACCTGCTGATCGACACGTTCTACAACTCGCAGCAGTTCGCCGACGCCGGCCTCGAGACCTCACGTCGCTGGCACACCGTCATACCGGCCGGCTACGACGACTGGTGGCTCGACCCACAGGACGAGAAGGCCTTCGGCGCCAACGCCCGCTATTACAAGCACGACCCGGCGGAGGCCAAGAAGCTGGTCTCGGCCGCGACGGGTGGCAATCCGGTGGAGACGAACTGGATCTGGACCGCCAACGGCTACGGGCCGGACTTCCAGCGCCTTGCGGAGGTCCTGCACCAGATGTGGGAGGAGAGCGGCAGCTTCAAGCTGACGACGGTTAACCCTGACTACACGTCAGAATGGGACCCGAAGTACAACCGCAATCAAGGCCGCTACTCCGGCCTGGCCCTGGGTTCGGCCGGCAGCGGCACGCCGGACGTGGACGGTCAGATCGTCGCCCGGCTGCAGGGCGGTCATGCCCGCACCGGTCACGTTGCCGCCAATGGCAAGCTAGACCAGACGCTGGAGAAGTTCGTTGCCGACCAGCGCAAGGAGGCCGACTTCAACAAGCGCCAGTCAATCATCTACGAGATGCAGCGCTACTGCGCCAAGGAGATGTACTACCTGATGGAGGCTGGAGAGTCGCTGGGCTTTTCGCTGGCCTGGCCCTGGCTCGGCAACTTCCGCGTCTACCGTGCCGGCACCGGCGGCGCAGCATCGACGGAGATCGAGCCCTTCTACTGGATCGACGAATCGGAACGCAAGGCTTAGCCTCAGACTGAGATTGGTGCGGGCGTCAGCGCTCTCTATGCTGGCGCTGCTTCTGCGACGAAGCCAGGAAAGGAAGAACCGTGAGCGAATCAGCGCCCGAGAAGTTGGCAGTGATCATCCTCGATATGGCGAGGGGCTACGGCTGGCTGCCCGGCAGCTACGGCTACGAGATGGTCGCGCGCGTCCGCCGCCTGAAGGACGCCGCCCTTGCCGCCGGCGTGCAGGTGTTCCACGTCCACAGTTTGCGGCGCCCTACCGACAACGTGCCTAACATGTCGATGAAGGTCGGCACCACAAACCTGGAAGTCATACCGGAGCTGGAGCCTACCGATCAGGACATCTTCATCTACAAGCGCTATCTCAGCGGCTTCTCTCACAACGACCTCGACTACACTCTGCGCACAATGGGCATCCAGAAGGTCCTCCTTGCGGGGGCGTCCACGGACAACACCGTGCTCTGGACTGCGGCCGATGCCTTCCAGAACCGCTACGGCGTCGTCATCGTCGAAGATTGCACGATGGTGCACCGTCAGACTGAGCCGCCGGAGGCGCAGACGGGCGCCATCCGGATCATCCGCAACGTCCTGCACGGCGAGATCCTCTCCCTAGAAGAAGCGATAACCAAATACCTCTCGCGCCGGGACTAATAATCTGCCGGCGAGATTCGTCGAAGTTTTGCTTATCGCTGCATAACCTTCTCGGCGTCGTCAGGCTCGCCGGGGACTGCTACATTGACGGCGTTCCGGCCACTTGCAGTGACAGGACGCCAACATGCCCAAACAGAACGGCTAAACTAGAGCATCGGCCAGCCCAAGTTTGGCATCGGAAGGTAAGGGAACATGCTCACGACCCTTGCGGAGAAAGTAGACCCGCGAAACGCCGCGCTGATCGTCGTCGATTGGCAGAATGACTTCTGCCTGCGCAACGCCGGTGAAGGGCCGGACAGCAACGCTCGGCCCCTGGATGGAGTGCCGGAGGCGACTGCCCGGCTGCATCAGATTATCGCAGAGGGCCGCAAGGCCGGCCTGCCGATCATCTACATCGCAACGGTGCATGGGCCGGACGTGGACTCCGAGGTCTGGATCGAGCGGCGGCGCGATCGCGATCACTTTCGGCCGCTGGAAGGGTCCTGGGGGGCACGGCTCCACGGCGGACTGACCCCGGCTGAAGACGAGCCGGTCGTGATCAAGCATCGCTGGAGCGCCTTCATCAACACGGAGCTGGAGGCGGCGCTCAACGCTCGCGGCGTGAAGTCGCTGATCATGGCCGGGACGTCCGCTAACGGCTGCGTCGAGAAGACGGCCCTGGACGGCTTCCAGCTCGACTACTACGTCGTCGCCACCGATTGCATGGCGACCTCGCACCCGGACGCGCGCAGCATGAAGGAGGTCTTCTCCTTCGGCGCCGTCGCCACTGCGGATGAGATCATTGCTTGCTGGTCAGAAGCCGGCGCAGAGAAATCCGCTTCGAGGACAGCCGCAGGGCAGGTTTGAGCTTGGGCCCAGCTTGCTCTTGGACTACTGAACGGTTAGCTGACCGCTCATGACGCTGCGGCCGTGCAGGGTGCAGTAGAACGTGTAGCTCCCCGCGGCAGCGCTGAACTGTATCGCCGTTGACTGACCGGCGTTGAGCTGGACGTCCACGACGTTATCAATCGTGAAGGTGTGAGGCGAGGGTCCCATGTTACGCGTAGCGATCGCGACCTGCCCGGCCGGCACCGTCAGCGCAGCGGGGCTGTAGCTGAAGTCGGCAACGCTGATCGAGGGTCCGGATGGCGCCGGGTTGGCGGCCGTGGTGGTTGGGTTCGTGGGCGGCGGCGCAGTAGGCGCTCCGCTGGTTGGGCTACTATCGTCATCGCCACCGCAGGCTATGAGTAAGATGGCGAGTGGGACGAAACCGAGACAGAGGACACGATTTACAAGCTTCATATCACCTCCTTGAGATAGGCTACCTAAGGAGGTACGCCACGCCGGGCGTGGGAGATTGGTTTAAAGGCCGATCAGCTTATCGAGGCCGATGACGAGCTCCCGGCGCTTCATGACCTCGCGGGTGGCCAGCAGGACGCCGGGGATGAAGGACTCGCGGCCGGTGGAGTCGTGGCGGATGCGCAGCGTCTGACCCAGACCACCGAGTGCGACCTCCTGGTGCGCGACGAAGCCGGGCATGCGCTGGCTGTGCAGGGCCACCCCCTCATAGACGGCGCCGCGGGCGTTGGGCAGGGTGTCCTTCTCCGGGTCGGTGTGCTCGAAGGGCTTGCCACGGGCAGCGACCATCTCTTGCGCGGTGGCGATGGCGGTGCCGGAGGGAGCATCGGCCTTCTTCTCCTGGTGCATCTCCGTGATCTCGGCGAAGTCAAAGTAGCCGGATGCGAGCTTGGCCATGTGGATCATCAACACCGCGCCGATGGCAAAGTTGGGCGCGACGACGGCGCCGATGCCCTGGGCCTTGCAAGACGCCTCCAGCTCCTTGAGAAAAGCCTCGCTGAGGCCGGTGGTGCCGATGACGACCCGTACGCCGCGCTGGAGGGCGGCAGGGGCGACCTCGGCCGTCCAGGCGGCGTTGGTGAAGTCGATGAGGACGTCCGGCTTGACGAGGTCGAGGAGGGCGCCGGGGTCTTTGCCGAGAGGGATGGAGCCGCTGCCGTCGGGAAGACGTACGGAGTCCGCGTCGGAGAACTTCTCGATGACGCCGGCGGGCTCCAGGCCGGGCTCACGCAGGACGCCGGCCAGGACCTCTCGGCCCATGAAGCCGGTGCCGCAAACGGCGACGCGTATCTTGTCCATTAGCAGGCCCCTCCGCCGCATATGGTAAGGCCCGGGTCAATTTAGCCCGGGCCTTAGGTTGTCCTGGTTAGCGTCCCATGGGCGGGCGCGGACCACGGGGGGCACCGCCGTTGGGGCCGCCACGGTTGCCGCCACCACCACCGCGGGGCGGGCCGCCACCTCCACCGGGACGGGGGCCGCGGCGGAAGCCACCCTGGCCGCCTTGCATCGGCGGGCGGGGGGAGCGCATGGGCGTGAGGGTGGAGGTACGGCGAGTCATCGGCGAGGGGATCTCGCCGGGGTGCTCCTCGTCCAGGTCCTCCGGCGTCGTGCCTTCCAGGATGGCGCGGCGGGAGAGGTTGATGCGGCCGAGGTTATCAATCTCCAGGACCATGACGGTGATCTCGTCGCCGACCTTGACCACGTCCTCAACGCTGGGGACGTGGTAATCGGCCAGCTCACCGATGCGGACGAGGCCTTCCTTGCCGGGCATGATCTCGACAAAGGCGCCGAAATCGACGGTGCGAGTGACACGGCCGGTGTAGGTCTGGCCGACCACGGCCTCGCGGGTGAGACCTTCGATGATGGCGATGGCGCGGCGGGCGTTCTCCTCGTTGGTGGAGCCGACGAAGATCGAGCCATCGTCCTCGACATCGACGGTGCACTTGGTCTCTTCGATGATCGAGCGGACCATCTTGCCGCCGGGGCCGATGACGACACCGATCTTCTCGCGCGGGATTTGGATGCGGTACATGCGCGGCGCGTAGCGGGAGAGCTCCTTGCGCGGTACCGAGATGGCCTCGTTGAGCTTGCCTAGGATGACCAGCCGGGCCGTGCGGGCGCGGCCGACGATCTCCTCGATCTGGGGCATGGTGAGGCCGTGAATCTTGAAGTCCGCCTGGACGGCGGTGATGCCGCCCTCGGTGCCGGCGACTTTGAAGTCCATATCGCCGAAGAAGTCCTCAACGCCGGCGATATCGGTGAGGATTTTGTACTCATCGCCTTCGCCGGTGATCAGGCCCATGGCCACGCCGGCCACCGGCTCCTTGATCGGCACGCCGGCGTCCATCAGCGCCATGGTGGCGGCGCAGATGCTGCCCTGGGAGGTGCTGCCGTTGCTGCCGAGCACCTCAGAGACGATGCGGATGGTGTAGGGGAACTCGCTCTCCGGCGGGATAACGGGCTCCAGGGCGCGCTCGCCGAGGGCGCCGTGGCCGATCTCGCGGCGGCCGGTACCGCCGAGGCGGCGGGCCTCACCGACGGAGAAGGGCGGGAAGTTGTAGTGGTGCATGAAGCGCTTCTTCTCCGCCGGGGAGAGAGTATCGAGCTTCTGCTGCATGCTCATGGGGCCAAGGGTTACCACGGAGAGGACCTGGGTCTCGCCGCGCTGGAAGAGACCGGTGCCGTGGGTACGGGGCAGGATACCGACATCGCAGGTGATGGGGCGGAGCTCATCGACGGCGCGGCCATCGGCGCGCTTTCCGTCGCGGAGGATGCTGTTGCGGAGAAGCTTCTTGGCGAGCGAATCGACGGCGGTCTTGAGGGCCGAATCGCTGAACTCGTCGGCGTAGCGGGCCTTGAGCTCGGCAACACGCTCGCCCATGCCGCTCTGGCGCTCGTCCGTCACGGCGGAGAGGATGTCGGCGTCGCGACCGGCGAAGTACTCGGCCACAGCTGCTTCGACCGCCGGGTCGACCGCCTTGGTCTTGATTTCCATCTTGGGCTTGCCGATCTCACGCACCATGCCGTCCTGCACTTCGATCAGCTTCTGGTTGGCCTCATGGGCAAGGCGGACGGCTTCGAGGAAGATGGCCTCGGACACGCCCTGGGCGCCGGCTTCAACCATGATCACCTTCTCACGCGTCGAAGAGACAACGAGGTCCAGCTGGCTCTCCTGAAGCTGGGAGTAGGTGGGGTAGAGGACGTACTCGCCGTTGACGTGGCCGACGAGGACGGCGGAGACCGGACCCTCGAAGGGGATGTTAGAGATCGAGAGGGCGGCGGAGGCGCCGATGGTGCCCAGGACGTCCGGGTCGTGCTCCATGTCGGCGGAGAGGACGGTGACGATGATCTGGACATCGTTACGGAAGCCCTTGGGGAAAAGCGGCCGCAGGGCGCGGTCGGTCATGCGGCCGGCGAGGACGGCGTCGGTGGAGGGACGGCCCTCTCGGCGCATGAAGGCGCCGGGGATCTTGCCGACGGCGTAGAGACGCTCTTCGAAGTCGATAGTCAGCGGGAAGAAATCGATGTCCTCCCTGGGGCCGGGGTTGGCGACGGCGGTCACGAGGACCACGGTCTCGCCGATGGCCACGGTAATCGAGCCGTTGGCCTGGGTTGCGAGCCTGCCGGTCTCGATGATGAGCTGTTTGCCGCCGACTTCGACGTCATAAATATGAGACATGTAACTTATATTCCCTTCGCCCTTATCTTGCCGTCCCCGGGTCTAGAAATTAGGACGGCACTTCGCGCATAAGCACGGATCAGCGTCTCGTTGGACGAGACCAAGCTGACTTTGGTTGTGAGGATCAGCCGTCGCGCGGCCACCCGCCTCTCTTGAGGCCGTCTCAGCCCTTACCTACAAAGAAAGGCCCCCGCAGTTACTTGCGGAGGCCGAGCTTCGCGATGATGGCGCGGTAGCGCTCTACGTCTGTCTTGTTGAGGTAGGCGAGCTGTCTTCGGCGCTGGCCTACCATCATCAAGAGTCCTCGCCGCGAATGATGGTCTTTGCGGTGTACGCGCAGGTGCTGAGTAAGGTGGTTTATCCGCTCGGTGAGCAGAGCGACTTGAACCTCGGCGGAGCCTGTGTCCGTCGGGTCCTGTCTGTGAAGCTCGATGATTTCGGTTTTTCGCTCTGTTGCGAGCATACGGCCCTTTCGGCCCTCGTCACTTCTATTCTTACGCGTTAGCGGAAGTCTAACATGGGGATCACAATTGCTGCAATCCTATGGCTCTACGATAAGCGCATGCGTTGGTGTGAGCTCGCGAGAGTGCCCTATACTTTCGATTGCATGATCGAGCGCCCGCAATCTCCGTCCCTCAAGGCCGACGCAGAAGATATTCTCACTAGTCTGGCGCGTCCGGAGCTGCCTCAAACCGAGATCCGCCTCGTGATGATGGCCGGTCTGCCGGGCAGCGGCAAATCGACCGTCGCGCGGCGGCTGGCGCCGGAGATCGACGCCGTGATCATCGAAAGTGATGCAGCGCGAGCGACGCTGGCGGCAACACCCTCGCACAATTGGGCCGAGAACCGGCGCGTCTGGGGAGCCGTTTACGAGGCCGCGCGCCGGCTCCTCAACGATGGTATCTCGGTGATCATCGACGGCACTAACCTGACTGAGGCAGACCGGCGGCATGCTTACGAGCTGGCAGACTCGCATAAGGCGCGCCTCGTGCTCATCGGAGTGACGGCGAATGAGGCCGTGATCAGCGCCCGACTGGCTCAGCGAGAAAAGGAAGAACAATCGCGAGGCGGAGCCAAGGACTGGTACGATTTGTACCGTCGCATGCGCTCCCATCAGGAGCCGATCCAGCGCGAGCATTTGAGCATCGATACGTCCAACGCGGCTGAGTCCGAGGTGGCGTTCAGGAGGGTAGTTGCCGCCAGCCGTCCGGCAGAGACGGCGATGGCAGCAGCGCCACGGGGAGGAAGAAGACCTTGAGCAGACGAGGCAACACGACGCGCGGCTCGGCCCGCGGCATCGAACGGCGCGCCGACCGCGAAGCGCGACAGCTGGGCACCGCGCCTCGGCCTCAGCGAGCGCGGACGTCCGGCGCTTCGGCGAAGAAGCAGCGCAAATTGCCGCTCATCGGCTCCCTGTCCGGTACAACGATCGCCGTGATCGCGGGCGGCATCGTCATCGTCGGCGCTCTGGTCTACGCCGTTAGTCAGGTCAATAACGTCGATACGAGCGCGCCAGGATGGGTCGAGGCCCAACTCGATGACGACCCCAACCTGCCGGGCCAGTACATCGCGCCGCATCCCGGCGTGGATGGCGTATTCGACTCCGACACCAATTCCCGGACGGACGATAGGACGCACTTCACGCCTGGTACGGTGGTGCCGATCTGCACGGCGGACCAGCTGGCGGCAAACAACTTCAGCAATCCGCTCTGCTACCAGAGCAATCCGCCAACCTCCGGCCCCCACTCGAGCACGCCGATGCCCTTCCGCGTCCTCGACAACCCGGCGCCCAAGGAGAACCTGGTGCACAACATGGAGCACGGCGGCATTGTCGTCTGGTACAACACGACCAACCAGGCCGCCATCGACCAGCTCAAGTCGATAGTCAACGACGAGCTGGGGCGGCGGCGTGCGGTGGTGATGAGCCTCTACACGGGGATGGAGCCGGAGACGATCGCGGTGACGGCCTGGACGCGGATGGACAAGTTTCCGGTGAGCGATCTGGAACGGGGCCGCATAACGAGGTTCATCGATGAGCACGACCGCCGCTTCAACCCCGAAGGCTTCTAGCCGGCCAGCTTGCGCTGGACCTGTAGGGCTTCGCTCTTTTCTAGATGGGTTGGATGAGCTTCCAGGTCATAGGCTGCTTAAGGGGCACGGATTAGGTTGTCGCACGTGAAACGATCAGTCGTTGTGATCGCGGTCGCGCTTTCGCTCCTGCTGCTTGCTTGCAGTGGCAGCGATGGTGACAGCGAGCCGGTCGCCACTCAGACGCAGCCGGCCCCCGTGCCCACCACGTCCCTGGCGCCGCAGCTCGATAGCAGCACCAGCCTGCCGGGGACCTACGTGGAGCCGCACCCCGGCGTCGATGGAGTACTCGATACGGATGACGACGTGGACCACTTCGCGAACGGAACGGTGATCCCGTTCTGCACGCCGGAGCAAATCGCGGCGAAAAACTACGGCGACCCACTCTGCTACAACAGCAACCCGCCGACCTCCGGTCCGCACGCCCAGAGCCCAATGCCGTTCCAGGTCCTGACGGCACCGGCGCCCAAGGAGAACCTGGTCCACAACATGGAGCACGGCGGCGTTGTCGTCTGGTACAACACGACCGATGCGGCGGCGATTGCGACCCTGACGCAGGCTGTGAACGACATGCTGCTGTCAGGTCAGCTGGTGGTGATGAGCCGCTACGTGGAGATGGAGCCGGACACCATCGCCCTGACGAGCTGGACGCGACTGGACAAGTTCGCGACCGGTGAGCTGAGCCGCCAGCGCGTCCTGGAGTTCGTCGTCAATCACCAGCGCCGCTTCAACCCGGAAGGCTTCTAGGAGCTTTCGCTCGATGTACCTGGCTTCACTCTTGCTACGGTAGGTCTAAAACCGTAGGGACGAACCTTTAGGTCCGTCTTGTTGAAGGCGACCGGACGCTTAACCCGCGGACGTACTCGGACGGAGCTAAAGCTGCGTCTCTACGTTTGCGCTTCACGTTCTTCGCTGGCCAGGGCGCGTTTCAGCGCTGGATACCCATAGCGCTGCAGCGCGAGAGCGCCCGCGAGGCCAATGGCCGCCGCTACCAGCCCGCCAGCGCCATCGAGGAAGTAGTGGTTGCCGGTGAAGACGGTGGAGGCGGATTGCGCCAGGGGATGAAGCAGCGCCAGCAGCAGGACGATGCGGCTGCCTGGATAGGCCATCGTCACGCCGATGGCGAGGAGGATCGACCAGCCAACATGGAGGCTGGGCATGGCGGCGTAGGGATTGACGAAGAACTGAGTCGATTGGGCCTGGTAGCTGAGGTTGCTGTAGGCCTGCAGGGTGTCGATGAGGCCGGTCTCGGGTAGGAGACGCGGCGGCGCCACAGGGTAGAGGGCGTAGCAGAGGAGGGCGAAGGCGCCGGAGATCAGGATCGCGTCACGGGCGAAGGTGTAGTAGGGGCGTCGCTTGAAGTACATGACCAGGCCCACGACGGCGATGAGCGGGAAATCGAGCCAGAAGTAGACGAAGTTGAAAGACCGGACGAGGAGGCGGTGGTCGATGATCGCGTCCTGCCAGCCTGGCTCCGTGAAGATACCGAGGCCGCGTTCGAGGTCGACGATGTCGCGGGCGTTGGCCAGGGCGAGGTCGGGCCGGTCGACGACGTTGGCGCGGACGATGAAGTAGAGCAGGAAGGCGAGGGCAACGAGGGTGAGCTCAGCGGCGTCGCGGTAGATACGGCGGGTCGTGAGGGCGTGGCGTAGGTTCAGGGTTTGGGGGTGAATCATTACGGAACCAGCGTACGGCGTACGGGTACCCGGGGGGCAAGCGTTGGGTATCGGGATGCCAGGTTTGCTGCGCAGCGCTATCGCGATGCTCCGCCCCCAGCCCCGTTGTTAAGAGAAGTCTGGGGACACCCCCAGACCCCCGCGCATGGACTGCGTCCCCGCTACCCCTGCCTGAGAGTTCACATTGGTCGGCGATTCAACGAGCGCCCCGTCCTTCGATGGGGCTCAGGTTGCCATTCTCAGGGAGTGCTCTTCGCTACCACTTATGTCATCTGAGCGACAGCGAAGAATCTAAATCACCTCAACTGAGATTCGGCCTCATTTGAAGCGAGACTTTCAACTGCATCCTGAGCTTGTCGAAGGACTGGCTGGGCTGCGTGACGAAGAGCGGTCATCCAGACCGAACGCAATTCTCCTTCGGAGCGTAGATTCTTCGCTGTCGCTCAGAATGACAGGTAAAGTTTACTTTACGGACGCAGGTTCTCCCGCCGACTGCAGGATGAACTGGACGAGGGTGCGCACGGGGATGCCGGAGGCGCCCTTGACGATGATGCCCTTCTCACGCTCGTAGGTGTCGACGCCGGCGATGTCGAGGTGGACCCAGGGGGTGTCCTCGGCGAACTCGCGCAGGAGCATGGCGGCCGTGATCGAGCCGGCGGGACGGCCGCCGCTGTTCTTCATGTCGGCCACGTCGCTCTTGATCAGGTCGAAGTACTCATCCCACATCGGCAGCTCCCAGACCTTCTCGCCGGCGGCGTCAGCTGCCCGCTTGACGCGCTCCATGAGGGGGGCGTCGTTGCCCATAGCGCCGTAAGCGACGTTGCCGAGGGTGACGCTGATCGCGCCGGTGAGAGTCGCCACGTCCACGAGGGCTGTGGCGCCCTGCTCGCGGGCGTAAGCCAGGCCATCGGCGAGGACGAGGCGGCCCTCGGCGTCGGTGTTGATGACCTCGATGGTCTTGCCGAGCATCGTCTTGAGCACGTCGCCGGGGCGGGTGGCGTTGCCGCTGGGCATGTTCTCCGTGGCGGGGACAATGCCGATGACGTTGACGGCGGGCTTGAGCCGGGCGATGGCTCCCATCGCGGCGATGACTGAGGCGCCGCCGGCCATATCGCCCTTCATCTCGCCCATATTCTCGGCGGGCTTGATCGAGATGCCGCCGGTATCGAAGGTGATGCCCTTGCCGATCAGGGCGATGGGCTTGGCGTTGCCACCACCGTTGTAGCGCAGGACGATAAAGCGCGGCTCCTGGACGCTGCCGGCCGCCACGCCGAGCAGGCCGCCCATACCCTTCTCGGCCATCCAGCCGGGGCCGTAGATCTCGGACTCCAGGCCGGTGTCCTTGGCCATCGCCTCGGCCTGGCGGCCCATCTCGGTGGGCGTGAGGTAGTTGGCGGGCTCGTTGGCGAGGTCGCGGCAGAAGTTGGTGGCCTCAGCGAGGATACGGCCGCGCTCGATGCCACGCTCTAGGGCGGGCAGCTTGGCGGCGTCGTGTTCGACGATGGTCAGGCTATCGAGCTCGCCGTCTTCGTCCTTGGACTTGTGGCGGTTGAAGGTGTAGAGGCCGAGGAGGGTACCTTCGGTGATGGCGTCGGCGCAGTCCTCAGCCGGCAGGCCGCCGATGCCGGCTCCGTGGGCCAGGACACCCGCGCTCTTGACGCGCTGGTGACGCAGGTAGCGGGCGAGATCGCCGGAGAGATGGCGGATGCGGTCGATGCTGAAGCCGGCGGACTTGCCGAGACCGGCGACGACGACTCGGGGGGCCGGCAGCTTGTTGAGCGAGTGGATCATGGTGAACTCGCCCTGCTTGCCGCGGATATCACCGGCCGCTATGAGGGAGCTGATCGCCCCGCCGAGGGCCTTGTCAACGGCGCCGGTGCCGCCGGCAGGCGAAGTTACGCCCTCGAAGAGATTGACGACGATCGCGCCGGCGGCGAAGGAGGCGATGTCGCCGGACTGGACTTTGACTTGCATGATTGTCGCTCCGCCTGAAATTAGCGCTGAGGTTGGGGCTAGTTGGGGCTAATTGTAGCGCGTGAGGGATGGAGGCGAAGCGGGCGGGGTACACCCCAGCCTGGAAGGCTGGGGTATGCGGTTGCTTGGGCGGCAAGGCTGAGAGAGGCAATCGACCCCGGACTGAATCCCAGGCCATGGGAGCGCGTGGCAAGGGTGGGCAAGGAGGGGGTTGGTGGCGACCTAAAGGTCGCCGCTACAGGCGCAAGGCTTGCAGGGCGCAGTCAGAGGCGGGCGAGAAGGCGAGGCTCATAGGCTCCGTGAATTGGCGCTTGTTCGTTGTGTAAGCCGGGTTGATACTCAATCCAAGTGCGTCTCGCCTCCTGGAAGAAAACGCTCTATATCGTCTGGCTGACCCAGTTCATCGCCATCAGCGGCGGCGGACTGGTGTTCCCTTTCCTGCCGCTCTACATCAAGGAGCTGGGCGTGGAGAGCACGAGCTCGCAGGCGCTGTACGCGGGCCTGAGCAACATGACGTTCGGCATCGCGATGTTCGTCTTCTCGCCGATCTGGGGCGCGCTGGCCGACCGCTATGGTCGCAAGAAGATGCTGCTGCGCTCTTACTTCGCCGCGACAATCATCATGACGATGCCGGCCTTCGTGACCAACGTGGAGCAGTTCCTGGGAGTGCGGCTGCTGCAGGGCGCCTTCACCGGCACGGTACCGGCCGCGGCCAGCCTGATCGCCGCTTCGACGCCGCCGGAGCACGTCGCCTATGCCATGGGTTTGTTGCAGGTGGCGCTCTCGATTGCAGGGACTGCGGGCCCGCTGATCGGCGGCTTCCTGGCCGACGCGGTGGGGCTGAAGGCCAGCTTTATCGTCTGTGGCGCTGCTTTCGGGTTCGGCGGCCTGCTGCTGCTCTTCGGCGTCAAAGAGGACTTCGTCCGACCGGCGATCGTGCGTGGACCCTGGGAGGGCTTCGTTGCGGACATCAAGGAGGCGGCTTCTTCGAGGTCGGTGATGACGATGGTCGGGTTTCTGTTCCTGGTCAACGGATCGCTGGCCTTCGCGCGACCGATCATCCCGCTCTTCGTCGACCTGCTGGACCCGGCCTCGGGCGGGATCAAAGAGTCCGGCTACGCCTTCGCGGCGCTGGCGGTGACGAGCATCTTTGCCGCCTTGGCGGTCGGTAACCTGGGGTCGCGCTTCGGCCCGAAGAAGCTGCTCGTGATCACACTGGCGGGAGCATCGCTGGCCTACATGCCGGTGGCGACCGCGGGCAGCATCGCGATGCTGATCTTCGCGATGGGCGTTCTGGGTCTGTTCAGCGGTGGCTCCGTACCGGCCGCGAATGCGCTGCTGAGCATCAACTCCCCGTCCGACAAGCAAGGTTCGGCCTTCGGGCTGGCGGGCAGCGGCAACGCCCTGGCAATGGCGATCATGCCGTTGCTGGGCGGCTTGGTAGCCGCGTCTCTGGGGATCAGGGCGGTATTTCTGGTACTTGGCGTTATGACGCTGGTGATTTCCGCCCTGGCGGCGGTACTTGTGCCGGACCGCCGTCAGCCTCAGCCGATTACAGCCGCGGCAGCAGACCTGACTTCTGGTTAGGATCGACTTGAGCCGAAAACGCGCGACTTCGACAGGCTCAGGATGCCATTTCGAGTGCTATAGGGCAGCGGAGTGTGATCTGATGCCCACCATGCGAGTCGCGGTGGAAGGCTTCGTCAGGGACGCCAGGTTATTCTCAGGGTCAAGCGTAGATTCTTTCGGCTGGCTTGCAGCCGCTCAAAATGACGACTTTAGCGGCGCTTCTCGCGCAGCAGCGGCAGCATCCGGTCGAGGATGCGCTGGGCAACCTCGTACTTCGAGAGCAGCGGTAGCTCTTCGACGGCGCCGGACGCGTCGATGATCGAGACGCGGTTGGTGTCGGCGCCGAAGCCTGCGTCCGTGGCTGAGACGTCGTTGGCGCAGATCAGGTCGAGGCGGCCGTGGGTCTGGGGCTTGCGGCGGGCGTTCTCGATCACGTCCTGGGTCTCGGCGGCGAAGGCAACCTTGACGAGGTGGCCGGGGGCTTCGTGGAAGAAGTCCTCGGTCTTGACGAGCTGCAGGATGAGGTCCGCGGCGCCCTTCTTCAGCTTCTCCGGCGCAGGCTCGGCGGGGCGGAAGTCTGACACGCCGGCTGCCATGATCAGCGCATCGGCATTAGCGGAGGCCGCAAGGACGGCGGCGCGCATGTCGGCTACCGTCTCGGCCGGGACGAGATCGACGCCGTAGGGCGCGGGCAGACCGGTCGAGGCAGAGACCAAAGTGACGTGGGCACCCCGGTCGCGGCCTGCCTCGGCGAGGGCGTAACCCATTTTGCCGCTGGAGCGGTTGCCGATGAAGCGGACCGGATCGAGGGGCTCCCGGGTGCCGCCAGCGCTGACGACGATGCGGTAGCCGGCGAGGTCGCCGTTGCGGGCGAGGATCGCCTTCACCGCGCCGAGAATCGTCTCTGTGTCTTCGAGGCGGCCGGCGCCGACGTTGCCGCTCGCGAGCCGGCCGACGGCAGGGCCAACAAAGTTGACGCCGCGCCGCTTTAAGGTCTCGACGTTCTCATGGGTGGCGGGCGCCTCCCACATCTGCGAGTCCATGGCGGGCGCGATTAGCACCGGCGCGCGCGAGGCCAGCACGGTCAACGAGAGCATGTCGTCCGCGAGGCCGTAGGTCAGGCGCGCAATGGTGCTGGCTGAGGCGGGCGCGATGAGGATGAGATCAGCGGCGCGGGCAAGGGAGACGTGCTCCTCACGCTGGTCTGTGACCGGCTCGAACATGCTGGTGAAGACCGGCCTGCCGGTTAGGGAGCGGAAGGTGAAGGGCGTAATAAACTCCTGGGCGCTGGCCGTGAGGATGACATCGACCTCAGCGCCGGCCTGGACCAGCTTGCTACACAGGCCGGCGGCCTTGTAGGCGGCGATGCTGCCGCAGACGCCGAGCACGATGCGCTTGCCGGCGAGAGGCATCAGTCTTCCCTACCCGCGGGTGAGTGGCCGTCCGCGTTCATCTCGTAGACCAGGCGCAGGCCGTTGAGCGTCAGGTCCTGGTCGACGCGGTCGAAGACGTGGGTGATCTGGCTAATCAAGGCCGACCAGCCACCGGTGCCGACGACCCAGGCGTCCTCGCCGATCTCGGCTTTGAAGCGGCGCACCATGCCTTCGATCAGCTCGGCGTAGCCGAAGAGGATGCCGGATTGCAACGCGGCGGCCGTGTTCACCCCGACGGCGTGGCGCGGCGGGCGCAGGTCGACACGGCGCAGCATCGCGGCCTTCTGGGCCAGAGCATCGGCGGCGACGCCGATGCCGGGGGCGATAGCGCCGCCGAGGTAATCGCCCTCGCGCGAGATGGCGTCGAAAACGATGGCCGTGCCGACGTCAACGACGATCAGCGGCGGCTTGTGGAGGCGCAGCGCGGCCACGGCGTCGACGATGCGGTCGGCGCCGACCTCGCGCGGGTCTTCGTAGAGGATGCGCAGGCCGGTCTTGACGCCGGCGCCGACGCGCAGGGGGCTAATGCCGAAGTGGCGGCGCAAAACGTCCTCGAAGGTTGAGGATAGCGATGGCACCACGCTGGCGAAGACGGCCTGGGTGAGAGAGGCCCGCGAGAGGCTGCTCATCGAGAGAAGATTATCGATAATCACGGCATATTCATCGGCCAGCTTTGCCGCGTCCGTGGCGATGCGCCAGGTCGCGCGCAGGTCATCTTTCTCAAAGACACCGATGGTGACGTTGGTGTTTCCGACATCGATTGCTAATAGCATTTTCGGCTCAATTATAGGCTCTGGTGATGGTGACACCGGTCTTGGAGCAGTAAATGTGAAGAGTCCAGAAAATGTTCCCCAAGTGATCATAAAGCGCTTGACCGTGCTGGCCACGCCTATGCTACTTTCGCCATCGTTCTGAGCGCTCAGCGGTACGACGTGGGCCGGCGGGCGGGGTAAATCAGACTCTAAGGATTCTGCAGTTTTGGTCCGCCGCCGCGGTCCGGAGGTTCTTCTTGTCCTTCAACCCTGCCGTCTCGTCTGCCGCCCAGCTCTGGGAAGCCACGCTGGCGCAGCTGATGCTCCGGGTTACCCGCCAGAACTACGACACATGGCTGCGCAACACGGTCGGCCTGCGCTACGAGCAGACGACCCTGGTTGTCGCGGCGGCGAATGACCTGGCGTGCGACTGGCTCTCGACGCGGATGCGTACGGTGGTAGCGCAGGCGCTGACCACGGTCGCGGGTCCGGGAATGCAGGTACGGTTTGAGCCGGCCGAGGCGGTGATCAGTGCCGGTGGGCAATCGCCGTTGCAGCCGGCGCTACTGCCCAACGCCGCGACGCCACTGAACCCACGCTTCACCTTCCTAACCTTCCTCGAAGCCGGCTTCAACCGCCTGGCGCTGACGGCGGCCCAGGACGTCGCGGCTTCGGAGAGCAGCGCCTACTCACCGCTGTTCATCACGGGTGGCACCGGGAGCGGCAAGACCCACCTCTTGCACGCCATAGCCCATGAGGCGGCGGCGCTCGGCGCGCGGCTGCTGCTAGCCGGCGCCGAGCAGTTTCTCAGCGAGTACACAACCGCCGTCAGGACCAAGACCGGCGCCGCCTTCCGGGCGCGCTATAGAGACCTCGACCTGCTGCTGATCGACGACGTGGACCTCCTGCTGGGCAAAAAGGCAACTCTGAACGAGCTCTATCAGACGCTGGCCGGGTTGCATGATCAGGGCCGGCGCGTGGCCGTGACCGGCGACCTGAGCGCCATCAGCGGCGATGCCGCCCGGTTCAAGGACCAGCTTGGCTGGGGCCTCGTCGCCTCGATCGAGCCGCCGTCCGTGGAGGACAGGGTGCGCTTCGTCCACAACAAAGCAGAGGCGCTGGGGGCTTACCTGCCGAAGGAGGTCGAAGATTACCTGGCGCTGCGGATCCGCTCCAACATCCGTGACCTCGAAGGGGCGGTGAATCGCGTCACGGCCATCGCCCGCATCTCGCGAGAAACGATCACGATCGACTTCGCGGCACGGGCGTTGCAACCTGTCGCCACCACACCGGCATCCCAACCAGCCGCGGCGCCATCGGAGGTCCTCGATGCTGTCTGCAAGCACCTCTGCGTCGAGTCGCAGGCGATCCTCAGTCAGAAGCGAGACCGCGACCTCACCTATGCTCGCCACCTGACGATGTACCTGCTTCGTCAGGACATCGGCCTTACCTACGCCGCGATTGCCCATCTGCTCGGCAAGAAAGACCACTCAACGGTGGTCCACGCCTGCGCCCAGGTCAACAAAGAACTCGATATGTCACCAGCGCCGCGCGCGGATATCGACGCGATCCGGGCTTCCTTGACACACCACGGCACAGCAGCCTAGCTCCAATTCACCAAATCACCAACTCCACCATTACCGCTAGCAGAAATGGGTGAGTCCTATAATCGATCTATATGATCGATTTAGCCCAACTACGTGTAGTTTCCGGAGCCGGTGGTAATGGCGCCTCCGGCTTTCGCAGAGAGAAATATGTGCCCCAGGGTGGCCCCGATGGTGGCGACGGCGGCCGAGGCGGTGACGTGATCGTTGAGGCAGATGAGGGCCTGACGACGCTGGCGCACTTTCGCCACAGCAAGCTCTATAAGGCTGAGAGCGGCAGGCCGGGCGAAGGCGGCCAGAGACATGGGGCCAATGGCAAGCCTCTTCTCCTCAAGGTGCCGGTAGGCACTGAGATCAAGGTCATCGATAGCGATCTGGTCTGGGACCTGGATAGAGCTGGGGCCAGGGTGATTGTGGCGAAAGGCGGCGAGGGAGGACGGGGCAACGCTCGCTTCTCAAACTCGGTGCGTCAGACGCCCAACTTCGCGGAGCGCGGTCTACCCGGTGAAGGCATGGACCTGCTCCTGGAACTGAAGCTGCTGGCCGACGTTGGTCTCGTGGGGTTGCCCAACGCCGGCAAGTCGACGCTGCTGCGGGCCGTCTCGCGGGCGATGCCGGATGTCGCCGACTTTCCGTTCACGACGCTGGAGCCGGTGCTGGGTGTCGTTGACCTGGGCTATGACTCCTTCGTCATGGCCGACCTGCCCGGCTTGATTGAGGGCGCGGCGGAAGGCGCCGGCCTGGGACATCAGTTCCTGCGCCACATCGAGCGGACGCGGGTGCTGGTACACCTTCTCGACGCTGGCAGCGAGGACGCCAAGGCTGACTATGACATCGTACGCAACGAGTTGCTGAGCTACGCGGATTCGATGGCGGACAAGCCGGAGATCATCGCTCTCAACAAGATCGACCTGCCGGATGCGCGCGAAAAGGCCGAAGAATTGCGGAAGAGCTTCCCGGGCCGAGAGGTCTTCCTGATCTCCGGCGCGACCAGCGAAGGCGTAAGGCCGTTGGTGCAGACGCTGCAAAGGCTGCTGCAGGAGACGGCGCCGGAGAAGCAGCCCGCGGAGATCGTGAAAGAGCTGCCGGTGTTGAGGCCGCGGCCGCGGGACCGCATCGAAGTGGAGCAGGACGGCGACATCTTCATCGTACGGGGTGAGCGCGCGGAAGAGGCAGCGCTGAAGCTGGGCGAGGGCGGCTATGAGGCCCTGGATGAGCTGCAAGAGCGCTTGCGCCGCATGGGGCTGGAGAAGGCGATGCGCCGCGCGGGCGCCCGGCCCGGCGATACGCTCAAGGTTGGTAACGTGGAGCTGGAGTGGCAGGGATGAGGCTTGGCGTCTTCGGCGGCACCTTCGACCCGTTGCATACCGGGCACCTGATCCTGGCCGAGGCGTCCCGGGAGCAGCTTCAGCTGGACAGAGTGCTGTTTATCCCGGCGGGAGACCCGTGGCGCAAATCCGACCGCGAAATTACACCGGCTAGCCAGCGTCTGGACATGGTGCGCCTGGCCACGGCGGATAACCCGAATTTCGAGGTGGACGACTGCGAGGTCGCCCACGAAGGGCCGTCTTACACGGTCGATACGCTGCGATCACTGAGCCAGCGGTTACCGGAAGCCGAGCTCTACCTGATCCTGGGTGAGGACGCGCTGGCCGACCTGCCGAACTGGCGCGACCCGGCCGGCATCGCGTCACAGGCGATGATCGCGGTTGTGCCGCGGGGAGGGATAGGGATGCCCTGGCTGCCATTCCCGGCGTCACGGCTGCTGCGGGTCGAGATGCCCTATATCGGCATCAGCGCGACGGAGCTGCGGCGGCGTTCGAGGCGAGGACTCAGTCTGCGCTACCTGGTGCCGGCGGCAGTCGAGGCGTATATCCGTGAGCAAGGTCTCTACAGAGGCTGACGGCGGTCTGCTGCCACGGCGGCGAGAGATATCAGCGCTGCCGGCAGATAGAAGATGCCGATGGTGAAGCCGGTCAGCAGACAGAGGCAGAGAAAGACCGAGGCCAGCAGCCAGCGTAGGGCCTTGTAGCCAGCCCGCCGCGTCAGCGCCAGAGCAGTGGCTGTGAAGGCTAGGGGGATGGCAGTCAGCAGCAAGACGGCCCTGTCGTCACCGTCTTCGAGCAGCGACTTCGAGGACGAGGTGCATTCCTCTTGATGAGCGCCACCCGGCAACGCCGTCCCGGTACAGCTCACGGAGCGCACGGAGGGACCAACGAGAAGAAAGGATGAGGCCGCGATGGATGCCGCCAGGGCTGCGATTGCCAGCCAGATCGAGACGCTCTTCAGGCCTCATCCTCCAGCTCATAGGTGACGCGGATACGGATATCGCGCTCGGCGGCCGCGGCCGCGATGAGCCCCAGCTCCTCGATGTTGCCAGCCAGGTTGGGGTACTCGGCCAGGACACCGGCAAAGCGCGGGTCGCCGCGTAGAGCGCTGACGACAGCCCGGCAGCAGGCGGCGAGGGGCTCGGCGTCTTGCCAGGCTCGCTCGAGGGCGTCCTCGTCAGCCGGGTCCTCGGCGTTACGGTCGGCGAAGGTCAGGAGGGGCTGCAGGTCGACGCCCATCGTCTTGAGGACCATGGATGCGGCGGTCAGCTCATGGCTGGCGCCATAGCGCGCCGAATAAGCCCACGATAGGAAGTAGACCAGGTCTTCCGTAGCTGACGTGAATCCCTCGGCGGTGGCCTCGCCGGCCGGCGGGTCGAAATCTAAAATAATGCGCGGCACGTATTCAAGCATGCAACGAGCCGCGTCTTGAGGCCAGAAGCGAGCCGCTGCCGTTTGGGACAGGGTGCCTTGTTGCAGATTCGCCGTGGTAGCGGTATTAGTGATGTTAGTAATATCAAGCGTTGTTAAAGTGCTGCGGACTCTTATAGGGTGGTGGCTGAAATGCCGGTAGGCGTGAGTGTGAGTTCTCCGAAGACTCCTGAACAGCGGCTAATGAAACATGCTCAAGCGATAGCGATGGCTGAGCTGATCCCGGCGCTCATCGCCGTCACCGATTCCGAAGGTGGAGTGGAGTTCATCAACAAGACGGGCGCCGAGTGGTTGGGCTATGACCGCGACCAACCCGGCAACCTGATCGAGGCGATCAAGGCTGAGGACAGGGGCGCCTTCATCGAGGGCGAGCAGCGGGCGCCCGAATCGGAGGAAGGCAGCCTGAAGGCCGTCGTCCGGGCGCGCTTCGCCAACGGTGGCTACAGATGGCTTTCGCTGCGCAAGACACCGCTGGTAGACGCGCGGGGAGAGATCGCCAGCTGGGTTATCGTCGCGTTCGACGTGCACGAGACGCGGACGCGCCAGGAGGGCTTGGAATTCTCGATGCACTCGACACGAGTGCTGAACTCGTCCCTGGATACGGAAGAGATCTTGCGGGTGTTCTGGGATTACGTCCCGGCTCTCGGCGATTGGGCGGCGCTGTACTTGTTTGAGCCGGATGGCTCATCCCTGAGACGCTGCTGCCAGAGCCTGGAGACGGGAGAGCCGGGTCCCTGGACGGTGATCGAGTCGGTGGAGGCGTACGATGGCGAATCGGCCGCCGGCGATGTTGGGATGGTGTCCTTCACTGCCGCTCAGCGTGATGAGCCCTGGGATGCCTGCGCCCGCATAGATGCGGACATCAAGAACCTGCTGACGGACACCACCTTCCACGCGCTGTTCAACGCGCCACTGATGAGCTTCGATCAGCGCGTGGGCAGCCTGGTGGTGGTGCGCAAGCGGCCGCTTTACGCGGAAGAGGAGACGGGCAAGCGCATCGGCCTGTTTGCGATGCGGCTGGCCGCGGCCCTGGGCAACGCGCGCCTCTACGCCGAAGCCCGCGCCCGTAGCGATGAATGGGAGCGGCTGAGCGAGAGCAAGAGCGAGTTCCTGGGGCTGGTTTCGCATGAGCTACGCAACCCGTTGACCGTTATCTACGGAGGCGTTGAGAGCCTGGTTTCTAAAGAGGATGTTTCGCGGAAGGATCAGCGTGAGGTGCTGCTGGCAACCCAGAAAGAGACGCGCCGCCTGCGCTACATGGTCGAAGACTTGCTGGCGCTGAGCCGGATCGAGACCAAAGGCCGCTCGCAGTTGGAGCCGGTGCTGCTGCAGCGTCAGGTGAAGCTGATCCTGGCTGAGTTCGGCGACCGCTGGCGCAAGAACGTCTTCTTCTTCGTCGACGAGAACCTGCCGCCGGTCTGGGGCGAGCCGACCTTCGTGGGCCAGGTGCTGCGCAACCTCCTGGACAACGCCGACAAGTACAGTCCCAAGCAGCTGCCGATTGAGGTGACGATCAAGCGCGACGAGGGGCGGACGGTGATCTCGGTGGCGGACCATGGCCCCGGAGTGCTGGACGAGGAGCTGCTGCAGATCTTCGAGCGGTTCTATCAGGCTGCGGAGTCACGCGGCCGCAGCGGTCTGGGGCTGGGCCTGACGGTCTGTCAGCGGCTCGTGGAGGCGCAGGGCGGCACGATCTGGGCGGAGTCGCGGCCGGAGGGCGGCCTAGTCGTGTCCTTCAACCTGGAGGATGTGGAGCTGTCCTAGCGGGCGAGGGCGGGCGCAACTGCTTCGTCAGGTAGATGACGAGATCGTCGTCGATGGTTACCGCCTCCCAGTAAGCAGCGCGGTGGTCGTTGTACCAGACTTCTTGGCCATCGGGCACGTAGCCACGCAGGACGTAGAGACGCTGCGCTGGATCGTAGTGGGCCCAAGACCGACGCCGATGCCGAGCGGCCCGACATGAGCTCCTCCGCGGCATCCATGAGACGGGTGCCGATGCGACGACGTCGCAGGTCCGGGACGACGCTGAAGTCGACCACCTCTGGGATGCCCTGCTCGCGAAAAGGTGGGTAGTGAGATTCCCAGCAAACCGTGAGGTAGCCGGCGAAGCGGTCTGCGAAGAAAGCAAGCAGCACGACGCGTGACCCGGCTGCCTCTCTTGGGCGTACTTCTCGTACAGGGAGCGGGGTTTGTCCCAACCAACGGTGGCCATGGCGTCAGCAACAAGGTCTACGTCTGCGGGCGTGAATTGGCGGATCACGAGGTCGTCAGACATAGCGCGGCAATCTTACAGAACTCGCGGCGCAGGTGGCGACCTGAAGGTCGCCGCTACAACCCCTGACAACCCTTATCACCGGATGTGGAATGCCCTGGGGTTCAGCCCAGGGTCCTGGGTGCGCTAGACGTCCAGATTGCGGACGCTGGCGGCGTGGGCCTGGATAAAGGCCTTGCGCGGCGCGACGTCATCACCCATGAGGTTGGAGAAGACCGTGTCCGCCTCAATAGCGTCCTCGATCTGCACTTGGAGGAGGATGCGACGCTCGGGGTCCATCGTCGTCTCCCAGAGCTGCTCGGCGTTCATCTCGCCCAGGCCCTTGAAGCGGTTGGTCACCTTGGCCTTGTCGCGCTCGACCATCTCGTCGCGGTCCTTCTCCGAGTAGACGTAGTGCGACGTCCGCCCCACCAGCAGCTTGTAGAGAGGCGGCTGGGCGATGAAGAGATGGCCTTCGGTAATCAGCGGGCGCATGTGACGGAAGAACAGCGTCAGCAGCAAGGTGCGGATGTGGGAGCCGTCCACGTCCGCATCCGCCATGATGATCGTGCGGTTGTAGCGCAGCTTGGCAAGGTCGAAGTCGTCGTCGATGCCGGCGCCCAGCGCCTTGATGATCGCGGCGACCTCAGCGTGGCCGAAGATCTTGTCCAGACGGGCGCGCTCGACGTTGAGGATCTTGCCCTGGATCGGCAGGATGGCCTGGAAACGCCGGTCGCGGCCGCTCTTGGCGGAGCCGCCTGCCGACTGACCCTCGACGATGAACATCTCGCAGTTCTCGGGCTCGCGGTCGGAGCAGTCGGCCAGCTTGCCGGGCAGCATCGTGCCGTCGAGGACGCCCTTGCGGATGACCAGGTCGCGGGCCTTGCGCGCGGCCTCGCGGGCGCGGGCAGAGGTGATGCACTTCTCGATGATGTGGCGACCGTCGGCGGGGTGCTCTTCGAGGTACTGGCCCAGGCCATCGGCAACGGCGGACTCGACGATGCCCTTGACCTCCGGATTGCCGAGCCGGGTCTTGGTCTGGCCCTCAAACTGGGGCTCAGGCAGCTTGACGCTGACCACGGCAACGAGTCCCTCGCGGACATCCTCGCCGGTGAGATTGGCTTCATCGTCCTTGAGGAGCTTGTTCTTGCGCGCGTAGTCGTTGAGGACGCGCGTGAGGGCGGTGCGGAAGCCGGTCATATGGCTGCCGCCGTCGATGGTGTTGATGCAGTTGACGAAGCTGAAGGTGGCCTCGTTGAAGGTCGAGTTGTACTGGAGGGCGCACTCGACGCTGACCTCGCCCAGACGCTCGACGTAGATCGGGCGGCTAAAGAGGACTTCGCGGTCCTTGTTGAGGTGTCGAACGAAGCTCTGAATGCCGCCCTCGAAGTAGTAGGTGACGTCGATGTCGCTTCGCTCATCGATGAAGGAGATCCAGATGCCCTTGGTTAGATAGGCGTACTCCCGCAGGTGCTGCAGCAAGATAGAGGAGTCGAAATCGACTTCCTTGAAGATCTCGTGATCGAAGAGGAAGGAGCTCGTGGTGCCGGTCGCGGCCTTGTCGCCGGTGTCGATGCCGGCGTAAAGGGACTGCTTGACGGCGCGGACCTCTGTTGTCGGCAGACCGCGCTCATACTCCTGGCGGTAAATCTTGCTGCCGCGGCGCACTTCGACCCACATGTCCTCGGATAGTCCGTTGACGACGGACGCGCCGACGCCGTGGAGGCCACCGGAGACCTTGTAGGCCCCGCCGCCGAACTTACCGCCCGCGTGCAGCACGGTCATGACTGTCTCCAGGGCGGACTTGCCGGTGCCGGCGTGCGTGTCAATGGGAATGCCCCAGCCGTTATCGCGCACCGTGACGCGGCTGTCCTTGGCAATGTGCACCCAGACGTGGTCACAGCGGCCCGCCATCGCCTCATCAACGCTGTTGTTGACGATCTCGATCAGGAGGTGATGGAGGCCGCGCTGATCCGTGCCGCCGATGTACATACCGGGGCGGCGGCGCACGGCCTCCAGGCCTTCGAGGACCTGGATGTCACGGGCTGTGTATTGATCTTCGGCTCTTGCTGCCATGGGGGAAGCTATCCGGTCCCTCAGCGAGGAGACGGGGACGCTTTTCTAACCTTTCTGGATAGGGCGTACGTCCCCAAAGAAAAGTGGGACGAGTGGCGGGGATTGAATGCCGAGGGCACGTCCTATTTTAGCATAGTTTTACGTAAAATTGCCAGCGATCAAGGCCGAAAGAGTTGCCGAAAACTTTGGTCTGGTAAGCAGGCCTAAAATGCCAGAAAGACCACGCCGCCAAGGAGCGCCGCCTGCATTGCGGTGACAATGCCGAAGCGGGGTCGCGCAATACGGATCAGGCGGGCGGCGCGGCCGGCATCGGAAGCCAGGCGGGCGAGCCTGATCAGATAGAGATAGCAGAGCATGATCAGGGTCCCGGCGGCGCAGTAGATGCAGACTATGAGACCAATTTCGGAGCCGATATGGCCGCCAGTTGAGCCGACTATCAGATCGCCGAATACCGCGGAAGCCAGCATGAAGGTGAAAGAGACAACGACGAGCGAAAGCCAGGCGACAAAGAGCAGGCAAACATAGGCCGATCGGGCGGCGGGGTGCGCATCAACCCGTGAGCCGATTTCTACGAGAGAATCGTAGAGCAGGGCGCCGGTGGACGCGGCGGCATTCTTACCCAGCGCCAGGCGAAAGAGGAGCCGTTCCGTAATCGAGGCCATCTTCTTGAACATGCTGTCCCTCAGGCAGGCCAAGACCTGCTCATAGAAATAATCGGCCGGACGCTATCATGCCCGCATGAGGGTGTTGGATTCGCTGAAAACGCTGCTGGGGGGTGGCAAGCCTTTGATCCCGCGCGATCCCGCCGTCTTCAAGCCAATTGGTGTCGTGCGTAACCGGGTCAAGGAGCCGCGGCCCCACGGCTGGGAGGATGTCCGCTCCGACATCTTCCTGCGCGACGACCTGGAGGGTGCGCTGGACGGCCTCGACGGCTTTTCTCACGTCATTGTGGTGTTCCACATCGATAAGGTACCGGAGTCCGAGCAAGCCCTGCGTATCAGGGTCGGTAACGAACCGGAGGAGCGGGGCATCCTGGCGACTCGCAGCCAGCGCCGGCCCAACCCGATCGGCGTCTCGGTGGTGCCCATCGTGCACCGGCGTCAGGGCGTGCTGCGGGTCCTGGGCCTGGACGCGGTGAACGGCAGCCCGGTGCTCGACATTAAACCCTACCTGACGTCCTACGATGCGCCTGAAGGGGCCACACAGCCGTCCTGGACCCGCGAGACCTCGAGCGCGCCGTGAACGCGGAGCAGAGACTGCTGCTGGACGCGCACGAGCGCCTGGCCGCCTACTACGAGATCGACCGCTGGCACTGGCGCGAGGCCACGCCGTCGCTCGATATCTGCCTCGGCGCCATCCTGGTGCAGCACACGTCCTGGGTAAACGTCGAGAAGGCGTTGGCGAACCTCAGGGCAGCCGGGGCGATGTCGCTTGGTGTCATCGAGGCGCTGGAAGAGGAGAAGCTGGCGCTGCTGATCCGGCCGGTCGGCACGCCGTTGACCAAGGCGAGACGTTTGCAGGTCTTCGCGGCGCTGGTGCGGCAGGCGGGCGGCTTCGAAGCGTTGTTTGCGATGCCGGCGGACGAGCTGCGGGCGCTGCTGCTGTCGACGCCCGGCATCGGGCCGGAGACGGCGGACGTGATCCTGCTCTACGGCGCTCGCGCCCCGGCCATCGTGCACGACGCGTACACCGCGCGGCTGCTACGAAGGCTGGGCGTCGGGCCGGTGCGGGACCGCTACAACGACTGGCGCGCCTGGCTGGACGAGCATCTGCCGCCGGACGCGGTCTATCGGCGACAGCACCACGCCGCGATCGTCATCCACTGCAAGGAGCTCTGCCGGGTGCGTCCGAAGTGCGGCGTCTGTCCGCTGCTTGATGTATGTCTCTTCGGTCAGGCGCTCGCGCCGGCAGAGGCCGTGGCCCTGAACGTAGGGGCGCGGCTTTAACTTCGTCCACGGCAGCAGCCCTTTAGGACGCCTCAGGTTAGAATCGACGCATGGATATCGCCCTGATAGGACTCGCTGCTTCCGGCAAGACGACGCTGCTACACGCACTGGCTGCCGGACACCTGCCCGGCGGCCACACCTCGCCGACCGAGACGGCGATGGCGGTGGTCAAGGTGCCGGACGAGCGCCTGGACAGGCTGGCGGCGGCGGTCAGCGCCCGCAAGACCACCTACCTGGAGCTGCGTCTGATGGACTTCCCGGGCTTCAGCGTCGGCAGAAAGGGTCCGCCGCCGCAGCTGCTGGGCACGCTCTCGACGGCCGACCTGCTGGTGCACGTCGTGCGCTCCTTCAGCGAAGAGTCGATCCCGCATCCGCTGGAGAGCATCGACCCGGACCGCGACATCGCGGCGCTGGAGCTGGAGCTGATTTTCGCCGACCTCGCCGTGGTAGAGCGGCGGACCGAGCGTATTCAGGTCGAAGCGCGGTCGCTGGCCGCGGGGGCGAGAGGGCCGCTCGACCGGGAGCTGGCGCTGCAGCGGCGGCTGAAAGAAGCGCTGGAGGCGGAGAAGCCCGTGCGGTCGCTGGGGCTGACGGCAGAGGAGAAGACTCTGCTCAGTGGCTTCAATCTGCTGACGGGCAAGCCCTTACTCAATGTGCTGAACATCGACGAGGCGGATGCGCCGCGCACGGCGGAGATCGAGGCGGCGGCGCGAGAGAAGCACGCCGGGCCGGACGCGGACGTCATCGCCATCGCGGCCAAGGCGGAGGCGGACGTGGCCGAGCTGCCAGCAGACGAGGCGGCGGAGTTCCGGCGCGAACTGGGCTTGCCAGAGCAGGCGGCGGCGGAGCGACTGCTCCAGGAGACGGTCTCGCTGCTGGGGTTGATCACGTTCTACACGGTCGGGCCGCAGGACACGCACGCCTGGTCGGTGTCGGCGGGGACGCCCGCGGTCAAGGCGGCGGGGCGCATCCACTCCGACATCGAGCGGGGCTTCATCCGCGCCGAGGTAATCGATAGCGCCGACTTCCTGGAAGCGGGCTCGCACGCGGAGGCGAAGCGTCGGGGCAACCAGCGTCTTGAGGGCAAGACCTACGAGGTGCGTGAGGGCGACGTGATCAACGTCCTGTTCAACGTCTGAATTACGGGCATACGGGGCATACGGGGCATACGGGGCATACGGGGCATACGGGGCATACGGGGCATACGGGGCATACGGGCATACGGGGCATACGGGCATACGGGCATACGGGCATACGGGCGTACGGGCGTACGGGCATGCCGTGTTCGAGAGTCCGCTATCGGATGTTAGACTCCGAGTTGTTTTCGGGACTAGCTGAGGAGAAAAGATGATCGCGCAAATCCGGCTCTACACGATCAATAAGGGCGAGATGGACGCCTTCCTGACGCACTTCCAGGAGGCCGTGGTGCCGTGGCACAAGAGCGTCGGCGTCAACATTGCTTCGACGTTCGTGAACCGGCCCCAGAACGAGTTCATCTGGGTGCGCACCTACGACGACGAGGCCGACCGCGAGGCAAAGCAGAAGCTACTCAACGAGTCGCCGTTGCGCGCGGCGATGGCGGCAACGCTGGGCTCCAACGTCGCCAAGATGGAGATCCGCGACGTTGAGGTAGCTGACGTGGGCGCAGGCCTGCCTGCCTAGTCCTTGTCGTTGCGAGCCATTGCCGATAGACAAGGCGTGGCAACCTTTAGACCTCTCGTAGTCTAATTTCGGTGCCGGATTGCCAGCGTGAGAGCACGTGTCCATCGACAGACTCAGGATGCTATAGAGATGCTTTCGCCTGGCATCCTGAGCTGTCGATGGACGGGCGCTAGCTACGTTGCTAAATGGGCGCGGGCGCGGTTAGCGAGGATGACGTCGACGGTCTGATCCGGCGTGAGTTTGGCGTTGCCGACCCAGAAGCCACTGCCTCCCAGATCGGCCTTCATGTCGTCCTCAAGATGAGCCCAGTACTCGGCGATGCCGACGCCAAGGGCCTCGCGATGCCGCCTGCTCTTATCGCGATCAAGATCGCGTTCAATTGCGACGCTACGGCCGGGCGAGAGGACGACGAGGTAGACGCTGAGGCCCGTGAGCTGGCGCAGAAAGTCCTGAAGCACGCCGCGGTTTGCGATCACGTAGTCGATGACGGCGTCGAAGCCGGCGTCGGCATAGGAGCGGGCGAGAAGACATTGGTTGCGGATATTGAGCCGTATCTGTCGTCCGGCTTCTCGCCCCGGCTCCTCGTGCGGCCAGACGGCGCCGGCGATAATCAGCTCCTGCAGCCGGTCGCCTTCGATGTGGACGCCGCGCTGGAAACGGCCCGCCAGCAGACGAGCCGCCGTCGTCTTGCCGGCGCCTGGGATACCGCTGATCAACCAGACATCCGGCATGACACAGAGTCTGCTACTGGAGGATGTTGTTGACGGGGGCGATGGCCGGGATGCCGGGGTCCACTTCCATCATGTCGAGGATGGGCATGAGGTACTGGCTGAACTCCTCGAACGCCTCCTGCGATTCCCAGACGTCGAAGACGGTGACCTTTTCGCCGGCGCCGGAGCAGACGTGAAGGAGCCGGCCGGCGGGCTTGCCCATGCCGGCGCCATCGAGCTGCTTGATGGTCTCGTTGTACTGGTCGAGGCTGAAGGCCGTCGGCCGGAAGGTGATCGAAATAGCCATTGCTGTTCCCTTTCTGTCGCGGGGTTGAGACACTCGATATCTTAGTCTGCGCGAATACGTCCCTAGAGAAAAGCTATCGATTGGGCCACTCAGCACCACCCCGCCGATAGGCAGTCGGGCAATCTGGCAGTCGGGCAGGGCGTGGATTCGCTACAGGACCTGTGGCTCATCCTTCGAGTGCCTCAGGATGAGCGGAGAAGTAAGCCTCGCCGTTGCTCCTGTAAACCTCGGCTGCCTATAATCGTGAGGCTACCCGCTGATCCCGCCCGGCTGGCAGGCAAAGTCTAGTCCAAAGGCACTGCACTGAGCGTTTTCCAGCCCTACTCTGACGACGAGATCGCCGCCGCGACGAAGCGAGCGCGGCGCAATATCATCGAGATGATCTACGCGGGGCAGAGCGGCCATCCCGGCGGCTCGCTCTCGTCCGTAGAGATATTGGCAGCGCTGTTTCTGCGGGTCATGCGCCACGACCCCGCTAACCCGCAGTGGCCGGACCGCGACCGCTTTATCCTCAGCAAGGCTCACTGCGTGCCGGTGCTCTATGCCTTCTTGGCCGAGTGTGGCTACCTGGCGGACGAAGAGCTGCTGACCTTCCGGCGGCTCAACAGCCGCCTGCAGGGCCACAGCAAAATGAATAGCGTCCCCGGCGTCGAGATGTCCGGCGGCTCGCTGGGGCAAGGGCTTTCCTTCTCGACTGGGCATTGTCTGGCGGCACGGCTGGACGGCCGCGATTATCGCGCTTACTGCCTCCTCGGTGACGGCGAGCAGGACGAGGGCCAGGTCTGGGAAGCGGCGATGGCGGCGGCGCACTACGGCCTCGGCAATCTGACCGCTATTGTCGACCGCAACGGCGTCCAGAACGACGGCTACGTCAAAGACATCATGCGCCAGGAGCCGCTGGCCGATAAGTGGCGCGCCTTCGGCTGGGACGTGCAGGAAATCGACGGCCACGACCAGCAGGCGGTCATCGAGGCGATCGAGCGCAGCCGCGGCGTCACGGGCAAGCCGAGCATGGTCATCGCCGCGACGATCAAGGGCAAGGGCGTCTCCTTCATGCAGAACACGGCAGCCTGGCACGGCAAGGCCCCGAACGCGGACGAGCGCGAGCGGGCGCTGGCGGAGATCGGCGCATGACGTGCTTGCAGTACCTCGGGCTGAACCCCGAGGCATCAGAATCGACGAGTTGCCCTTCATGACTACCGTTGCGGCAGCAGCTGCTACGAGAGAGGCCCTGGGGCCAACGCTGATCAAGCTGCGGGAGCAGGGACTAGATATCGCTGTCGTCGACGGCGACCTCGGCATCTCCACCACGGCTCGGCTCTTCGGCGACAAGTTCCCGGAGCGCTTCTTCACCTTGGGACCGGCGGAGCAGAACATGATCGGCATCGCGGCGGGCCTGGCAGCGGCCGGAAAGATCGCCTTTGCCAGCACCTTCGCTGTCTTCATGCCGGGACGCTGCTATGACCAGTTGAGGGTCAGCGTCTCCCAGCCCAACCTCAACGTTAAGCTTTTCGCCAGCCATGGCGGCATCACCACGGGCGAGGACGGCATCTCCGCCCAGGCAATCGAAGACCTGGGGTTGATGTGCTCGCTGCTCAACTTTCACATCGTAGTGCCGGCCGATGTTGTCGAGGCCGCCTCGGCGATTGAAGTCGCCGCGCAGACTCCAGGGCCGTTCTACATCCGCGCCGGCCGTCCCAAGATCCCCGTAATCTACGAGCCGGACCACGAATTCGAGCTGGGGAAGGCCGACCTGGTGCGTCCCGGCCATGACCTGACGATCATCGCCACCGGGATCATGGTGTCGCAGGCGCTGGCCGCGGCCGAAACGCTGGCGGCTCTGGGCATCGACGCGCGTGTGCTCAACCTCTCGACCTGGCGTCCTCTGGATACGGTGGCGATTGAGGCTGCCGCGCGTGAGACCGGCGCCATCGTCACGGCTGAGGAGCACCTCGTCCACACCGGCCTCGGCGCGCTGGTGGCGCAGCATCTGGCAGGCGTCGCGCCCGTGCCGATGGGCTTCGTCGGCATGCGGTCCTACGCCGAGTCGGGCAAATGGGATGAGCTGGTCGAGAAGTATGGCCTCAGCCCGGCCGACATCGTGCGCGAGGCGCAGGCCGTCATCGCGCGCAAGCGCTAGTGCGCGACCCGAACCAGTACGCCGTCTTCGCCGATGAACGCTCGCGGCCCTTCTTCAGCCTGCTCGAGCGGGTGCCGGAGCGGCCGTTTCGCGAGATCATCGACCTCGGCTGCGGCGCCGGCGTGCTGACGCGGTCGCTGGCGGAGCGCTGGCCGCAGGCGCACGTCATCGGGCTCGATAACTCACCGCAGATGCTGGCTGCCGGCGCCAAGCACGCGATCCCCGGTCGCTTTGACCTGGTCGAGGGCGACATCCTGGCGTATGACAAACCAACGGACCTGATCTTCACCAACGCGGCGCTGCAATGGGTGGACGGCCACGAAACGCTGTTCCCGCGCCTGGCGGGTTTGATCAAGTCCGGCGGCGTCTTGGCCTGTCAGATGCCATCCAGCTTCCAGCAGCCTTCGCACCTGATCATGGAGGAAGTCGCCCGCTCCGGCCCCTGGGCGCCGAAGCTGGCCGACTGGAGGCAGCTGCAGGTCAAGGAGCTGGAGTGGTACGGCAACCTGCTGCTGGAGATGGGCTTCAGCGTCGACGCCTGGCAGACGACATATCACTTTCTGCTGCAGGGCGATGACCCGGTGGTCGAGTGGGTCAAGGGCACGTCGCTACAGCCGATCCTCAACCGGCTCGATGAGGCCGAGCGCGCCGCCTACCTGGCCGAGTACGCCCACCGCCTGCGCGAGGTCTACCCGTCGCAGGCCCACGGGACGGTCTATCCCTTTACGCGCATTTTCTTTGTCGCCAGCCGCGTCGATTAGCGCTCTTCGAGTGGCGTCAGCGCCTGCCTCGTATCATGATCCCTAGCCCGATCATGAGCCTTACATCGATCATCGTCCGCGGTCTGGTGGGCCTTGCGTTCACGTTCTGGGTCGTCCAGGTGCTGGCGGTCGCGGTCTTCGCGGTGCCGGACCGCTATTCCGGCAGCGAGTCCGTTGTGCTCAGCCTGGTTGTCGTGGCCGGCGGGCTGCTGCCGGTGGCGTTCTTCATCTACCTCTTCCGGGGATGGATGAAGCCGGGCCATAGCGGCTCGGCAGTCCCCATAACCGGCTCGCCTCCAGAGACTGCCGCGTCAGTCGAGGCGCCGGTCGAGCTGATCAGCGCCCGTGAGTTGGAAGTGCTGGCGCTCATCGCCCATGGCGACTCGAACAAGGAGATCGCCCAGCGCCTTTCGATTACGGTAGGCACCGTGAAGACGCACACGAACAACATCAACCGCAAACTAGGGACGCGGACGCGCACTCAGGCAATCGCCCGCGCGCGAGCGCTGCAACTCATCTGAGCTCCGTCTAACTTCTCTCCACCCTCGATCCACCCAAAGTCAGAGGCGGCTCTAACCCATCAAGCCTCAGCCTGGATCTCGGACGGGCGAAATCGTCCGGCGAATCAGATTCCAGGAGGTCGGGATGAGAAGGGTCCTATTGATCGTGATCGGTGGCGTGACGCTGCTGTTGGGTGCAGCCTGTGGAAGTGGGTCGTTGGATGCCGCGGCGGTGGAGCGGACGGAGGCGGTGCAACTCAAAGATAACAAGTTCGACGCCCGCGTGATCCAAGTCAGTGCAGGGGCCACGGTTACGTGGAGCTGGGCCGAGGACCGCCTGCACAACGTGACCGGCGATGGCTGGGCTTCACCGAATCAGGAGTCTGGCACATTCCGGCAGGCCTTCGATCAGCCAGGCGCTTATGACTACCGCTGCACCCTGCATGGCGGTATGACCGGCCGCGTGGTGGTTACAGACTAGGGATGCGCTATTTGGATTGGCCGGTGACGTCGAGGGATGGGTCGCTGCTGGGGTGATCAGCCAGATAGCGCTCGGCATCAGGGTTGCGTTTGGCTTCGCGCAGGTGAAGCAGATCAGCGATCAGCACGAGAAATATGCTCCCGCCAACGATGATGCCGCCGCCAATGATCAGCTCAGTCACTGCTCGATCGTACTACTTTGCGTTCAGCACGCGGGTATAGCTGCGGCTGAGGTAGAGGGGCCGGAAGCCGAGCGCGGCGTACATCAGCTTCGGCGTATCGGACGGGCTGGCGTTGATCAGGATGGGGCCGACGCCGCGCTCACGGGCGTCGTCGACGCAGCGGGCGAGAAGCGCCGTAGCGAGGCCACGATGGCGGTACTCCGGTTCGGTGTAGAGGTCCTCAACCATGCCGATGCCGTTCTCGCCGGGCCAGGAGGAGAGGAAGGCCCGCGCGCCGCCGTCCACCCAGACTAGCCAGCTGTAGACATGGGGTTGCTTGGCCCGGAAGGATCGCGATAGCTCGCCGTGAAGCTCGGGGTCGTAGGGGTCTGTGCTGGACTCGCGCCACCAGAGCTCGTCCAGGCGGCGATAGGCAGCCCAATCGTCCTCCGTGATGACCTGGCGGATGTCGCAGGGCGGCGGCGTGGCCTGGAGGTCGCCTTCGAGGAGCTGAACGAGGAGGTCGCTGGGCTTGTAGCCCTCGAGCATGGTAAGGCGGGCTGCGACCAGGGGAGGGGTCAGCGGGTCGATATCGTAGCGGCGGTGCGTATAGCCGGCGTACTCCACATCGACCCGGCCCAAGAGGGCATCGAAGACGGCCGCGTTATCAGTGCGGATGAGGCAGACGCCGTTGGCGTCGTGGCGGTGGGGCGTGCTGCGGTTGCGGATGAAGGTGGCGCCGTGCGCCTCGAAGCGCTCGTTGCCGAGGGCGAGGTAGGCGGCGTTGGTTTCGCAGGCGAGGGCGATGAGGTCGAGGTCGGACACGCGGCGCAGTATAGCGGGTTACCAGCCGGGTTGGCGGACCTGAAGGCCGGGATGCGGGCAAACTCGCGGGCGTTGTGGGTGAGCAGCGCGTAGTCGTAGGCGATGGCGGTTGCGGCGATGAAGAAGTCATGAGTCCCGATCAGTTGGCCAGCCGCAGTCAGATCCGACCATATTCGCGCATGGACTTCGGCAACTACGCGATCGACGGGAAGGAGAGGAAGGACCTCCAAAGCGGTATCGATGAACTCCTGCCTTTGCTGTCGCTGTTCTATAGTCCTGGCGCGATGAAGGCCAAAGAGCAACTCCGAAAGGCTGACTGCCGATATAGCTAACTCGTCGCCGATTTCGTTGAGGACATCGAGACTCGCGCCTCGACGCTCAAGACCGATCAGGACAGACGTATCGATCAGGATTCCCATGACGGGGGCAAAGCCGGCGGTTGATTCATGATTCGATGTGCCTCTTCGACGTCGTCCCAGAAATCAGGATCCGGCTTGGGCAAGGTGGGCCAGCGCTCAAGGAATTCGCGCCAGGTTATACCTTTAGTTGGTGGCGGCTCCAGAGTGGCGACGACCTCCCCATTGCGCTCGACGACGAAGCGCTCGCCACGGTAGCGCACGCGGTTGAGGATGTCCGAGAGGTTGCGCGCCAACTCCGTGGCAGTGATCTTGGTTTCCATCTGCCTATGATAATCAGATTCTCAAAGAATCACAACCGAGGCAGACTCGCTACAATGCCTAGCGTGACCCTCGACAAGCTGCGCGGACGTCTGCTGATCTCGCTGCTCCTGGGCGTGGCCGTCTTCGTGGGGCTGAGCGCCTACGCGGACTTCAGCGCCGTAATCGATGGGTTAGGGTCGTTCCGGTGGGGCTATCTGCCCATCGTGCTGGGGTTGGTGTCGGTCAATTACGCGCTGCGGTTTCTCAAGTGGCAGTTCTACCTGCGGGTCATCGGCGTCGAGGGGCTGGAGACGCGGCAGAGCGCGCTGATCTACTTCGCCGGGCTGGGGATGGTGGTAACGCCGGGCAAGGTGGGCGAGTGGCTGAAGTGCTATCTCCTGCGCGAGTTGCACGGCACACCGATGAGCCGCTCCGCCCCCATCGTCATCGCTGAGCGGCTGACGGACAGTCTGGGGCTGGTAATCCTCGGCGCCGCCGGCCTGATCGTCTTCCGTGACGCCTGGCCGGCCTTCGTGGTGATCATTGCCGGCGGGGCGCTGATGTTCGGCGTGATCCGGCAGCAGCCACTGGCTTACTGGCTGCTGCGGCGGCTACAGGGGCTGCCGGTGGCCTCGCGCTTCGCGCGCCAGGCGGAGGAGTTCTACGGCAGCAGCTACGCCCTGCTCTCGCCGCTGGCGCTGGGCTCGATGACTCTGCTGAGCGTCGTCTCTTGGGGCTTCGAGGTCCTGGGCTTTTACGTCGTGCTGCTGGGCCTCGGCGTGGAGGGCGGCGCCGATCTGCTGCTCAAGGCGTCCTTCATCATGCCGGCGGCGACCCTGGCCAGCGCCCTGCTCCTGACGCCGGGCGGCCTCGGCGTTGCCGAAGGCGGCATCACCGGCCTTTCTCAGGTGCTGCTTGACCTGCCGAAGAGCGAGGCGGCAGTGGGGGCGCTTGCCATCCGCTTCTGTACGCTCTGGTTCGGCGTCATCGTCGGGCTGATCGCGCTGCCCTTCGTCAGCCGGGCATTGCGTCGCAAGGGCGAGGTGGCGAGCAGCCTGGATGCATCTGCCACCTCCAGCGTCTCGCCCTGATGCGCGGTCTCATCCCGGCCGATCTCGCCTCGCGCGCGGCGGTCTTGTCGTTGGCTGCGAACGTCGTGCTGATGGTCGTGAAGATCACGGCCGGGCTGATCACGGACAGCGTCGCGGTGCTCTCAGACGGCATAGACAGCGCCACTGACGTGATCGCCTCCGGCATCGTCTATGCCAGCGTACGCATCGGCGCCATGCCGGCGGACCCGCGCCATCCCTACGGCCACGGCCGCATCGAGACGCTGGCAGCGTCGGCGCAGGCGCTGCTGATCGCCAGCGGCGGTGTGTTCATCCTCTTCAGCTCTGTGCGGCGCCTGCTGGACCCACCGGCCGATATCGGCACCAGCCTGGGGTTGACAGTAATGCTCGTGGCCGCGCTGGTCAACCTGGGGGTGGCGCAATATGCTCGCAGCGTGGCGAAGATGACGGGCTCGCCGGCCATCGCCGCCGACGCGCGTCACCTGGTGACCAACATTGTCCAGGCGGGCGCCGTGTTCGCCGGGCTCGGGCTTGTGGCGCTTACGGACGAGGTTATTTTCGACGCGCTGCTGGCCTTCGCGCTGGGCCTGTACCTGCTTTGGACGGCCGCGAACATCCTCTGGTCGGCGGCCGGCGACGTGATGGACGCTGGTCTGACGCCGGACGAAGTCGAGCAAATCGAGGCGGCCATACGCATTGAAGGCGACGCCATCGCCGGATTCCACGACCTGAGGACGCGGCGGTCCGGGCAGAGCCGTCACATCGACTTCCATCTCGACCTGCCGCCGTCAATGACCATGGCCGAGGCCCATCTGATCACAGACCGCATCGAGGCGCGTCTCCGGGCGACGTGGCCGGCCAGCGTGGTGACGATTCACACCGAGCCGGATGACAGTAACGCTTCGGCTCACGGCTATGGGTCCAGCCGAACGATGCCCTGAAGGCTGCAAGGCTATAATCTCGAAAACGAGGGCCTGAAGCTGAAACGACGCTATCGCCGCATCATCGCCAAGTTCGGCACTAACCTGCTGACCAACGGCAAGGACCAGCTCGACCTGGCCCTGATCAAGTCGCTGGTAGATCAGGTGGCCCAGCTGCAGCGCGATGGCGTCCAGGTCATCGTCGTGACGTCAGGCGCGGTCGCTGCTGGGCGGGCTCGCCTGGGGGTTAGCCGGCCGCGTCGCGATATCCCCTTCCGTCAGGTGCTGGCCTCCGTCGGCCAGGGGCAGCTGATGCAGGCCTATGACCAGCTCTTCGCCGAGCATGGCGTGGTGGTCGCTCAGGCGCTGCTGACGCGCCGTGATCTCTCAGACCGGCTAGGGTACCTCAATGCCCGCAATACGCTGCTGGCGCTGCTCGAGTACAACGTGGTGCCCATCGTCAACGAGAACGACGCTGTAGCAGTGGAAGAGCTGGCCGAAAGCCGCATCGGTGAGAACGACACGCTGGCGGCGCTGACTGCCAACCTGGTCGACGCCGACCTGCTGGTGATCCTGATGACGCGCGAGGGCCTCTATACGGCCGACCCCGCTCAGGACCCGACGGCGACGCTGGTGCAGCGCGTCGAGCGCATTGACGCGACGGTGGAGGCCTACGCCGGCGGCAGAGAGGGTGGCGGCACCGGTGGCATGATCACCAAGCTGCAGGCAGCGCGGCTGGCGACAGCGGCCGGTACTGATGTCATCGTGGCCAGCGGGCTTGAGCCGGGGATACTGGGACGGCTCGTGCAGGGCGAACCGGCGGGTACGTTCTTCCCTGCCGCCGCCGACCGTCTCGAGAGCCGCAAGCGCTGGATCCTCGCCGGCCTCTCAATCCGGGGCAGTGTCATCGTGGATGAGGGCGCCGCGAAGGCTATGCGGGAGCGCAAAACGAGCCTGCTGCCTGCCGGCGTCAAAGAAGTGCGCGGCATCTTCGAGCGGGGCGAGACGATTGCCATCGCCACGACGGAGACGCGGATCGCCTGCGGCATCAGCAACTACAGCTCGGAGGAGATGCTGGCGCTGCGGGGGGCGAAGTCGGCCCAGATCAGTGAGATCCTGGGCCACGATTATGGAGCCGAGGCCGTCCACCGCGATAACCTTGTGCTGGTTTAGATAGTGGTAATGCCGCCTTCGATGGAGATTCTCAGCCTAGCCACGTCGGACATCCTTGGCATTGTGGGGATCGTCGCCACGGTGGTTGTTGCCGTTGCTGCCGTATGTATTAGCTTGCGGCTATACCAATTGCAGACGCAGCAGGGAGAACGGATCGGCTTGATGGTCTGGAGCACAGTCATTTCTATTCAAAGACGTCTGCCAGTATCAAACTCAGACGATACCGACTATCTGGATGAGCCTGATGACTTCTCGCTAAGCCTCAGCCATGAACCAAAGGAGCGGTTTATTAAGCGAGGTAAGACATTGAGACTGAAACTTACGTACATCGATTCGCCATGGAGCGGCTCTTATCAATGTGAGGTGGTAAGTCCTACCTATGACATTCACCGTTCTGAGTGGAGAGATGGAGATCAGATTGTTTTTTCGTACCCAGAAGACTTTCCGGGAGCAAGCACCACGGCTCCTGGCGTCTATCATGTAACCATCTGGGAGCTAGAAGAGTGGACTCTATCTGGCAAGATTGGCCAACGCCGGCATCTTTCGATGAATTCTTCGTTTGGTGTACTGCCCTAATGTCCCTGTCACTTATTGTGCATCCGGACGAGACCGGCGGTTTCTGGACCGAGGTGCCGGCTCTGCCCGGCTGCGGTTCTCAGGGCGAAACCTTGGACGAGGCTGTCGAGATGACCAAGGACGCTATCGAGGGCTACGCGGAATCGCTCAAGAAGCACGGCGATGCGTTGCCGGAAGAACAGACCGTCGTGGTGACCGTGACGATCGCGGCGTAGCCGGATGAACGAGACGCTTCTAGCTCAGGCTCAGGCCGCGAAGTCGGCGTCGCGCAAGCTAGCCGGTCTTTCGACCAGCGTGAAAAACCTGGCCCTCGAAGGTATCGCCGAGGCGCTGATGGCGCGGCAGCAGGAGATCCTGGCCGAGAACGCCATCGACGTCGAGCGGGCGCGGGATAACGGCCTCGCCGATGCGCCGCTCAACCGCCTGCGTCTGACGCCGGAGAAGATCGCCGGCATCGCCGCCGACGTACGCACTGTCGCGAAGCTGCCCGACCCGATCGGCGAGGTAATCGACGGCCAGCGGCTGCCGAATGGCCTCGACATCAGCCGGAGGCGCGTGCCCCTCGGCGTCCTGGCGGCAATCTTCGAGAGCCGGCCCAACGTTACCGTCGATATCGCCTCTCTTTGTCTCAAGTCCGGCAACGCCTGCGTCCTGCGCGGCGGCAGCGAGGCCATCCGCTCCAACACTGTGCTGGCGCGCATCGCCCGCGAGGCCGAGACCGAGGCCGGCGTGCCCGAGGGCGCGCTGCAGCTAATCGAGAGCACAGACCGGGCGCTGGTCGCCGAGCTGCTGACGCTGCGCCAGTACATCGACATCGTGGTGCCGCGCGGCGGGGCGGAGCTGATCCGCTTCGTGGCGGAGAACGCGCGCATGCCGGTGCTCACGGGCGGCGTCGGCGTCTGCCACACCTACGTTGATGCGTCGGCTGACCTCGATAAGGCGCTGGCGATTGCCGTTAACGCCAAGACGCGCAACTGGTCGATCTGTAACGCGCTGGACACGCTGCTGGTGCACTCGTCCGTGGCGGAGGACTTCCTGCCGCGCATCTCGAAGTCCTGGCATGAGGCGGGCGTCGAGCTACGCGGTGACGAGCGGACGCTGGCGACGCTGCTGCGACAGGCAGATGGCTCCTTCGCCCGGGGCGCTACACCGGAGGACTTCGGGCAGGAGTTCCTGGCGCCGGTGGCCGCGGTGCGGGTCGTCGATTCGCTGGACGAGGCGCTGGAGCATATCGCCGAGTATGGTACCGGACACTCGGACGCGATCATCACGGAGGACTTCTCTGCCGCCCGGCGCTTCATGGACGAGGTCGATACTGCGGTCGTCTATGTGAACGCTTCGACGCAGTTCACGGATGGAGCGCAGTTCGGCCTTGGGGCAGAGATCATCGACTCGACCCAGAAGACGATCGCCCGCGGCCCCACCGGGCTGCGCGAGATCACGACCTACAAGTGGATCGTCCAGGGCGACGGCCACACGCGCCCGTAACTATCTGCGCCCGTCTTCGGGCTTAGGCATGGTGATGCCTTACAATGGCGAAAGCCTTGCTGGTTTCGGCGGGCTAAGCGGCGCTGACCTCAGTCCGGAGTCCTCTAAGAACCGCAGCAGGCCCAACGTAGTCTGTCAGCGTGAAAGTTAGCGTTTAGTTGCGGCCCAACCGCGTAGTGCTGGAGACGATGCATGGCTACTTACAACTTCGAGCGTGAGACCCGGACGCCCCAGTCAGAGGCGTTCGTCATTGAGGTCAACGGCGACGAGATCGGCCGCGTCGATCTGCACTACGCCGCCAGCACTGCCTATGCAACCCTCTGCGTCCCCACCGACTTTGACGACGATGCCATCGAAGAGCTGATCGGCGAGATCGATGAGCGACTGGTGATGAGCTGGGAGCCGCTGCGCGACGATTTCATCGTTACGGTCTGGGCCGGCCATGAGGTCGGCGTCTTCTCTGAGACCGGCGACGAAGATGATGAGGACGACGAAGACGAGGACGAGGACATCGAGCCGACTAACGGCAATCGCTGACCGCCGGTCGCCCAACGCCGCCAAGCTTAGCTAAAGTCGAAGGAACTCCTAGCCGCCGGGACTTCCCGGTCCGCCGGGCGCGGGCGGGAGTACGTCGAACGGCACCATAACCAACAGTGAGCCGGAAGCCGCGACCAGGTTGACGCGACCGGGTGGCAAGTCGCCGCCGACTGGGCCGCGGTCGAGGCGGAATCGGGCCGTGAACGAGCCTTCGTTTGTCGCCGTGGCGCTGGCGTAGGGCTGGCCGGATGATCCGCCCGTCGCGCCGGCAATCGTGATCGTAGAGCCGGGCATCCAGCCTGCGCCGCTGATCACGACCTCGGTGCCGGGCCGGCCCCGCGCAGGGTCGGCGGTAGCGCTGGGCCCGGATGCAGGCCTAGCGGGGGGACGAGTGGCCGCGGACTGGCCGCTGTCAGAGTTAGAGCTATCGCTATCAGCCCCACAGGCGACCAGCAACAAGACGGCCGTCGCTATGACTGCCAGGGCGATGATCTTTACCACGTATCGATCTTGTCCCGAAGCGCCTGCATAAGTCGAGAGGCTTGATCGGCGCCGATCAGGGGCTCCAGGCGCTCCAGACGGCTTTCGAGGTAAGACAGCGCCGATTCGCGGTCGATGACGTCATCGCTGGCCGCCGTCTCCGCTACCAACCCCTCGACGAGCGTAGAGAAGCGTTCCTCCACCAGGGGACGAAGCGCTTCGGGTGAGGCGCCGGCCAAGCGCTGCTCTCCCAGCAATCGGCTGAGCTGAGTCAGGGCTTCTGGGTCTTCGGCCATGATTCGGCCCCGGACGGCGCAGCGGAGGGTGCCGCCTGAATCGGGACTCTAGTGGGGAGTGGCGCCGCGGACCTTGTTGTAGCAGGAGCTACAGTAAACCGGCCTATCTCCACGCGGGATGAAGGGCACCTCGGTCATGACGCCGCATTCGGCGCAGGCCGCGGGGTGCATCTGGCGCGGGGTCTTGCCGCCAAAGCTGGCGAAGACGCCGTAGCGGACGTAGCCCTCCTCGGGCTCGACAGCGCGCGCGGTGCGACGGGCTGTACGGCAACGAGGGCAGCGGGCAGGCTCGTTCTGGAGGCCCTTGGTAGCATAGAACTCCTGCTCACCAGCTGTGAAAACAAATCCGTTGCCACAGTCTTTACATGCGATTTCTTTGTCTGTGTAGGCCAATGGGCTGCAACCTCCTTGGATCAGGCCGGGAAAACCTTGCGAATCTTAATGACAAGGGACGGATTAGAGCAAGCCTCGTCAGACAGCGCGTAACCCGCGGCTGCTACGAAAGACTTTCGGCAGAAATGAAGGGTTAGAATAGTCGTACTGTGCCTGAAGTGCCTGACCTGGAAGCGATCCGTGCTTTCTTCAACCGGCGCATAGCCGGTCAATCCATCGATAGGGTGGATGTGCCCATCCCTGTCGTTATTAGAGTACCACGCGAGGAGTTTGTCCGTCTCCTGACCGGCGACAGCTTCGGCGAGGTGCACCGTTACGGCAAGTTCCTCCTCTTCTCCCTGGCCAGCGGCCGCGTGCTGGTCGTCAACCCGATGCTCACGGGTCGCTTCGCCTACGCGCAGCCGAACGCGCGCAAGTTTGCCCGCACCTGCCTCGTCCTGGGCCTCGATAACGGACAGGAGCTGCGCTACGCCGACCAGCGCTTCATGGGCCGCATCTACCTGGTGACGCCGGAGACGCTAAACCAGGTGCCACAGTTTGCGGAGATGGGGCCGGACGTGCTGGACCCGAAGCTGACGGAAGAGGTCTTCAAGGACCGCCTGCGGAAGCACAGCGGCCAGATCAAGGGCATTCTGGTCAACCTCAAGTTCGTTGCCGGGATTGGCAACGCCTACTCGGACGAGATCCTCTGGGAGGCGCGCATCCATCCCTATCGCAAGCGCACTCAGCTTTCGGACGAGGAGCAGAGTGCCCTCTACTTGGCGACGCGCTCGGTGCTGGAGTGGGCCAGCAAGGTCGTCGGCGACCTGATGACCGACAATCTCGACTACCAGGAATGGCGCGATCACCTGCGCGTACACCGTCGCGGCGGCCAGCCCTGTCCCCGCTGCGGCACGACGATCAGCGAGATCACGGCGGGCCAGCGCATCACCAGCTTCTGCCGCGCCTGCCAGCCGGAGCCATCCCTCTCGCTGCCGTCGTCGTTGACGCGCGGCTAGACCCGCGGGTTTCGCTCAGCCGGCGTTTTCAGATGGCGCCTCCCGGGGACAAGAAGCTATCTGTCTTGGCGCGGCCATCGCGATAGCTGGCGTGCAATCCTTGATCTCCTGCCTAACATGTAAAACGGTCCAGAACTTAGCTCATCCGCTAATCGGCCCGCTCGACAACGAGTCCAAAACTCCCTGACCTTGCAGCAGAAGTGCAATAGAAAATGCGCGCCTGTGCTACAATTCGCCCGCCTAGGCGGGGTGGCTACCGGCGGCGCAGGGTCGCGATGGGCTGAAACAAGCCTGTAACGTCTGCGTTGACGGTCGATAACAACTTATGGCCAAAAGCCTGAGAGGTCAGCCCGCTTGAACTGGATCGATTTCGTAATCATCGGCTCCCTTGCCTGGTTCACCTACTCCGCATTCCATGCCGGGATGATCCGGGAGATAATCACCATCGCCGGCGCGATCTTCGCCGTGGCTCTGGCGGGGCTGCTCTACATGGAGCTGGCGGAGGATGTGCAGGTCGCCGTCAAAGACGAGCAAGCGGCGCAGATCATCGCCTTCGGGGTGATCTTCGGCGCGACCGTGCTGGCGAGCCAGCTGCTGGCTTTGTTCCTGAAGCAGGCTGCCTCGCTGCTCCTGCTGGGCCTATTGGACTCGATCGGCGGTGCGGCTATCGGCATCCTCAAAGGAGCGATCTTCGTTGAAGTAGCGCTGATCGCGGCGGTTACCTTCCCTTCGCTAGGCTTGGAGCGCGCGGTGGATAGCTCCGCCATAGCGCCGGTCTTCCTGGACTTCCTGCCGGTGCTCAAGCACATCCTGCCGGGCGAGTTCAAGAACGCAGTCGACGCCTTCTAGCTCGTAACTCGAACGCAGCGGACGTGTGCCGTCTTGGGGCGTCTCGCGAGGCCCTATACCTCCACACATAGTCCCTGACTGTGAGATCAACCGGCCCGTGCCGGAGCCTAACGTCCACGTTACGGTTGCGTTCCTCAGCAGCCGACCTTACGATCTAGCTAACCATGGAAGCCACGCGTCCCACCGAGACCGTTGAGGACTATCTCCAACTGATCTATACGATGCACCGCGAGGGTGAGGAGGTTATTGCCGCCCGCCTCAAGGAGCGTAAGGGAGTCTCTGCGCCGACGGCATGGGCGACGATCAAGCGCATGGAGCGTGATGGCCTCATCGTCCTGGGGCAGGGCCATCGTATCGATCTCAGCCCCCGCGGCCTCGATCAGGCGGAATCGATCATCCGGCGGCACATGCTGGCCGAGCGGCTGCTCACAGATATCCTCAAGCTCGACTGGGCCGATGTCCATGACGAAGCGCACCGCATAGAGCACGCGATCTCGCCGCTGATCGAACGGCAGATCCGCAAGCTGCTCAACGACCCAACGACCTGTCCTCACGGCAACCCAATCCCGGGCATGGAGCATCAGAACCCGCCCGGCGTGATCCCGCTGCGCCAGGTCAAGGAGGGCCAGCGCGTCCTGATCAACAACATTGCCGAGCACGCTGAGGATGACGCCGACCTGATGCATTACCTCCAACGCAGCAGCCTTGTCCCGGGTACACATCTCTTCGTCGACGAAGTAACCCTTTCGAACGCAACGATTACCGTCTCGCTGGTGGAAGACGCCTCGCGCAAGATCGCCGTGGGACTGCCCACGGCCGACCTTGTCCTAGTGCAGATAGAAAGCTGACTTCATGGCCCAATCGCTGATCGAAACACCCATCGGACCGCTTTTCATCGTCACGTCGGAGCGCGGCGTCAGGCTGCTTACTTTCGCCGAAGGCTATCGCCACGATGGCCTCGTGAAAGCCCTCAGGCCGGGTAGCGCCGGCGAGGTCGCCGCGGCCGAGGCGATGATGGCCGAGACGGCCCGCCAACTGGAGGACTACTTCGACGGCGAACGGCTCACCTTCGACCTGCCGCTCGACCTAGAAGGCACTGAGTTTCAAAAGCGCGTCTGGCAGGCCATCGCCGACATACCCTTCGGACACACCGCCTCCTACTCTGAAGTCGCGCTCTCAGCGGGGGCGCCCAACGCCTACCGCGCGGCCGGCACCGCCTGTGGCGCGAACCCAATCGTCATCCTCATCCCCTGCCACCGCGTCATCGGCACCGACAAGGGCCTGCATGGTTTCGGCGGCGGCCTCGACACCAAGGTCTGGTTGCTGAGTCATGAGGGCATCCAGGGCGTGAAGGCGGACGGCTGGGCCAACTCCAGGGCCTACCAGCGGCAGGCCGTCCTCATCTAGCCAGCCAACACCTGCAGTGGGATCCCGGCCGGGGCTAATCTTTACGAATGCCTAAACCGGGGGGCGGTAAGCTCACTAAAGGTCTTGTAGAGCTTCGTGATCTTCGGGTCGATGACTACCTGGCAGTAGGGATAGGTCTGGTTGCGCTGATAGAAGTCCTGGTGGTAAGCCTCCGCCGGGTAGAAGTCCGTCAGGGGCGAGATCTCCGTCACCAGCTTGTCGCTGTAGTGGCCTGAGGCGTCGACCTCGGCCTTGACGCGCTCGGCGGTCTCCTTCTGGGCCTCGTCGTGGTAGAAGACGGCCGAGCGGTACTGGGTGCCGGCGTCGGCGCCCTGGCGATTGAGGGTCGTCGGGTCGTGCAGCTGGAAGAAGACGTTGAGCAGCGTCTCGTAGGATATGACAGCCGGGTCGAAGGTAACCTGCACTGCCTCGGCGTGGCCGGTGCGGCCGGAGCAGACCTGGTCATAGGTGGGGTTGGCGATGGCGCCGCCGGTGTAGCCCGGCATCACGGACTCGACGCCCTTGAGACGCTGGAAGACGGCCTCGGTGCACCAGAAGCAGCCGCCGGCGAAGGTCGCCGTCTCCATCGTTAGACCTCCACCCCAGCGCTGGTCTTGGCCGGCATGTTGTCGAGAAGGTCGATCAGCGCCGCGTCGTCCGCCTCCAGGTCGATGGGGTCGGCGTGCGGCTGTGGGTAGGACTTGCCGGTGGGCCAATAGACCTCGACGCGGTTGTCCTCCGGGTCGCGGAAGTAGCAGCCGAAGGCGATGCCGTGATTTACGACGCTGTCGATGGCGTAGCCGCGCTCTTTGATCCTGGCGTAGAAGCCCTTGAGGTCGGCCAGGCTCGCGACGGTGAAGGAGATTTGCTGGGCGTCCGTCTTTTGCTCCGTTGAGCGGACGAGGGCGAGCTCGTGGTGCTCCTCATTGGGCCGGGCGCTGAGGAAGACGATCCAATCGCCGTTGCCGCGGTCCGTGACCTCCAGGCCGAGGAAATTGCTGTAGAAATCGATCATCTTCGGCACGTCCTGGACGTAAAGCCCGACGTGACCCAGACCTGTGACCTTCGGCATGGCTGACCTCCCCGTAGCGTCTATAGATCATGATACGCCGCGTGGTAAAGGATGGAAGTCAAAGCAGTACCTCGGGCTGAACCCCGAGGCATCGCCAACTCACTGCCTCGGGGTTCAGCCCGAGGGGAAGTGAAACGTTAGCCGGCCGGAAACGCCAACCCGAGCTGCTTGAGGCTGGCCCAACGATGGTCGCCGATGACGATGTGGTCCATGACCTCGATGTCGAGGACTTTGCCCGCCTCGATAGCGATCTTCGTGAGCAGGACGTCGTCCGGCGAGGGCGAGGGGTCGCCGGAGGGGTGGTTGTGGACAAGGACCATTGAGGGTGCGTTCTGGCGCACGGCTTCCCGCATCACCTCCGACATGCGCACAAGCGAGGTGCCAACGTTGCCGCGGTAGACCTCCGGCATGGCGATGACCTGGTTGCGAGTGTTGAGCAAGACGACGCGCAGGTGCTCCTGGTCCAGCATCCCCATCTCGGCGCCGATCAGGCCGTAGACATCCTGGGGGTTGCGTACGTAGGGCCGCGCCTCCGGTTCCAGGTCACGCAGGCGCAGCGCCAGCTCGAAAGCGGCCTGGAGCTCCGCCGCCTTGGCCTCGCCGAGGCCCTTCTCGTGGGTAAGCTCCGCGAAGCTCAGCCGCGCCAAGCCGGCGAGACCGTTGTGGCGCGCCAGCAGCGCCGTCGCCAGGTTGACGACGTTCTGCTCTGCCGAGCCGGTGCGCAGGATGATCGCCAGGAGCTCGGCCGTCGTCAGAGAGCGGGCACCGAGGTCACGCAGGCGTTCCCGTGGCCGCTCAGAGGAGGGCAGCTCGCGGATACGAGTGTTGTATTCGTTGCTAGACGAGCGTTCCACTGGCTGCCGGGACGAACTTCTTGTCCGTCTCGTGGTAGCGTTCCAGCAGCTCCACGGTGAGCGAGTAGGGGTAGCACTTTACGCGCACGAGGTCGTCCTCCAGCAGCATCGAATATTCTTGGCGAGTGACCGTGAATATTTTGCCCTGAACGTGGATGTAGTAGGAAGGCAAGAAGAAGAGAAGGAGATTGCCCTTGTGCCACTTGCGCAAGACCTCGCCCTCCACGGCATAAGGCCGGGACTTGAGGTCGCGCAGGTAGTTGATCGCCTGAAAGCTGGTGAGGAAGCCGCAGAAGCCAAATATGCCCAGCATGATCACAAAGCCGCCGTCACCGTTGACAATCTGGTACAGGGCGATCAGCGCCAGGCTGTCACAGACCGCGGCGGCGATGGTGTAGAACAGCGCCATACGCACAACGAGGCCTTTACGTTGCAGAGGCTCCTCGTCCGTGAACCGTGAGAAGGACTCCTCGTGTCTGGGGAACTCGCTCATCACGGCAGCCTCAGCACCTGTCCCACGCTAATGTCGCTGCTAGTGATGCCGTTTAGTGTTTGCACTTGCTCTACGCAATCGGTACTCGGCAGGTTGGGCCGTCTGGCCGCGCAGATCGCCGAAAGCGTGTCCCCCGCTGCCACAGTATACGTGTTGCCACCGGCCGCCGGCGTTGTCCCGGCCGGGGGCGTAGTCGCTACCGGTGCTCCCGGGGTCGTCTGGGCGCCGGGCGTGGTGGCTGCGCCGGGGCCAGGAGTCTGCTGCGGCCCGGGCGTGGTGTCGGTGCGGGCGGTCGTGCTGGTCGGGGTCAGGATCACGGGGCGGAGGCCGTCGCCCTCGCTGGTCGTTGGCTGGACGAGGAGCCAGACGGCAAGCGCGGTGCCGATGAGCAGCGCCAGCAGCGAGCCGCGGTAAAGGCTGAAGGATGGGACGCCGCTGGCCGGCTCCAGACAGGCGTCGCAGAGCTCTTCGCCGTGGTCGTCACAGTAGGGACGGCCGCAGCGGGAGCACTGACGCGTCGGTTCGTTGTCACAGGCGAAGCAGGTCAGGATTTCAGACACCGTAAAAGCTTAGGGCAGTCGTTAGCTGGGCGGCAATGGCCTCTGCTAACGACTGCCCTTCAGTTGAGAAACTGATACGCCGGCTGCGCGTGGCAGCTAGACGACGTCGACGGTGGCGCCGGCTTCGACCAGCTTGGCCTTGATCGACTCGGCTTCCGGCTTGTCGATGCCTTCCTTGACGTTAGTCGGCGCGGCCTCGACGAGGTCCTTGGCTTCCTTGAGGCCGAGGGTCGTGACTTCCCGCACCGCCTTGATGACGTTGATCTTGTTGGCGCCGAAGTCCTTGAGGACCACGTTCCATTCTGTCTTCTCTTCCTCGGCTGCAACGGCAGCACCACCGCCGTTGCCGGCAGCGGGCGCGGCGGCCATGGCCATCGGCGCCATGGCGCTGACGCCGAACTCTTCCTTGATCTTGTCGTTGAGATCCTTGAGCTCGAGGATGGTCATCCCCTTGATCAGGTCGAGGACTTCTTCGGTCTTGGTTGCCATTGGTTTCTCCTTCGTTGATGACGTTGCCGGCTGGCCGGATGTAGTTCGTGCTTAGTGGCAGCGCTAATGCGCGGTGGTCTTATGCCTTACGCGGCGCCTTCGAGCTGCCCGGCGCGGGCGTCGATCAGGCCGCTGAACTCCTGCAGGGTCGCGTCCAGCAGGTAGACAAAGGTTGTGATCGGCGAGGCCAGCGCTCCGGCGAACTGGGCGATCATGACTTCCCTCGGCGGTAAGGTGGCCAAATCCGAGAGGCCGCTGGCCGGGACGATCTGGCCCTCGATGTAGGCGTTGCGGGCCGCGAAGGTGTTGCGGGCGCCGCGCTGGTACTCGACGATCGTCTTGATCGGCGCGATGGGATCGCCGAAGCCGATGACCAGGGCCGTCGGCCCGGAGGCCAGGGCCACGAGGTCGGGCTTGCCCGCCGCCTCAGCCGCGCGGCGAAACAGCGTGTTCTTGATGACGTGCATCTCGATGCCGGCGTCCCGCAGCTGGCGTCGCAGCGCCGTTGTCTCGGCGACGCGCAAGCCACGATACTCAGCGCCAATTACGACGCTGCTGCGGGACAGGACTTCCGACAACTCTTTGACGGTCTGAATCTTCTTCTCTGTCGCCATAAGGCCTCGTTCCTTGTGGCCGCGGGGACTGCCGCGACTGTTAATCCAACAAAAACGCCCTCGCCAGACAACGGCAAGGGCGCACAGAAATCGATCCTGCTGGCTCTCTCACCTCGGCGGGCTCCCGACGTATCGGGACTTAAGTCCGCGACACCCGCTGTCTCCGGCTATTCGATTAATGCCCTTGGGGGGTTCGGCCGTAGCCTACCCCTCTCCGGAGAGAGGCCCCTCGGGCAGCCTCAGTGTACACGAATTCCCGTGCCTGACCAAGGGCGGATGGGCTTGCGGACGCGGCGCTCGTGCATGGGCTTCGCCCCTTGCAACCCCTGGCGACCGTGAAGGTCGCCGCTACGGGTATCGCCAGGCTTCGCCTTGGATCAGCCCTAGCTCGTCGTCATGGCCAGGGTCGGCGCCAGCTCCAGGCGGATGCCGGGACCCATGGTGGTCGCCAGGGAGACGCCGCGGATGTACTGGCCCTTGGCGCCGGCCGGCTTCGCCTTGACGATGGCGTCGATCAGGGTGGCCAGGTTCTCGAGCAGCATTGCTTCCTCGAAGCTGACCTTGCCGATCGGCACGTGGATCAGCGCCGTACGGTCGAGACGGAACTCGACGCGGCCCTGCCGGGCGTCACGCACGGCCTTCGCCATATCTTCGGGGTCGACCACGGTGCCGGAGCGCGGGTTTGGCATCAAGCCGCGGGGGCCGAGGACGCGGCCGAGGCGGCTGACCTTGCTCATCATCTCGCGCGAAGCCAGGGCGACGTCGAAGTCGGTCCAGCCGCCCTCGACGCGCTTTATCAGGTCGTCACTGCCGATTTCGTCGGCGCCGGCTTCCTGGGCGTTGCGCGCAGCTTCGCCCTCGGCGAAGACCAGGACGCGGACTTCCTTGCCGAGGCCGTGGGGCAGAAGGGCTGTGCCGCGGATCTGCTGGTCGGCGTGGCGGGGGTCAAGACCGGTGCGGATGTGCAGCTCGACGGTCTCGTCGAACTTGGCAGGGGCCGTCTCCTTGGCGAGGGCGATCGCCTCCTCCGGCGGATATGGCTTGGTGTGCTCGATCTTGCCGGCTGCTTCCAGGTATTTCTTACCGCGCTTTGGCATCTTAGTTCCTCACCTCAATGCCCATGCTGCGGGCGCTACCTTCGATCATGCTCTCCGCGGATTCGATGTCGGCGGCGTTGAGGTCGCGCATCTTGGCCGTCGCGATCTCGCGCAGCTGGTCGCGGCTGATGCTGCCGGCCTTCTCGCGCTTCTGGGCGCGGCTGCCTTTATCGATGCCGGCGGCCTTGCGCAGCATGTCGCTGGCCGGTGGCGTCTTGAGGACGAAAGTGAAGGAGCGGTCCTCGAAAACGGTGACCTCAGCCGGGACGATCTGGCCGGCCTGGGACGCGGTTTTCTCGTTGTATTCCTTGCAGAACTGCATGATGTTGATGGCGTGCTGACCCAGCGCCGGGCCCACGGGCGGGGCAGGGGTTGCCTTGCCAGCGCCGAGCTGGATTCGGACTACGGCTCTAACTTTCTTGGCCATTACTACTCCTTTGGGGTCCTGGCGCCCGTGTCTCGCAACGGACTCCCCCTGCTAGTCCTTCTTCTGCGGGAAGGACGCGAGTGCTTATCTTAACTAGGCGCCGAAGCCGAAGCGCCTGCTTTCCGGCTGACTTGTCCGGCTCACAACAACAAAGTGAGTTACTGAAGTGGAGTCGCCCGCGGCTTGGTAAGTGACTAGTTGCCAACCCTCGGCGATAGCGTCATTCAGGCCCTTCTCGGCCTTGCTGTGAGTATCGAACTTGAGAAACCGGTATTCGAGGGCCGGTTCGTCGCTGCGTGCCTGGATCATGGCTGGTTATAGACGCTCCACCTGGAGGAAATCGAGCTCGACGGGGGTTTCACGGCCGAAGAAGGAAACCATAACCTTGACCTTGCCCTTCTCCAGGTTGATCTCCTCCACGACGCCGACGAAGTCCACGAACGGCCCATCGACGATGCGCACGCTCTGACCCTCGACGAAGCCGACACGCACGCGCGGCTCGTCCGCCTTCATCTGGCGCAGGATGCGCTTGACCTCTTCCTCTTCCAGCGGCACCGGCTTGACACCGGAGCCGACGAAGCCGGTTACGCCGGGCGTGTTGCGCACTACGAACCAGGCGCGGCTCGATTCTGGGTCGTTTTCCTGCAAGGTGCTCATGTCCACCAGCACGTAGCCGGGGAAGATCTTGCGGGAGACGGTGCGCCGGACGCCGCCGTGCACCTCGATCTCGTCCACGGTGGGGACGACGACCCGGTGGATCAGGTCGCCCGCGTCCATGGACTCAATGCGATGCTCCAGGTTGGTCTTAACCCGGTTCTCGTAGCCGGAGTAGGTGTGGATGACGTACCAATCGCGCCCTTCCTTGAAATACTCCTCTTCGGGTATCTCCTCGGTGGGGGCGTTCTCTTCCTCGGTGATGGCTTTGGCGCGGCCGCGTGTAGGTTTGCTTGTCATATCAGTTACTCGAGGAGCAGGCGGTCGACTAGCCAGTTGAAGAAGATGTCGATCACGCCCAGCATGGCGCCAACTATGACCGAGACGATGATTACCACCGTCGTCAGATAGATCGTCTCTTCTCGCGTTGGCCAGGTGACCTTCTTCAGCTCCGAGATGATCTCCTCAAACCAGGAAGGTATACCGATGCGGCGGCGCTGTCGTGGTGGCGGCGCCGCTCCACGCGACTGCCGCGGGGCACGCAAGCCCAACGACCCTCGTTTGGACGCGCCCTCTTTCGGGGCGGCCGCTTGCTGGCGGCGGACGGCGCGACTCATGGCGACCAGAAGCTCGCTTGGGGCGAGCTTCTAGCGCACCTCCCGGTGAGCCCGGTGCACGCGGCAACGCGGGCAATATTTGTTCAGTTGCAGCCGGTCGGCGTCGTTACGGCGATTCTTGGTCGTCGTGTACGTACGCTCGCGGCACTCGCTGCAGGCGAGGTGGATTATCACCCTGTCCTCTTTCTTAGCCATCAGGTAAGAATCTTTGTCACCGCGCCGGCCCCCACGGTCCGGCCGCCCTCGCGGATGGCGAAGCGCAGACCTTCCTCCAGCGCAATCGGCTGGATCAGGTGCACGGTCATTTGGGTGTTGTCACCCGGCATGATCATCTCAACTCCCTGCTGGAGCTCAATGTTGCCGGTCACGTCCGTGGTGCGGATGTAGAACTGGGGCCGGTAGCCGCTGAAGAACGGCGTGTGGCGGCCACCCTCATCCTTTGACAAGACATAGACCTCTGCCTGGAAGTCGGTGTGCGGCTTAAGTGAGTTAGCCTTGGCGAGGACCATGCCGCGCTCCACGTCGTCACGCTCAACGCCGCGCAGGAGACAGCCGACGTTGTCGCCGGGCTCACCCTGATCGAGAAGCTTCTTGAACATCTCGACGCCGGTGACCACGCTCTTGCGAGTGTCGCGGATGCCGACGATGTCGATTTCATCGCCGACTTTGACGATGCCGCGCTCGATACGGCCGGTAACCACGGTGCCGCGGCCCTTGATGCCGAAGACGTCCTCTACGGGCATGAGGAAGGGCAGGTCGGACGGGCGGGCGGGTAGCGGGATGTAAGAGTCAACCGCGTCCATCAGCTCCCAGATGCACTTGTACTCGGGCGCGTCGGGATCCTGGCTGGTGCTGTTGAGCGCCAAAAGGCCGCTGCCGCGGACGATAGGCAGGTCGTCGCCGGGGAAGCCGTTCTTGGTAAGCAGCTCGCGCAGCTCCAGCTCCACGAGGTCGAGCAGCTCCGGGTCATCCATCATGTCCACCTTGTTAAGGAAGACGACGACGGCCGGGACCTCGACCTGGCGGGCCAGGAGGATGTGCTCGCGGGTCTGAGGCATGGGGCCGTCCGGCGCCGCGACCACGAGGATGGCGCCGTCCATCTGGGCCGCGCCGTGATCATATTCTTGATGTAGTCCGCGTGGCCGGGGCAATCGACGTGAGCGTAGTGACGG
>WHTK01000039.1 GCA_009377745.1 Dehalococcoidia bacterium
TCGGTACTGCTGTAGCGCGGCGGAACGGTCCCCCCGCAAGGCATGCAGCCGCATCAGCACTTGATGCGTCGATTCCTGAAGTAAGTCAAGGCTCAGGCGGCGACGCGCGTACGTGAGCGCCTCTTGAAAGCGGGAGGTAGCGGCGTGAGCGGCGATCAGCCCGTCCAGCGCCACGGCCAGCTGTTCCCTGAAGACATCGGCTTCGTGCGCCTGCCAGTCGTCAAACTCCGGGCTGTCCCGCAGGCTGAAGCCGGCCAGCAGATCGCCGCGATAGAGATCGGCGGCCTCAGCCAGGGCCTGCGTGCAGTCGGGGCAGACTTCGGCTGCCGGATGGCTGTGACGGCGATGTCGGTCCACCAGATCGCGAAACCGGCTCACGTCCAACGAGAGGTCTTCGGGATCCAGCCGCACCGTCTGTCTATCAACGTCCAACCAGCGCCTGCCGAGAGCGGTCCTCAACGTTGAAAGCGTGCGCCGCAAGGCCGAGCGGGCGCTCAGGCCATCTGACTCCGGCCACAGGAGCGCCGCCAGCGTCTCGCGGCTCTGCACTTGGCCCTCTACTGCCAAGTATGCCAGCAGGGCAATTGCTTTACGCGTGTCGACCTGAATGGCCAGGCCATCAACCTCGATGCGAGGGGGGCCGAACAACGAAACCACGAGGTTAGCCAAGACCAATGCTCCACGATCGGGTTCAGACGGCGCCATTCGCCGGCGCGATCGCAACAACAATCTTACCTGCTCTGCCTTCGTAACGATCCCGTAGCACTCGAACGGCATTCTATGCCGGGAGGTGGAGTCAGCCGGCTCGACATCCCGAGCACCTCGTCAAGCAAGAAAGGAACGAAATGATTTTCAAATCTGCGCGGCACTGGATTCGGTTGGGGTTGGCGGGCGTTGCCGTCAGTCTCCTGCTCGTCACAGCATGTAGTGACGACGATGACAACGGAAGCGGCAACTCAGGCTCAACGGCCGCCGCAACCGCAACGACGGCGCCGCCCACTCAGGCGGCCCCTGAGACGATCGAGATCACGGCTGTCGACTATGCCTTTCAGGATGTTCCCCAGACGGTTGCCGTGGGCACCACCTTCACGCTGGTGAACGACTCTACGGTCGAGCTGCACGAGCTCGTTGCTGTACGCATCGCGGATACCGAGACGCGTCCGGTCGAGGAGTTGCTAGAGCTTTCCGACGAAGAGCTGGGGGGTGCCATCGCGGAGGAGCCGGCAATGGTCATCATCGCCCCGCCCGGCTCCGAAGGCATGGCAGTCGTCGGCGACGGTTCTTTTACCGAGCCGGGCCGCTATGCCCTGGTCTGCTTCATCCCGACCGGCGCCGACCCTCAGGCCTTCCTGGACTCCGCCGAAGAGGAAGAGGACGGCCCGCCTAATGTAGAAGGCGGCCCCCCTCACATCGTCCAGGGCATGTTCGGTCAGGTCATCGTCGAATAACGCGGCGGAGATGCCGGAAGAGCGTATTCTTCCGGCATCTCCAGTTGCGATGGCGTGAGGTCGATGGACCAGCGATTCCGAAACCAGAGCAGCTCAAATCGACACGATCAGCCCGCCAGGAGCAGGAACGGTCGCCGATGAGCCATAACGCGAGGATCTTCGCCCTCATCGCTGGCGCCGCCTTCGTCGAGGTGGTGCTTCTGCTGAACATCGCCTGGCCCATCCGGACGGAGAGCTACGACGAACAGGACTGGCCCTGGATCGGCGGGTTGATGGCGTTTCCCGTCGCCGCGGCCTTGATCCTGATCCACCGCCCGCAGAACGGTGTCGGCCGGGCTCTGGGCGTGGTTGGCGTCTCGGCCGGGCTGATCTTCCTGATGGCGTGGTATGGCTTGTCCTTCCTCGATGCGCCGCTATCGCCTCACGTCGAGGCCCTGGCCGCCATCCCGGTGGTCGGCCAGTTCACCGGCATCATCGCGCTCCTATACCTCTTCCCCACGGGCCGGTGCGCCACCCTTTGGTTCGAGCGGATATTTCGCACATTTCTTGGCGTGGCCCTTGTGGGTGGCACGCTGCTTTTGGTCAGCCCAACGCCCCTGCCTATCACCGGCAGGCCAAACCCATTCGGCGTCCTACCGGAATGGCTGGGCAGACTGGGGGACGATGGCTTGATATTGTTTCTGCCGTTCGCGCTGATTGGTGTGTGGTCACTGGGGGTGCGCTGGCGGCGGTCCGAGTCCACTGAGCGGTCACAGCTCAAGTGGTTTCTTTTCGGCGCGATCTTCGCTATTTCCATCTTCGTCCTGGCCAGCGTGGTACCCGAAGGAGGCACAAGCCTGGAGAACGTCACAGGTGGAGGCGTGGTCATCGCCACCTTCTGGAGCCTGCCGGCCGCTATCGTCATCGCCGTCCTTCGCTACCGCCTCTACGACATCGACCGCGTCATCAGCCGCACGTTGGTCTACGCCCTTCTCACCGGTGGCCTCGGCGCGACGTACTTCGGCCTCGTCGTCGGCCTGCAGGCGTTGTTGCGTCCCCTTAGCGACGGCTCCGACCTGGCGATCGTGGTGACCACGCTGGTGGTTGCAGCACTGTTCCTGCCGGCGCGGCGGCGGGTGCAGGACGCCGTCGACCGCCGCTTCAACCGCCGCGCCTACGACGCCGCCCGCACGATCGACGCCTTCAGCGCCCGGCTACGAGAGCAGATAGACCTCGACACCCTGCGCTACGAGTTACTGGCCGTGGTGGACGAGACGATGCAGCCGGCGAAGGCCTCGCTGTGGCTACGGGAGGGCCGGCGATGAACGGCACAACCGGCCCGAACGCCGCGCGGTCGGTCCTTATGGGCGCGGTGGTCACGTTCAGCCTGGTCACGTTTTTGAGCTTCGCGCGTGTAGGCCTCCTGGTGTTAGCGCACGAACCGCTTTCGCTGAGCAATATCAGTGGTCTGCTGCTCTACGCCTTCCCGGTGGTCGGCGTCTTGATCGCCGTTCACCGTCCCGGAAACGTGATCGCCTGGCTGTGTTTTGCGGTTGGAATGATCTGGGCGCTGGAAGGAGCGTTCTGGGGCGGCGCCCTCTACGGGTTCTCCCAGGGCTGGGGGGACTCATTGCCCAGAGTGATGGCTGCCGCTGGCGACGCGTTCGTCGGGCCCGGCCTCTTCCTCATGGCCACCCTCTTGCTTCTCCTCTTCCCGGATGGGCGCCTCCCATCACCGCGCTGGCGCTGGCTCGTCCGGCTTTCCCTGATCAGCATTGTCGGGATGTACTTCGCCGGACTGATCAGCAACGAGCCCTGGGGCTGGGGGCGGCCCGCCTACGAGAACCCGCTCGCCGTCGCTCCGGAGATAGAGGTGCCCCTCATCCTCCTGTTCTCCGCCGGCGCTTTCCTCAGCGTTGGGGCGTCTGTCGTGGCCCTGATCAAGCGATATCGCCGGTCGACCGGCATCGAACGGCTCCAGATCAGGTGGCTGGCGGCGGGCGGATCGCTCTCGGTCGCAATCTGGTTCACTGTCATCCTGCTGGTGGAAGCCGGCGCGGCCAACGAGGATCTGGCGATCCTCGTCTCTGTCGGCGTCTTTGTATCGATTCCGGCTGCGATCGGCATTGCAATCCTGCGTCACCGCCTCTACGACATCGACCGGCTCATCAACCGCACGCTGGTCTACGCCCTCCTCACCGCTGGTCTCGCCGCCACCTACCTCGGCCTCGTTGTCGGTCTGCAGGCAGCGCTCCGATCCTTCAACGGCGGCTCCGACCTGGCGATCGTCGTCACCACTCTCGTCGTGGCCGGGCTCTTCCTTCCCGCCCGGCGCCGCGTGCAGGATGCCGTGGACCGGCGCTTCAATCGCCGCGCCTACAACGCCGGCCGCACCATCGATGCCTTCAGCGCCCGCCTGCGCCAGCAGATCGACCTCGACACGCTGCGTTACGAGCTGCTGGCGGTCGTCGACGAGACGATGCAGCCGGAAGAGGCGTCGCTGTGGGTCCGGACAGAGGAGCGGCTCAGATGATAAGGCAAGCCGCCGCGGAGGGCAGGCTCTCGACCGGCCAGGTGCTATTGGACCGGGCGTTACTGGTACTCGCCGTCGCCAGCCTGGTCTACCTCGCCGCCACCTGGGCGATGTTCCTGCTCGCAGGCGCACCCCTGCTGAACGACGCTACGTTCTCCTTAACGGGCGTCGGGCCGGCGGTCGTCGGTGCGCTGCTCGTGACCCTCCGGCCTGGCAACATCGTTGGCCGGCTGCTGATACTCATCGGCTCAGGATGGTGTCTCGGCGAAGCGGGCCGGCTCTACCTCTGGGTCGATGTTCAGGCAGGCCCTCAGCCGTTCTCCGAGCTGGCGGCATGGTTTGTGAGCTGGACATTTGCCGTCGCCTGGCCGCTGCCCGTATTTCTGCCGGCGCTGTTCCCTGCAGGGAGAACAACCTCGCGGTGGATGCGGTGGCTGATCCGCGGCGCCGTCTTCACCGCCGTGATGTACACGCTGACTGGGATGTTCGTGCCGGCCGAGCTGGATGTCTACGGCGACTATCTGGGAGGCTTCAGTAACCCCCTTGGCATCGAATGGCTTGCGGAGGCCGAGGACGAGACGATTGCCGAGGTCATGTTCACAGTCCTGTCGGCACCGCTGGCTCTCCTGGCCGTCCTGAGCCCCATCGACCTCTTCCTGCGCTGGCGCCGGTCGCACGGGATCGAGCGCCTCCAGATGCGTTCGTTTGCACTGGGAGTGCTCCTGGCCGTACTGCTGCTATTCGGCGGTCTCCTCCTTTTTGCCGTCGGATTTCCGAAGGTCGTCGAGAACTTGCTGCTCGTGGCCGCGTTCAATGCTCTGCCTGTCTCGATCGGCGTCGCCGTGGCGCGCTACCGGCTCTACGACCTTGACCGCATCATTAGTCGCACGCTGGTCTACGCGGTACTGACGGCGGGCCTCGGCGCCACCTACTTCGGGCTCGTGGTCGGGTTGCAAGCGCTTATGCGGCCTATCAGCGGCGGCTCCGACCTTGCCATCGTCGCTACGACGCTTATAGTCGCGGCGTTGTTCCTGCCCGCCCGGCGACGCATCCAAAACGCGGTGGACCGGCGCTTCAACCGCCGCGTCTATGACGCTGCCCGTACGGTGGAGGCGTTCGGCGCCCGCCTGCGTCAGCAGATTGACTTCGACACGCTGCGCTATGAGCTGCTTGCGGTGGTGGATGAGACGATGCAGCCGGCACGGGCGTCTGTTTGGCTAAGAAACCGTAACGATCCCGGAACGCCGTAACGGTATAAAGGAGGCGTAATGACCCTGTTCACGAATTCGCTTGGCAGAATCCTTGGTCGAGGCGGGACGGAAGCAACACCGGTAGAGCCCTCTTACGCGGGCGGTGCGGCGATTATCCAGCCGGTCGAAATTGCGCCCAACGACCCGATCCTCGCCTATTTCCAGTCTAACGGTGGCGTCGTCGACATCGATGTGCTGGCTCTGGACTCCCCGGGGCTGCTTGCCCTGCGTGAGAGTGGCATGAAGCTGGTTGTGCCCCTGATCAACCAGGGTGAGCTCATCGGCCTGCTGAACCTCGGTCCGCGACTCAGCGAGCAGGACTATTCGGCGGACGACCGCCGCCTGTTGGAGAACCTGGCCGGACACGTTGCCCCCGCCGTGATGGTTGCCCAGCTCGTGCGTCAGCAAGAGGCGGAGGCGCGGACACGGGAGCGTTTCGAGCAGGAGCTGAGAGTCGCCCAGCTGATCCAGCAGAACTTCCTGCCGAAGGAGGCGCCGGACCTGGCTGGCTGGCAACTGGCGGCGTATTACCAGCCGGCCCGCGAAGTCGGCGGCGACTTCTACGATTTCATCAACCTGGACGACGGCCGTCTCGGACTCGTCATCGGCGACGTCACCGACAAGGGCGTGCCGGCGGCGCTGGTTATGGCGGCCACCCGTAGCGTCATTCGCGCCGCCGCCCAGCGTCTGACCAGTCCCGGCGAAGTACTGGAGCGCGTGAACGACCTCGTCTGTCCGGACATCCCGCCCAATATGTTCGCCACCTGCCTTTACTGCATCCTGGACCCAGAGACCGGGCACCTGGCGTACGCCAACGCCGGCCACAACCTGCCGTATTTGCACACGGCGGAGGGCGTCAAGGAGCTTCTCGCCACCGGCATGCCATTGGGCCTGTTGCCCGGCATGACCTACGAGGAAGGCGAAGTCGTCATGCAACCCGGAGAAAGCGTCCTCCTCCACAGCGACGGCCTGGCGGAAGCCCACAATCCGCAGCGCGAGATGTTCGGCTTCCCTCGCCTTCTGGAGCTGGTGGCGTTGCACGGATCCAAGCCGGACCTCATCGAAATACTGTGCCGTGAACTGGCCGCGTTCACCAGTCTGGAGCGCCAGCAGGAGGATGACGTGACCCTCGTCACCCTCTCCCGCACTCCTGTCGAGGTGGACAACCAGCCAGTTCCTCAGGGCCCGCTCGATGAGTTCACGATCGCCAGCGAGCCCGGCAACGAGCGCTTGGTTATGGAACGGGCGAGCCGGGCCGCGGAGCAGGCAGGCCTGCCCGCCGCCCAGATCGAGCGCCTGAAGACGGCTGTCAGCGAAGCGACGATGAACGCGATGGAGCACGGCAACAAGTATCAGGCGGAGCTGCCTGTATCGGTCCGGGTCACGGTATCCGCCGGCCAGCTCTGTATCGCGATCAGCGACAGCGCCGGCGACCAGTCGATCCCGGAACCCCAGGTCCCGGACCTGGAGGCCAAACTGGCCGGCATGCAAACCCCGCGCGGCTGGGGCCTCTTCTTGATCAAGAACATGGTCGATGACCTGCGCACGAGCCACGACGGCGTTCGCCACACCATCGAGCTTGTGTTCAACCTGAAGGGAGACAGCGATGCCTGAGAACGAATTCAGAGCTCGAGTAAGACAGGAGCACGGAGTGCCTGTCATCGACCTGACGGGCGAGGTAAATAGCGCCGCCGAAGCCTCGCTCAACGCCGCTTTCACCGAGGCGACGAGGAACAGCCCGGGGACGGTCCTCCTGAACTTCGCCCCTGTCACCTACATGAACAGCACCGGTATCGCCCTGGTTGTTGCCCTCTTGGCGCAGGCGCGCAAGGCACGCATGCAGCTCCTGGTCTGCGGCCTCAGCGAGCACTACCGCCACATCTTCAACATCACGCGCCTGGCGGACTTCATGAACATCCATGAGGACGAAGCCAGCGCGATAACCGCCGCCACTGCACCCGCGGCAGAAAGCTAGAGGAAGGATCACATGCCCGAAGCAAAGATCGTTCTCAACGTCCGCAAGCCAAATGAAGCTGTCGGCGTCATTGACATCGAAGGTGAGGTCACGGCGTTCGGTGAACCGGTCCTCATGGATGCCTACTCCACGGCGTCGGACGGCACCAAAGCGATCGTCCTCAACTTTACCGGCCTGGAGTACATGAACAGTGGTGGCATTGGCCTGCTGGTGACGTTGCTGATCCGGGCCCAGCGCCAGGGGCAGCGTCTGCTGGCCTACGGTCTCAACGACCACTACAAGCAGATCTTCCAGATCACGCGTCTCAACGAAGCGATCGTGATCTACGACAGCGAACCGGCTTCGCTGGCCGCTGTCTGAAATTTCGTCAGGAGGCAGCAGGATGAACACTCCATCTGGCCCATCACAGGAGAACCCTAGGCGAGATGCGGCGAACTGGGCCCAACCCGTACAGAAGCTGCAGGTCCAGGGCATGCCGGCGGAAGCGCCAAATCTGGTCGACGGCCGCCGTCTCGTAGGACCGCTACAGGGCTTCGGCAAAATGTGGCAGAAGACCTATCGTGTGCGTCTGGAGGACGCCTCCGTGACGCCGCCGGCGCTGATCGAGACCTGGAAGGCAAACTTTTCCAGTCTCTGGCCCAGAGGCAACCGCTTCTACACGCCTCTGACGGGCATCGCCCCTGGTGAGGTTGCGCTGATCAGTCTCGCCGCCGGCCCCATGAAGCTATCGACCGGCGTCATGGTGCTTTACGCTGATGCGGAATCGTTCACGCTCATGACGCCGCAAGGCCACATGTTCGCCGGCTGGATCACGTTCAGCGCCTTCGATGCCCCCAAGGAAGGCGCCTCCCAAGAGGGTGAAGGAGCGGAAGCAGCCTGCTGCGTTGCCCAGGTCCAGGTATTGATGCGCGCTCAGGACCCCTTGTCTGAGATCGGACTGGCGCTGGGAGGCCACAAAGCGGAGGACCGCTTCTGGAGCAGTACGCTCAGGGCGCTCGCCGCCCGCTTCGACTCCGAGGCCGAGCCAGAAATCCAAATTGCCTGCGTCGATCCACGCCGTCGCTGGACCGAGGCCAAGAACGTCTGGCACAACGCCGGCATCCGGTCCGGGCTCTACGTAGCGGGCGCCCCGCTACGCTGGCTAAGACGAAGCGGCAAACGCGATGATGCCGGCTAGGATGTTGCCTTCGTGACCACCGCTAACGTGGTCGGAGCCGGCCCTAACGGCCTCGCGGCGGCGATTGTCCTCGCGCAGGCGGGCGTACGGGTAACCGTGCTCGAAGCGGAGGCGACGCCCGGTGGTGGCAGCCGCACGAAGGAGCTCACCCTGCCCGGATTCCGGCACGACGTCTGCTCTGCGATTCACCCTCTGGCCGCCGGCTCTCCCTTCTTCAACTCGCTACCTTTGGAAGCGCACGGCTTGCGCTGGATCAACCCGGACGTGGCCATGGCGCACCCCTTCGACGATCGTACGGCCGTTACGCTGCGCCGCTCGCTGGACCAGACCGCCTCCCTACTCGGTCGTGATGCCGCCGCCTACCGCGGTCTCATGCGGCCCCTTGTCGAGAACTGGGACAAGCTGGCCGGTGATGCCCTGGCGCCGCTGCTGCGCGTTCCGCGACACCCTTTGCTGTTGGCTCAGTTTGGCCTTAGCGCCATGCGACCGGCGACGAGTCTAGCGGGCTCGTTTCAGGAGCCACGGACGCGGGCCCTGTTAGCCGGTCTCGCTGCCCATGCCAACGTGCCGCTGACAAAGCGATTCACTGCGAGCTTCGCGCTGGTGCTGGCGGGCGCCGCTCACGCCGTCGGCTGGCCTCTGGCGGCCGGCGGGTCACAGAGCATCGCCGATGCCCTGGCAAGCTACCTGTGCTCGCTGGGAGGCGAAGTGGTGACCAATCACCGCGTCAGCAATCTCAGCGATGTTGCCGGCGGCGACGCCGTACTCTTCGACTTGACGCCGCGACAGGTCCTGCGTGTCGCCGGAGACAGACTCGATGGCCGCTACCGCAAAGACCTGGGCCGATATCGCTACGGGCCCGGCGTCTTCAAGATCGATTACGCCCTGGATGCACCGATACCGTGGATGGCTCCAGAATGCCGGGACGCCGCGACCGTCCATCTCGGCGGTAGCATGCAAGAGATCGTGGCTGGAGAAGCTCTGATCGCTTCGGGAGGACATCCCGAGAAACCCTATGTGATCGTCGCTCAGCCCAGCCTTTTCGATCCAACCAGGGCGCCTGAAGGCAAGCACACCGGCTGGGCCTACTGCCACGTGCCCAACGGCTCGGACGAGGATATGACCGGCCGCATCGAGGCACAGATCGAACGCTTCGCGCCGGGCTTCCGCGACCGCATCCTGGCGCGGCATACGCTCTCGGCCTCAGATCTCGAAGCCTACAACGAGAACTACGTCGGCGGTGACATCGCCGGCGGTTCGCACGAGGGCCTGCAGCTTTTCCTGCGTCCCGCGCCGCGTCTATCGCCCTACACTACCCCCGACAGCCGGCTGTTCGTCTGCTCGTCCTCGACGCCGCCCGGCGCCGGCGTACACGGGCTCTGCGGCTACTTCGCGGCGCAGGCCACCCTCAAGCGCCTGGGCAAAAGGTAGCTACCTGCTCGGCTGGCGCGTCCAAGGCGGGGGCGTAGGGCGGCGCGTATTCGTGGACCGTCACTCGTGTCATCGTGCCTCACTCGTTTTCGGTAACAGTACTTTTGAGGCATCGGCTTCCGCTTGGTAACAGTTACAGTGAGGCAGAGAGCCGGCTTTAGCTAGTGCCCAGCGTTTCGTGTACACTGACAATCGCGGTCCCCGGTAGCTCAGTTGGTAGAGCGGCTGACTGTTAATCAGCATGTCGTAGGTTCGAGTCCTTCCCGGGGACTCGCTTGTCGGCACTGCAACTACTCCCAACCGGATGCAAAGCAACGAGGCCTCCATACGATTGCGCACGCCGAGCTTCTGATAGATCCCAGTGCAGTAGTACTCGATGGTGTGGACGCTAAGGAATAGCGCAGCGGCAATCTCGGGATTGCTCCGGCCCGCGGCCATGTGCGCAATAATCTCCAGTTCGCGCTGGGTCAGGATGCTGCCGCTGCTCAACTGTACGGAGCCATCGGGTTCTGCCCCTACAACTTGCAGTTGATCCCTGTCGGCCAAGTCCTGCTCACTATCACGCGCCAATGCATACTCATCGTGTCACAGGGCACTGCTACGCTTGCACTTGGAGTTCCCTAAAAGTCATGGCTTCGGCTGTCTTGACTGGCCGGTCGGACCGACTCAACGTTCTTCTCCTCGAGGTCGCATCAGTACGTCTAATCTCGGATGCCCGTCCAACCGATTCACCTCAGTTCCACCAACAACTCCCAACTTCCCTCTTCTATCGCCAAGTAACCAGGGAGCGTCAAGCTCAGCTCAGACACGCCGACAGCCAGAGGGCCGACGAAGTCCCACTGAGAATGCCTTGGCGGCATAGAGCCGCTGCCGTGGTAAAGGCGATATGCGTTGCCGAGATTGTCAGTAAGCGTCGCATTGTTACCAGGTGCCCCGCGTCCCGTATAGGCCGTCGGTGCCGTGAGGCGGATGCTGACGTATTCGCCTTCCTCCACAGTGAGCCCAGCTGCATCCGGAATCAGGCTTGTTAGGTCCCGTGCGCTCCACAGGCCCGCGCCGGAAGGAAAGAGCCGCAGAGATACTTCCTTATCTATTGGCCTGCCCGCCGGCTCGAAGACGAGGCGCACGTGGTCTGCGCGACCCGCCGGTATGAGCACTGCCCCCAACGTGCCGTCCTGAGGGAAGGGAATGCTACCAGCGGCATCTCCTGCCAGCGGTGGTAAGGCCAACAGCCCTTCGATATCGCCCTCGACGTGGTAGGTCACTCTAACAGCCGTCGCATCGAACTCGACAGCATCAATCACGTAGCTCCAGCCGTACCCAGTGTCGATGCGCATCCCGGCTGCACTATCGACGGCGAATGGGGCGGCAACCGGGAAGTCAGAGGTTCTCGCCGAGCTCCTTAGCCCACATGCAATCACCCGTCCATCGCCACCGTTGGGCACGACCGCCAGCTCGCCGATAGAGAGGGTGAAGTCCTCGGCCTGGATAGGGGTGGGGAACTCCACCGCCACACGCAAACCGGCGCCTTCCGGCATCAGTTTTTGGGACACCACCTGACCATTGACTTGCTCCCCTTCACGACTGAACTGAAGAAGGACCTCGGAGACGTGGGCGACCTCATCACCAGCGAGCGCCCGCGGTACGTACAGGTCGAACTCGACAACGGTGCTGAACGCGGAGGACTGCACGCCGGTGATGTGGACCAGCGGACGGGCGGGAGAGGACGAGCCTGACGTTGCCGGTGCCTGTCGTGAGCTGAGCAGGCCGTGGAGATCGACCTTGGGGCGGGAACCCATTGAGAGCAGCCCGGCGAGAGAGAGGCCGAGGACCGCCACCATGGACAGTGCGGCAACCGCAGGCTTCGATGGGACGAGGAAGGATAGGCGCCTCGTCGAGAAGATACCGAGCACTCCAAGACCCTGGCGCCTCGCGTGTTCAGGTTGCCATCGGGAGGCGGCTTCCCGGTCCTTGACGCCAATCTTGCTGAAGATCTCAGCCAGGTGGAACTTCGTCGTGTTACGGCTGATCCCGAGACGGCCGGCGATCTGCTCGTTGGTCAAGCCCTCTCGCAGGAGGGCCAGGACCTCCCATTCCCGGGGCGTAAGGATGTCGTCGTGCCGAGGTCTGCCGCGCTTCATAACGAGAGGCTAGCAGTGAAGGCGCCGAATTTGCCCACCCATGCCACCTCGTAGCGCACGTCAAGGAAAAAGTACTCGTGCCAATCTCAAGGCAATCTGGGATGGTCGAGACACCGCAGAACACTTCTATCCAAGCACCGATGTCCGTGTGCTCAACCGGATTGTCCTATTCCAGCCACTTCAGTCAGCAACGGTGGGCCAGGCATAGCGGGCTGGCGGTTGGGACTTCCGCGACACGGGCCTAGCATGCTCAATGTTCTCAAACCGAGGAATGTGTACATCAGTGTCTTTCTAATTCCTTTCTAATCCGTTCCCTACTGGGTTTGTCCGAACCTGATCGCGACCAGGGCCCTCCGCCGGGTCTGCGGCCAGGCGGCACTATTGGCTCGCGTCTTAGAACAGCACGCGCATCGGCGAGGGGCCTGGGCACGCCGCTTTGGCCAAAGTTAGAGATCGCACGGCCTTCTTAGAAACGATGCGGCGCGAGCTTAGAAGTCCAGTAGAGACGGCGCGGCTACCGTGGACGGCGTAATCAGCGCGTTTGACCGGTACCGCCACCGAATCGGTAGACAAACCGGCAACCGGACTGCCCGTCCGAGGCCCCTGGCGAGGATTAACCCACGGGAAACGAGCTCGCTCTCCAGACCAGAGCCGAACAAGGGCATAGAGAGACACCAATCGAAAGAGCACGAGAGGAGGTAGACACCACAAGAGAATCAGCCACGAAACTGACCGACCAGGAGGTCAAGGACTATAGAACACACTAAGCCTGAACAGCTGACATAGCACCCCAGACTCCTTACACAGAGAGCCTGCCTCAATGAGACAGACCCTCTGGACTTCGACGCGACCAGCGGGCGATTGCATGCCCCGTCATCCGCCCGCATCGCACAGAAAGCCCCACCGGAACCCGCCCCGGAGGGGCTTTCTCCATTTCTCCAGCAATTGGAAGGAGACTCACATGGACCTATATTGCACAACCTGCGGCGAGCCGTGGGATCTGGACACGCTACACGAGGTCGAGGGCGAGAGCTTCGACTCGGCACGCAACCGCTTTGTCATTGAGGGCTGCCGGCTATTCGGCGCATCGCACAACCGGCCCGCCGATACCGAGACGGCCGAGAAGTCGGCCGCGCTCTTCATGCTGCTCGGCGATGACGTGGATGCGGTCGCGAGCTTCATGGAGGACTTCCAGTGAAGGTCTACGCCGGCCATCGCATACGCACGCTGGACAACCCGAGCCGTGGCGAACCTTTCGTTGGGGTTCACGATGTCCTCGGCCGACCGCCCACCTCGGTGGACGACCTCGTGACCTGTGAGTGCCGCAACCTGACGGTCGTTACCTATCACTCCCCAACGGGTATCGAGTGGGGCTACGCGGGCAGCGGACCCGCCGACCTGGCGCTGTCGATCCTGGCTGACTACTTCGGGGAGACGCCGCAGCAGGTTCAAGTCGCATTGCGGTCCCTCTGGTCGGCGCGCTCGAAAGCGGCGGCCCTGCACCAGCGATTCAAGGAAGACTTCCTGGCGCAGGAGCGGCGGGACGAGTGGCAGATCCGCGCCGACGTGATCGACGCGTGGTTGGCCTCGCCTTCGAACCGAACCTGTTTGGAGCGGCTGGCAGAGCAAGACGCCGAGCTGGCCCGAATCCGCGAGTTGGATGAGGAAGAACGTGGAGCTTCTGACTAGCGAGCTTGAGCAGACCCTGCCGCCGGCTGGCGGCGACGCCACACTTGCCCTGGTCAAGTTCTTCACCCCTTGGAGCCATTGGACTTGGTATGCCTCCGAAGCGAGCGCTGAGCTTAGCGACGGAACGGAAGTCTCGCTCCAGGACCCGCAGGCGAAGGACCGCGTTGATGTGCTCTTCTTCGGGTTGGTCTACGGCCTGGAAAAGGAGTACGGCTACTGGCGCCTGTCTGAGTTGACGGAGCTTCAGGGACCGTTTGGCCTGAAGATCGAACGCGACCTCAGCTTCAAGCCGACGCCGCTAGAAGAATGCAAGGACCCGACGAGGCTGCATTCGTGATCTCGTGCAACTTAGCGGTTTACGGCAATGCGCGGCGTCAGGGCCGACGTGAACGCATACCGTTGCGCAGCTCAATAGCGAGCGCGACGAGTGCTATCAGCCCGACTGACACCACGGCCGGCAAGAGGATCAATTGGATGACTTCTTCAAGCACCATGGTCGTGGCAAGTATACGCCGAGGCGCATAGGACACAGATGGCCACGCTCTATGAACCGTCCGGCGTAGACCGTCCTTGCCGTCCGCGCAACGGCAAGAAATTCACCCTCGATGAACTCCAGGAGCTCGTCGGTGGCTACATCGAGATGGTCAGCATACCCGGCGACGTTGGACGCCGGGTGTTCTTTGTGGACGAGGATGGCCGCACGAAAGGCCTCCCACCCAACGTGAGGGCGTCGCACCTGGCTTACCGGCTGTTGCTGGGCAACGCGTTGCTTTGCTCACCCAAGGAGGTGGACTGAATGGACACGATAGACCTGACACCGACGCCGGACGGCATCCGGCACAGCATCCGTCTCTTCGAAGAGGAGATCACCCGCAGCGAGCACCTGATCCGCGTCGCCGACGAGTGGGAGGAGCTCGTGGACATGGAGCGCGAGGTCCACGTCACGCCGGATGAGTTCTGTATCTTTCTCCGAGCCTTAGAGGCGCTGCGAGAGCAGGAACGGCAACGCATCGAGCACATGCGCGAGGGCATCGCAGGCGCCCGAGGCGAGGTGTGAGCGTGGCCGCTACCGGCAGGCAGCTGGTCGACTTCGTCAACGCCCGCGGCGAGCGCGAAGTCGGCGTTTGCATCTGCTCGCACTGGTCGGAGGAGCACCACGATGGCACCTGCGACGCCTGCCTCGACAACGCTGCGGACCAGGACGACCCCCACGCCGTCGCCGGCCATGCCTTCGTATTCAGCGACGAGGCGACCGTCCAGTCCGACTACCTCAACCAGAGGGCGCGTGAACTGGGCTTTCCCTTCGATGAGTTGGAGCCAGAGACGTGAAGCCGGACGAGACGGCAGGTACTCCGGACTCGTGGTTCATAGCTGCCGCTCTGCAGGAGTATCAGGAAGAGGGGCTCAGAAGGCGGGGATCAGTGCTGTCAGGTCGTTGATCGCGGAAGGCGAGCCCGGCCAGGAGATCGTCGCGGCTACCGAGGAGCTCGACTGCGACCTGGTGCTACTCGCGACCCACGGTCGGGGCGGCCTCGGTCGTGCGCTGCTTGGCTCGGTGACCGACCACGTGACGCGGCACCTGTCGAGCGCGGCCACGCTGATCGTCCCGCCCGCCTCGTAGGGCGTATCGGGGCGGACGACGCTAGAGCGAGCTGGACACACCTGCTGAGTGGGTTCGTGGAGCAAGGGATCAAAGGTTCCGTGCTCGTGCTTTCGGCGGGGGATCGAAGAGCGGCTTAGGGGCCGGCTGAGGTGGCTCGGTGGAGACGACGGAGAGGTTAGCCTCTCTCAAGCCTACCCGCTGATCGCTAGTTCGCATCCGGCAGCGCTGCATAGCGCGAGCCGACGATTATCCGTCGATGCATGCTCGCTCGCGAGCTTATGCTCCATCATCGCGGTGCCGTCCATTGGCAGCGCCCAACGCCACGCCGATCGCCACGCCGACCGCAATCCAGACGGCAAGTCCGCCTGTTGCGACGCCGATCGCCACTCCAATCGCGATCCCGATTGCGATCCAACCCGCTAGGTATCTCGAGGAAGCCATCGCTTCTCCTCCTGCCTTCGCATGCGACGCACGCGGGGGATGTCCAGATCAGATCAGGAGCTCCACCTGCACCTCAGAGACGCGGCGGCCACCTCCGGCGCTCATCCAGAGCTCGTCGCTGGCCGGCAGCATCTCCCGGACGATAACCCACTCCCCACGGTCGAGCACGCGCTCCAGGAGGTCGAGACAGAAGGGATTGCGCGTGTCGACCCAGAGTGGCTTGCGCACGTCCGCCGGTAGGTCAGTTCGGTCGAAAGAGAGCGGGAGGTACGCCTGAGCAAAGAAGACCTCCGGCAAGCCTTGGGTTCCCCTACTTGCCGCCACGCGCACCAGGCGCCTGATGCCGCTCTCCGCGAACCAGGCCGAGCGGAGCCAGCGGGAGCGGATCCACCAGGTGGCGCGACCGAGCACAATCCTCTCATTGACGACGCGCGGCCGGAAGTCGATGTCCACCGATGGATCGTCGGGTGGCGTGAGGAGCGGGCGGCGGATCTGGTACGGCTGCGCGAGCCGCACCAGCAGATACGCTAGCCCCCACGTCGGCAGCGGCTGGACGCAGCCGAGGTACATCGGCGATATCGGCATCCCCTCTGAGTCCACGAGCTCGATCAAATTGGTCCGTTCATTGTGTCGCAGCGCGATCTCGTCGACAGGGAGGAGACCGGGTGTTTCGGGACGGATCGGCTCGGTGGGCCAGACGAGTACGCGCGAGGTCAATCGAGGGTGCGCCTGGAGGTTGTTGCACTCCCCGTTGAAGAGCAGGTCCACCGGTTCCCGTGGATACACGGCGTCGACAATCCAGCGGCGCAGTTGGTCGGCGAGCGCGGCCTTTTCCGGTTCGTCGCCCACCGCATGTCGCGCGGCTAGCCAGCCGACGCCATCGTACACTCGATTGACCACGACCAGCGCCTCACCGCGCGCCGCCGCGGCTGCGTCTTGCGCGGCGATCTGCACCAACGCTGTCACGCCCACACTGATACGATCGGGAGCGAACGACGCACTGCCGTCGCCTCCATCGAGGGCGGGAGGCTCTGCCCGCAGCGACCTCAGCAGGCCCAACCCGGCGTCCATCAGGAACGTCATGAGGCTCGAGCAACGACCACCGCTCCCGTATCGGTGGACAAACGCGTCCCGCAGCCGTGGATAGTCGGGCGCGAGCTCGACTCTCGACCGCAGCTCGGCGCCGAGCTGTACGATCAGCTCGGCCAGCGGCTCACCGATCGCGCCCTGTGCACCGGCGAGCCACCCATCCTCGAGCACCACATCCTGGTAACCGGTTGGCGAGTTGCCTACGATGGCGAACGCTTCGGCTTCGCGCCGGCGGATATCCGCGATCAGGCGGCGTCGAGTTGGCCCGTCCGCTTCCGCAAGTGCGGCCGCGCTCCTGGTGATCTCGCCCACTGGCGTACTCACAGGAGCAATGCCGGCCGCGGGCCGGTCCGCCAGGGCGCCGAATATCTCCGCCTCTGGGTGCGCATCGAAGGCGTCAACAATAGCCGGCACGGTGAGCAGGCCGCGCTCCAACAGTCGGGCGAGGAGATCGCGCGCCTGTTCCTCGGTTAACCCCACGCCTGCCAGCCGTGCAATCAGGTCCGAACGGCTGCACTCACGGCCCGCCTGTTCCACGATGATTGCGGATACGGCCGGATGGAAGCGGAAGCGCGCTACCCGGTCCTGACGCCACGCCCGCCCGCTAATCGCCGTGTACTCCCCAATGAGCGCCTCTACCTGTCCGTCCCCCAGCAGCCGCAACGTCGGGTTCACACGCACCGTCCCGGCACCGTGATCGCCACTGCGGGCGCGCGCCAGTGCGTACAGCCGGGTCAGTATGCCCCGGTTCAGCTCGACACGCGTGGCGCTCGTCGCCCGATCGACGTCTGGGACTGTGGCGGGGCCATCCAACCGGATCTCGACCGGGGCGACATGCATGAACGTGCTGAACGGGCTCGTCTTCGCTGCCGCGCGTGCGGCGTAGCTCAGCAACGAGCGGTCTAAGCTCGATGCGGCCATCCCCTTCTGCGGCCGGACTGCCTCCCGCTCCAGCTCGTCGATCAGATCTGGGCTGGACAGCGCCAGACCCTGACTGAACCCGATCTCTTGCGTCAGCTCGCGCAGCCCGCAGCGGAGGTGCGTTCGTGTTTCGTCGGCTAAGGCGTCCCGCCCGCGCGCCAGCGACGCTTCGTACCGTCGCTGGGCGTCGAACCACGCGCGCAACGGCTCCTGTTCCGCTCTTCCCATGTGCGCGAGCAGCGCCGTCCGTTGCGGCTCACCAATCGCTGGCCGTCTGCCGTTGTGGACGTCCCGTCGCAGTTCGACGGCCGCACCACGCAGCTTCGCGTCATCGATCCTCGGGACGGCGTCGTACAGCAGGTCCTCTAGCGCCTCGCGTTGGGCTTCCATCGCCGCGTCGGCCGCGAGTGCCTCGTTGACCAATGCGGTCGTGCGAGGCGGGGTCAGCGCGGTGAGTCGCTCGTAGGGGACGGCCGCCACCCGCAGCAGCGCGAATGGTGCGATGCGGACCGAGCTCTCGTTACGCTCAGGCTGCGCTTGCAGGTTGATCGTCTGCATTGCGTCATCCTCACTCAGAACCGCGAGAGCGAGCCGGCTACGAGCGCCCCCGATCCGACACAAAACGCAAGTAGATAGAGCGCGCACACCAGCCGGTAGGCGTAGATCACTGGCTGGATCGACAGATGTGAGCGGCCCCGAAAGAGCGCCGCCCCACGCGCTAGGTCGTCGTCCAGCAGCGCTTCCAACGCGTGGCTGCCGTCGCTGGCAGCCAGCGGGCTGATTCCGAGGACGAGCGTCACCAGGCAGCCAGCTACTACGTAGCGCGCAGCCTCCTCGACCCATCCGTCGCCAGTTGCGACTGCAACCCAGGCAGCGGCTCCCGCGACGAGAACGTTTACGAGAGGGCCAGCCAGCGCGATCCAGACGCGTGGACCGCGGCCGGCGACACGGTATACAGCGGTGTTGTTTACGTAGAGCTTCGGCACGACGTATCGATACAGTGTGACCCCCGCCCCCACGACCGGCGCACCGGCCATGCGGCAGGCGACGGCGTGCCCGAACTCGTGAAACGGTAGCACCATCAGCAGCAGGATGGCTAATCCGGCCGGGCTGAATGCGAGGACGAGATCGAACGGATGCGGTCGCGGCGTCTCGAGGAACACGCCCACGATGCCCGCGAGCGTTGCAGCGAGCGCTAGCACCAGCGCCACCCGCGCGGCATCCGCGGGCAGGTGCCTCAGCAGCAGCGCCAGCTGCCGCGCCAGCGGGTCCGGATTGGGCAGAGGGATGTGAGCGTCGCCACGCGCGCCGCGATGGCGTTGGGATGCCCCCTCCGACAGCAATCCTACCGACCGGAGCTTGGTGAGAAAGGCCGGCAACTTGGGCTCGATGTCACGGGCTGCCGGATAACGGGCGCGCAGGTACTCGGTCAGAGCCTCAAGGGTCGTACCCTCGGCAAGAAGCGGCAGCAGCTCCTCGCCGATGCCGCTCACCCGCAGCGGTGGAGTTCCGTTCTCGGAGACGAGCAGCACCTGTCCTCGGGCGCGACGCACCGTGGCGACACCATCCCGCAGCCGGACGGCCGTGCCCGGTTCGCCGCCGGCGCTTCCGGTGCCCGCATCGATCCGCCAGTCAGGCGTTCTCGATACCATCACTGTCCTCACTGGCGGGGTAGCCGAGGCTGATCGCGAACAAGGGACAGGAGCGGTAGCCGTCCAGCTCGACCAGATGGCGCAGGCCGGGCTCGATGAACCCGGCGGAGGCGCACGCTCCAAGGCCGTATGCAGTTGCTGCTAGCCAGACCCGGCCGGCGGCTGTGCCCGCCTGCATCAGTAGCTCGCGGTAACCACGAGCGCCGCGCGCTGCTCCAGTGCCTCCTCCATGTCGCCGCTGATGAACATCACCGCGGGCGCTGTGGCGAGGCTGGACTGGAGTACGCACGCGAGCGCCTCCGCACGGCTCAGTCCCGGCCGGCGAAGTAGCAGGGCTGCGGCGTCGGACGAGTCCGCTTGATAGACGCCTGGGGGAAGCTCCACCCCATCGCCCTGAACGAGGAGCCAGGGGTACACACCCAGTGGTGCGGCGCCCTCTGTGATGCGCTCTTCGCACGCGGCAATGCTCAGCCGCATAAGCTCTGTCACGAGCCGGCGGGGCAGCGGCGTAGGCGCATACATCCGCACCGCTCGCCGGTTGAGCAGTGCCTCCCCGAAGGAGAGCAGCGCCCTATCCTCCCCATATCGCACGTCGACGGCGGTGCCTGGCGACGGCCTGCCGCGACCGTCGCCACCAGGACCGGGAGTCTTAGCCGCCTCGACCAGGCGGCTAAGGACCCGCGGGCTGATATCCGCCGCCTGCACCGGCGCGACCGTCTCCTCGGTAGAGCCAAGCCCGACAGCGAAGGTCGGCACGAACCGACCGTCCCTGGTGTGCAGGCTGATTGCCTCCGCCAGAGGCTCGTCCAGAATGTCGGAATACTCGCGTGTCTCAACTCCAAGCGCCGCAGCCACGTCGCGCAAATAGGCGATGGCCACGCCGGCATCCAGGTAGACGATCCGGTAGGCGAAGTTCTGGTACTTCCCGTATACCTTGCCCAGCGCGCCCGTACCTACAATGACGCAGCGCGGCAGCGCGGAGGGCCACCCCAACGCCCGCCGGATCAGGTCGGCCGGGGCGTCGTGGAGACGCTCGAGGATGTGGCGCGGCGCGTGGTAGTGATAGATCCCGCGTTCAAGGCCATCGACCTGCTCGGCGATCACGAACAACTCGGGTGAGTCGAGGTTGCCGCCCGTAGGCGCGACCCGCCAAACCCCCGGCTCCCTCTCCCGGTTGAGTCCCGCGGCGCGCGAGAGGATGGTGGCGAGGGCGGCAAGATCGACGGCGCCGGCCTGCGGGGGATCGGACCCCCACGGCGGTGGGCCCGCTAACGCCAGCGGATCGGGCAGCAGCACTGTTGGCGCGCCGTGGTACGGCTCGCTCTCCTCGCGGGTGAGCAGGACGTTCCCGACTCGGTAGTGCTGCTGGTGCTCGCGGGGGTTGATCAGGTCGCGCGGAGGCAGCGAGACGGAGCAGTGCAGTACCCAGGCGAGGTACGCCGGCGAGTCAGCCGCGAGCGGTGCGCCGTCCAGGCCGCAGCGCGTGCACCCCGGCATCCGCGTCAGATAGCGCGTCTCATTGACGATGCCGTGCCGCGTGAAGGTGAAAAGCTGGAAGGCGTTGTAGAGCGGGGGCAACGCTATCCGACTGAGCAGATGGACGACTTGCAGCGCTGCGAAGCTGACCCAGAATGAGGTCTCGTCCGCGTCGAGCACGCCGATTGGACCGCCATGGACGCGGCGCATGCAGGGGTAGCAGCTCGACTGACCGGGCACGAAGAGCGGCCCGAGCTGCACCGCGTCGGCGCCCACTCGGACGTGCAATGCCCGCACGCCCGCGCGACGCGCCGCCTCGATCAGGGATCCAGGTTCGTCCACATCCGCGACGGCGAGGGAAATTACCAGGTCGCATTCTTCGAGGCCGCTGTCCAGCTTGCCCCAACGCACGGATCCAACCCCAGAACGCGCCAGCCAGCCGGCAAGCTCCGCGGCGGCACCGTCTGGACCCCCGACGTACACCGTCGTGTGCTGCAGCCGGTCGAACGCCTGCCGTCGGTTGCTATTCACCCGCGTGACGTCGATGAACCGGCCGAAGTGGGCGTCGAGGTCGGCGAGCTCCGGCGGCGCGGCGCCGGGGTGACCATCCTCGAGCAGGCCGCGACTGTACAGCAGGGCGATGGCGTCGCGCACGACCTCCGGCCGGACCCCGGGCAGGCGATGCGCGAGCTCTTCGAGCGTGTGCTCCCCGTCCAGCGCGGGTAGGAGGCGCGGCAAGAATGACCGTGCCGCCCGCCCCCGCAGTACCTCGACATCTCTGCCACCCACGACCATTAGCCCGTCCTCGCCGAATGGCAGCACCAGCAGCTCCGGGACGAAGCGGGGCCGTTCAGGCAGCGCGAGCTCGGGGTCGCCTGCGAAGCTCTGACCCATCCAGCGGGCGTCGACGAGCGCATCCGCGGCTCTCATAACGTCATCGCCTCCAGGGTTGGCTGCAGATGCCGGACAAATCGATCGCCGCGCTCTTGAGAATTCGACGACCCTCCGCCGGGATGGCGGCCGCAGCGCGGGCAGCCGTGCACCCGGATCACGCGGGTGTCCACGAGCTCGCCACTGAGCAGATCGATGCGCCGCAGCCGGCCAGGCTCAGCGACATCATCGCCAGCGCGGGCGTCCATCAGCAGCGCCGCGGCCGCCATCCCGGCGGAGGCGGGCGCAAACCCTTCGGAACCGAGCCCTGGGTCTGAGGCGTAGGCGCGTTCCAGCGCCAGCTCACGCTCCGGCGCCGGCAGGTGCGTGAGGAATCGGCGGCGGTAGCAGTGAAAACACGGCCCGGGCCCGGGCACGATCAGCGGACCGCAGTAGAGATAGCGCTCGGAAAGGACTGCCGCGGACCACGGCACCATGTGGCGGAAGCAGGCGGCGTCCAGCTCGTCGCAGTCGTTGGTGTATGGCCGCCATAGGGCCACGGCGACGAAGTCTTCGCCGCCCAGTAGCTCGTCAAGCTTGCCGCCCGACTGCACGAGCGAGAAGACCCGCGCCGCCACGCGCCGTCGGAGCGTTTCCGCAACCAGCTCACCGAATGACCCCTCAGCAAAAATGATCATCGCCAACCGACTCCTCGTACGACGTCATGCGAATGGCTGTGGTTCCGGGTTCACAAGTTCTTCCGTGAGCTTCCCAAAGCCTGCTGCCTCCGGGTAGCGATAGAGTCGTGGGTGGCCCGAGGTAACGGGCGCGGTGGAGAGGTGTCATCGGCATCAGGTCAGGGATCACCACCCGCACTACCCACAGGCCTGCCACGCGCACTTCGTCGGTGGTCAGGTCCACCGCGATCACCTCCATGTCAAGCGCACGCAGCCGCTCTAAGAGCAAGCGCAGCCGCCCCTGAGCGTCGACTGGCGCGTCGATCTCCATCGCGGTGAGTGACCGGCGTGCATCGCTCTCGAGCAGGAACGCAAACGCGTCAGAGTGCCCGCTCCGGCCGTGGTACACCGCGCCTTCGTGCAGCGAGGCGAAGTCCGCCACCGACTCCGGCAAATCTCGATCGAGCTGGAGCACGACGCGCGCCGGTGCCGCCTCGCGGATCGTCTTCGCGCAGGCCGCGGCGGGGTTAAAGTCAGTCGCGCAGTTGACGTACTGCGCCATGCGCGGATGTCCGTCGACGAGTTGGAGCGCGTAGACGGTCGGGATCCCGAGATCGGTCGTCGCGTCGAAGAAGATCTGGTGCACCAGGCTTCGCCGCAGCCGCGCGTAGTTCGCCGCCAGCGCTTCGGGGAGGGCGTCGTCCAGCTCGATGCGGGGCAACTGCAGCCGCGCCAGCCAGGTGAGCGCGATCGCGTCCCGTTCGATCACTTCGCAAATCGCCGATACCAGCGCGGTCGCGAGGTCGGTGTGCGCCGCCACACCAGTCGAGATCGGCGCCCAGAACCGCTCACCCTCGCGCGCGGACATATACAGGTGCGTCATGATCGCTGGAACGTAGCGCTCGCATCGGTCTACCAGCGAGTAGCCTCGGGTCCAACGGATGGGGACCGCCGAATTGGGCCGCTGGAACGGGCAATGCGGATCCGCGTACTCTCGCTCCGACAGGCGCGGCAGGCGAGCGAAGTCCAGCGCCTGGTTACCAAGCTCACGCGCGCTGGTGACGACGAAGTCCTCCTCGGCGTAGACGGTGCAGGCGTAGCGCTCCGCCGCCTCCGCTACCGCGCGCACCCACGCGCGCTCCGCGTCGATGTCCGCCCCCGCGCCACCGAGCGCCTCGTTGCGGGCATCGGTCCCGAACGGTGTCGCGACATGTGGAAAGGCCATGGTCAAGTTGCCGAGGTCCGCGACGGCAATCTCGAAAACTGGTGTGCCGATCTCCTCCCTCAGCGCGATCGGGTGCTGCACGAGCCCGGTGAGCGGCCGGACGAGCGTCGCGAACGAGTAACGGTCGCGCAGTGCTTGCTGGTCGACGGGCAGTGTCAGGTTCATACGGACGCCACCGCAGCGGCCTGGTGCTCGAGCAGCGTGGCTAGATACGCCTCTTCGAGCGGCGTGAGCCCAAGGCGGTTGTTCATCAGGTGAATGAAGTTGAGCAGCAGCGACTCATCGGCGACCTCGCTGTGGCCGAGCGCGCGGTAAGCGCCAGCGGCATCGGCCAGCGCCGCTTCCCAACGCGCGACCAGCGTCCCGGCTCCTTCTGACAACTCCTCGGCGCGCGCAACGATGGGGACTTCGCGCGCTCGAAGTTCCTCACCCTTACCGACGAAGCGCTCGCGCCACTCCACGGAGACCGCGTTATCGCCACCTAGCCAATAGAGGGCGTAGCGACGCCAGAAGGCGTCCGGTCCGCCGAGATCAGGAAAAGCGGCGAACGCCGCAGCCATCAGGCACGGCGCGAGCGTCTTACGCGAGAGCTGACCGTCGCGTTCGTCTCGCAGGAGCGAGACGGCGATCTCGCTGGACTCCTGAAACGCGGCTTCGGCGACCGGCATCCCACCGACGCCCCCGAACTTGTCCAGCTCCGGCTCATACTGCTCGGACTTGAGCGCGACCTTCATCGTGGCGAGGAACGCGCCGTCCTGGCCCTGGCCGCCCGGCGGCAAGACCATCGGCCGGTATTCGGACGGGGGCAGACTCGGCAGGCGTTCCAGGCCGGCGACGCACACCTCCTGCACCTGGCCCGCCAGCCGCGCCGACTCTCCCGGTCGGGCGCGTAACCGCAGCCGGATGTGCAGGCCATCCTCGTCAAAGTAGCGGATGAAGAACCAGCGATCCCAACCGTCGAGCGCGAGCGTTAACGGGATGGTCTGGATGATCAACTCGTTGAGGCCGGCGAGCGCGGAGCCGACATAGAGCTTGTAATAAATCCAGTCCGACGGTCGGAGGATGTCGTCGCTCATGCTCTCCTCATATCGAAGCGGAACGTACGGGTCGCAACGACCGTGGCGAGCACCGTCCAGCCGGCGAGCACCGCAACGCTGACCCACACCGGATTGTCAGCCGGGGCACCGGTGACCACGGTTCGGAACAGATCGCCGAGGTAGGTCACCGGGAAGATTCGTCCAATCCACTCCAGCCACGGCGAGGTAGTGTTATCGAAGAACAAGCCGCCGAAGAACAGCATCGCGAAATTGAGCAGGAGCACGATCGCCTGCCCGGACTGCGCGGTAGGCACTACTCCGGCGACTGCGTAGCCGATGGAGATGAACATCGCTGCACCCAGCGCCGCCACGCCAGCCAGCGCCGCCCACGACCCGACCAGTTGAATATCGAAGAGCATCATGCCCACGCCGAGCACGAGCGCGATCTGCAGCGCCGCCATGATGAAGCGCAGCACGAGCTGCGCCATGAAGAGGGCCGTTGACGATACTGGTGTGATCGCGAGCAGCCGCAGCGTGCCGCGATCGCGTCCCTGAATCAGCGGTGTCGCGGTGGCGAACAGCCCGAGCTGGAGTAGTGCCAGCGCCATCATACCGGGGAGCAGGAAGGTGAAGTCGTTGATTGGTTTGCGCGCTGGTTCCACCGTCTCGTACGTGAAGATCGGCTCAGCTTCGGTCGCACGCGCTGTCAGTTCCGCCTGGGCGGCGTTCAGCGCGGTCTCGAGGTAGGCTACGCGCGTCGTATCGCTACGATCGGTGAACAGGGCGACCGGCGTGGCGTCCTGTCCGCTCAGACTCCCCGGCGGGATGACGAGCAATGCGCTCAGATCCTGGTCGCGCAGCACATCGGGGTCTTCGTTGGACCCGATCGAGACCACCTTGATCGCGTCCTGCTCGCTGAGCACGCTCACGAGCTGCTCGCTTGTCGGGCTGTGCTCTTGATCCACCACACCGACGCGATATGTCACCGTCGGCCGGTTGCCCTGCACAATGCCGAAGAGCAGCACGAACATCAGCGGAAAGAAAAAGCTGAAGAAAGCCGCGAGTACGTCGCGCAAGAACTCGTGCAGGTTCGCGTTGAAGAGGGCCAGGAACATCTGCAGCGGTCGAGTCATCAGTCCCGGATCCCCCTTCCTGTTAGCTGCAGGAACACGTCCTCGAGCGTTTTGCGCTCTACTTGCAGCTCCTCGACTGGGAACAAGCCCTGCCGGCGGGCAGCCATCAAGCTCTCCATCGCCGGCTCGAGACGGTCAGCGCGCAGGGCTACCAAGCCCCGCGCCGCGTCAGTCAGCTCCACTTCGAACGACGTTTCGAGGACAGTCAGGTCGGCGTCCGGCACCGTCTCGAAGCGGATCAGGTAGCCGGGGCAGTGCTGCTCGATCAGGTAAGTAGGGGTATCCATCGCGAGGATCGCGCCGTGATCGAGGACGGCGACGCGCGAGCAGAGCTGCTGTGCCTCCTCCATCTGGTGGGTGGCGAGTATTACGGTTCGGTTCGCCCGGCGCTCCTCGTCCAGGAGCACATCCCAGATCGCCCGTCGGCCCTGCGGGTCGAGCGCCGAGGTCGGCTCATCCAAGAAGAGCAGCTCCGGATTGCCAACCAGAGCCAGCGCGACCGTGAGGCGCTGACTCTGACCGCCGGAGAGGTGGCGGATCAGCGAGGTACCTTTCTCTTCCAGCCCTACCAACTCGATCAACTCGTCGGGTCGCCGCGGATGCGAGTAAAGCGCGGTGTAGAGCTCGATAATCTCCCGTACCTTCAAGAGCGGCGGCAGCGCGGTAGCCTGCATTGCTACACCCATCCTGTCGCGGATGGACTTGAGGCTCCGGCGAACGTCGGCGCCGAGGACGGCGGCCGTACCGTCGTCGGGCATGCGCAGCCCCTCCAGGATCTCGATCAGCGTCGTCTTGCCGGCGCCGTTCGGGCCGAGCACTCCGACGATCTCACCGGGATAGACGTCGAAGCTGACTCCCTTGAGCGCCTGCACCTGCCCGTAGGCCTTGCGTAGCTCCCTGACCTCGACTGACGCCCAATCGGCGTCGGTCACGGTGGCAGCTACCGAGCGGCCATCGCGCGCCAGGATTATCGTTCCGGCACGGTTACTTGCGAACGACTGAGTCATGATCGGCTCCCACCCCCGGGCTGTTCCGGGCTGTTCCGATCGTCCTAGCCGCAGTTAATGACTGACCCGATGGAGGAGAAGCTGCCGCCGCAGCTACTGCCGATCGTTGTGCTGGCCGAAGAGACGCTCGACAGACAGTCGATTCCTGGGCTCAGCTGCTCGGGCAGCTCTTCAGCGAGTAGGTCGAGGGAATCTGGGCCCTCGATATCGAGGTCAAAGGGGTATATGAGCGTGGCAACCATGTGTGGGCGTCCTTCCTGATGTGCGTGTCCCTATCCACGGGACGCACTGAGGGCAGCCGCGTGCCCGACTGAGAAGGTCGATCCGTTCCCTATCCGCGGGCTAGCCGCAGCTAATGACTGACCCGACGCAGGAGAAGCTGCCGGCGCAGCAACTGATGCTGCTGACCGAAGAGGCGCTCGAGAGACAGTCGCTCAGCGGGCTGAGCTGCTCCGGCAGTTCCTCGGCGAACAAGTCAAGGGTATCCCCGACCTCGAATTCCAGGTCAAACGGGTGAACTAGTGTAGCGACCATAAAGAATCTCCTTTGTCTCGTGCCTCATGATACAGCTTTTGGGCTGCCGGTAAGATTATACTTCAAAACATCGGCTTGAAAGAACCTCATTTGCGGCGCCCATTTACGCAACAAAAGCATATCAAGCGGACAGATCCTGGGCAGCTCAACCTCACGTTTAGCGACGGGATCCGGAGAATTCGAGACCCCCGCCCTGGCGCGGCAGCAGCACCTGTACTGGGCGCTGTTCCGACGTGCTCGTCAACGGCAGCCGCCGCGCCAGGGCCATCGTCCGTAATGCTGGTGCTGAGTGTTGATCATAGTGACATGACGTAGAAAGGCACGAGGACAATGCGCAACCGTCCTGCCGTGCGTCTCTCGTTTTTGACCGCTGGATTAAAAAGTCCACCACTCTTCCAGCTGGGCTGGATGCCCGATTTTGAATCTGAGGCGACCGCGCCACTGTGGGACTTCGACGTAAGCCCGTTAGTCTAATTCGGCCGCTCCATTGGCAGTTTACAGACGTTGGGACTCGTTCGCTATCGTCTCATCCTGCCATGTCTTGCGGCTCGAAGGCCACTAACCGTCGAAAATCAAAACCTGAAGGTCGAAGCCAAGCAGAGGCCACCAGAGCCGGACCCCCGCAACATCCTGCCTCAAAGGCAGGATGTCGGGAGTAAGCGAGAAGTGATGGGTGGCGCCTGCCACCGCGCCGAGCTTTGACCTTCCGGGCCACTAACTCCGCTCCCCCAGATTCTCTAACACCCAGGCGGACGCTTGCATTTGAACCTTGAGACTGGCCAGCACTGCTTCCTCCCGAAATTACGAAGCACCAAGAGCGGCCGCGTGGCCACCGCTCCTGTTCAGCGTCTCCTAATCCTGGGAGAAAGGCCACGGCGGTCACGTCCGAAACCGAGACGCCGATGTTTAGTTCAAAGGCCAGACGCGATTCCTCAGCTGACCCGCCGCACTGATACGTACGTTCAAACGTGATCCGCGGAAGCGCCAGCGTTTGCCGCATTCTGAACCTTCGCCGTGCGCTACCCCGACGAGTCCAAACTCCGCTGAATCAGGTGCAGCCGTACCGGCCGTGGTGAGAGACCAAGTTTTCAGCCTAAACAAAGAGAGCGAATAAGCCACCCAAAAGAAGCAATGAAGAGCTCGCGATAAGCGTGACAGGTAACCAGGGTGTCCTGCTTGGTGGCTCGTTCACCAGCTTCATCATGACACTGAATATTCCGATGGGAGGTAGACCTCTGTTCTTTGTCATAGGTTTAGCTTACCAAAGTCCTTACGAACGAATCAGGCACTGCCGATCATGTATTAGTGGAAGCGCTGATCGCGCATCACTCCGCGACCTCGACCACCGCAAGGTTCATGCGCTGCGGTTCCACTGATATCACCTGTAGGCGGTAACCCGGGATGATAACCTCCTGCCCCGAGTGAACGCGCAGGTTGCGGTTCTGGGAGGCATCCTTCTCGACCGAGATGAACAGCCCTGCAGTGAGGCCACGACGCGAGTTCTCGCCGGCCGGTGTGTACTCTTCTTCCCAGATGTTGCCGACACCGATCGCGACGCCCTCAAGGTGCAGCTGCGTCGTCGCCTCGATCGCGTGGAGAGTGCCTGGGCCTGTATACGTTGGCACTGGGCTTCCGTTCTGCAGCTCGGTCGTCGCGGTCGTGTCGGCAGACTCGGAGCCCGAACAAGCCACAACCATTAGGCACCCGAAAGCCACCAACGTGGCCAGCAATCCCCTTGTACTGAACAGTGTGCGGTCCATTAGATCCCTCTTCTCGCGCATTCTATCTCTTTAGTGCGGTCTTTAATTGGCCGCACACCGAGGCTTGAGATCGGATGTGACTACGTGGCAAAGTAGACAACGAAACAATGGCGCCGTGACGCTTGCCACGGCCTCCCGCCGTACCCTTAGAGCGTGGTTGCCAGGATTCGTTAAGGAGCACGCTGTTGAATCTTCTCGCATTCCTAAGAACACTTGGTCGAAACAGCGGAGAGCCTAAAGTGCCTGTCATCAAGCGCACGATCAAACCTGGCGATACTTTCATCGTCGCCTACAAGGGCATCAGGTACGACGTCGCAGCTGTAGAGGAAGATGGCAAGCTGCTGTTCCGCGGTGTTTTCCCAAAGTTCTTCCGCGAAAAGCCGCCTTTCGCCAACCTCGATGAGGCGGCGGACGCGGTCGCGGCGCCGGCCAAGGGGTCGAACGGATGGGACTTCTGGACACACGAAGCCGACTGGGTGGAGCCGCCCAATGATGAAAACGATCCCAATGTAATCCGCATCATCCATCCCGTCGGGTCGCCAAGCGATAACGTCTGGTCCTGCGAGGCGTGCAATGCCACCTTCGAGATGAGGTGGGGGGAAAAGCCGGCCCAGTG
>WHTK01000066.1 GCA_009377745.1 Dehalococcoidia bacterium
GCTCCGCCCCCGATAGCTGATTAGCCGAAGGCTCGCTTACAATTCCCCCATGCTCTCCCTGGCCGCCGGCGTAGACGCGATCGAGATCACCCGTGTCCAGAAGACCCTCAATCGCCACCCTCAGCGCTTCCTGACCCGCGTCTTCACCCAGCTCGAAGTCGCCTACTGCCACGGCCGCGTCCGCGAGCTTGCCGTCCGCTTCGCCGCCAAGGAAGCGACCATGAAGGCCCTCGGCACCGGCGTCCGCGGCGTTGGCTGGCGAGACATCGAGGTGCTGCCTGACCGTCGAGGCAAGCCGCTGGTCTACCTCCACGGCCGCGCCGCCGAGCGCGCCAAGGCCATCGGCCTCGGCCAGCCCGAGGTCAGCATGACCCACAGCGACCTCCTCGCCCTCGCTTTCGTCGTCGCCACCCGTGATGGCGCTATCGACTACGAAGAGGAGCGCGCCATCCTGGTTCAACGCCTGCAGCGGCGAGGCCTCCTGTGAAGCTGGTCACCGCCGGCGAGATGCGGGCGCTGGAGGCTCAGACCTTCGCCGCCGGTACAACGCAAGCCGCGCTCATGGAGACAGCTGGACGCGCCGTTGCCGTGGCGGTGGCCGAGCGGCTGGGCGCAGTGCGGGCCCGGCGCATCCTGGTGCTCGTCGGCCCCGGGAACAACGGTGGCGACGGTCTCGTGGCGGCGCGACACCTGCACGGCTTCGGCGCTGAGGTCGTCGTCTACTTGCTCACACGACGCAATGACGATGATTCCAACCTGCAGGCCGTGCGCCAACTCGGTATCGAGACTCTGGAGGCCAGCAGTGACGTCACGCCGGCTTTCGACGAGGCGCTGGCGCGGGCCGACGTCGTAATCGATGCCGTCCTCGGTACCGGGCGCCAGCGGCCCCTGGAGGGCGTCATCGCATCCGTCTTCGAGAAGCTTAAGGCGCAGCAGGCGCCTCTCTTCGCGGTCGACCTGCCGACAGGGGTCGACGCCGACTCCGGAGCGGTCGACCCGCACGCAGCCTCCGCTGACATGACCCTGACACTGGGGTTCTCGAAGATCGGCCTCCACGTCCTGCCTGGCGCAGCTTACGCGGGTGAGGTCAAAGTGCTGGACATCGGACTCGATCCCGAGCTAGGAGAGACCGTCACAACCGAGCTGCTTACACGGGATTGGGCGCAAGCAGCGCTACCTGAGCGGCCGGCGGAGTCGAATAAAGGGACCTATGGACGGGTCCTGATCGTAGCGGGGTCGGCAAGCTACACCGGCGCGGCGGTGTTATCGGCCCTGGGAGCGCTGCGAGCTGGGGCTGGGCTGGTAACAATCGCGGCAATAGCGCCGGTACGGGCGGCGGCCGGAGCATTGCTGCCGGAGGCCACTTTTCTGCCGCTACCGGAGAGAGAGGGCGCTATCGATGAGGCTGCCGGAGACCTGATCGCGCGCGCGCTGCCGGCCTATGATGCGCTGCTAATTGGTCCCGGCCTGGGACAGGCGCCCGGGACGCAAGCCGTTGTACGCGGCCTGCTCACCTCCCCGGCTGTGGAGCCCATGCCCGTCGTACTTGATGCCGACGCGTTGAATGCGCTGGCCAGGCAGCCGGGCTGGCAAGACGAGATCAGGTGCAGGGCGGTCCTGACACCACATCCAGGCGAACTGGCGCGCCTGATGCACAGCAGTGCTGCTGAAGTCCAGAAGGAGCGCCTGGCGATGGCGCGACGTTGCGCAGCCGAGTGGCGACAGACTGTCATCCTCAAAGGAGCCCATACGGTCATAGCGCACCCCGACGGGCAGGCGCTGATCAGCCCGTTCGCGAATGCATTGCTGGCCACAGCCGGGACGGGGGACGTGCTGGCGGGAGCGATAAGTGGGCTAATGGGACAGGGCATCGACCCGTTCAGCGCGGCGGGCTTGGGGGTCTATTTGCACGGCGCCGCGGCGGAGCAGTACAGCGAGGACTACGGACCATCAGGTTTGCTCGCGAGCGAGCTTGGCGCTGCGATAGCGCGGGCGGCAGCGAGACTACGGCGCGGGGACTAGACTGGCGTTATTCACAATCACAAACAGGATGGACGTACGGTGGTTGCTCCGCGACTCAGGAGATCTCTACGTCCTCTGGAAGAGGTAGCTCTTCGAATTCAACCGGCCGGTCCGGGCCGGAGACAATCCGAAGCGCACCAGCATCCGTCTCAGTAAGGCGGAACATACTGATGTGCAGAGGCTGGTCATCCACGAAGAAAAAGAGAGTCGTCAGGCCATAGGCGTTGGGCGTGAAGCTAATCTCAGCCGTGCCATTACGCTGCACCGGCGTCGATGGGCTCTCCGTGACGGCATGGGTGGGTTCTAGATGCGAGCCGGTGATGCGCAGCTTCAACGTCCCTGAGGGCTCGCCATCGAAGTGGTACTCCAGCTCCATGTGAATTGGCTTGCCCATCTGTTCGCGTGGAATCTGGAGAATGGCCGTGGTATATGGCGAAACCGGCTCACCAGCCAGACGGAGGCTATCAATCCGGAGGGCCGGGAGCTGGGAGGCCATAGAACCTTCTTTCTGGCGGAGGGACAGGGATTCGAACCCTGGATCCCAGTAACCCGGGATAACCGCTTAGCAGGCGGCCGCACTAGACCTCTATGCGATCCCTCCGCGCTCCCATTCTATCGGCCTAAGAGGTGCCCGGACAAGAAACGAGGCCTCCGTGTAATTCAATCGCAATCTGATAAGCTTGACACCCAAATACAAAGGGTTATGATGCTAACAATCTAGGACACTTTGTGCTAGTAATCTGTATAAGCTGTAAAGCAAATCCCGCAGCTCCTGAAGGAGGCAACCTATGCAGGCCTACTGTTTGAAGTGCCGGACCCAGCGCGAAATGAAGGATCCGAAGGCCGTCCAGATGAAGAACGGCAAGCCGGCAACTAGCGGCTCGTGCCCGGTGTGTGGCACAAAGATGTACCGTATCGGCAAGGGATAGCTAGAACGGTCCGAAGCTAAAGACCGGCGGTTGAGGCTGCCGGTCTTTTGTTTATCGGATAGCTATCGATTGAGACTCAGGACGGCCATGAAGGCCTCCTGAGGTATCTCTACGTTGCCGACGCGACGCATACGCTTCTTGCCCTCGGCCTGCTTCTCCAGCAGCTTGCGCTTGCGGGTGACATCGCCGCCGTAGCACTTGGCGAGGACGTTCTTGCGCATGGCGCGGATGGTCTCGCGGGCGATGATCTTGCCGCCGATTGCGGACTGGATTGGTACGTCAAAGAGCTGGCGCGGGATCAGCTTACGTAGCTTCTCCACCAGCTCACGGCCCTTCGTCTGAGCCTCTTCAGGGTGGACGATGAGCGTTAGGGCGTCCACGGGCTGGCCGTTGACGAGGATATCGAGCTTGACGAGGCGGGCGGGTTCGTAGCCGGCGAGGGTGTAGTCGAGGCTGGCGTAGCCCTGGGTACGGGATTTGAGCTGGTCGTAGTAGTCGGTGAGGATTTCGGAGAGCGGGACGTGGTATTCGAGGAGGACGCGGGCCTCGCCCTTGGCCGTCTCACCGCTGGCTTCGAGGTACTCCATACGCTTGAAGGAGCCGCGACGGGCGGAGGTTAGCTCCATGGCGGCGCCGACGTAGCGGTCCGGCAGGACGATGGAGACATCTACCCAGGGCTCACGGATCTCGGCGATCTCGTTGGGAGGGGGCAGCTCCGCAGGGTTATCGAGGACGATCTCTTTGCCGTCCGTGCGGGTGACTTGGTACTCGACGCTGGGGGCGGTGAAGATGAGGGTGAGGTCGTACTCGCGTTCGAGGCGCTCCTGGACGATCTCCATATGGAAGAGGCCGAGGAAGCCGCAGCGGAAGCCGAAGCCGAGGGCGACGCTGGACTCGGGATCGAAGGTGAGGGCGGCATCGCTGAGGCGGAGCTTTTCGAGGGCGTCTCGCAGGAGGTTGTAGTCGGTGGCGGCGGCGGGGTAGAGGCCGGCGAAGACCATCGGCTTGGCGGGCCGGTAGCCGGGTAGGGGTCCCGTGGCGGGACGGGCGTCGTCGGTGAGGGTGTCGCCGACGTTGGCGTCGCGGATGCTCTTGAGGCCGGTGGCGACGTAGCCGACTTCGCCGCAGGAGAGACGGTCGACAGGCTGGAAGTCGGGGCGGAAGACGCCTACCTCGATGGGGTCTACGCGGCGCTCGTTGATCATGAGGCGGAGGGGGCGGCCGGGCTCGATGGCGCCGTCTATGACGCGGACGTAGATGATGACGCCTTTGTAGGAGTCGTACTTGGAATCGAAGATGAGGGCGCGGAGGGGGGCGTTGGGGTCGCCCTTGGGTGGCGGGACGCGCTGGACTACGGCTTCGAGGATGGCTTCGGTGCCGGTGCCTTCTTTGGCGGAGGCGTAGATCATCTCTTCGAGGCCGAAGCCGACGATGCGCTCTAGCTCTTCGGCGACGCGCTCCGGTTCGGCGTTGGGGAGGTCGATCTTGTTGAGGATGGGGATGATGGTGAGGTCGTTCTCGATGGCGGCGTAGAGGTTGGCGAGGGTTTGGGCCTGGACGCCCTGGGCGGCATCGACGATGAGGAGGGCGCCTTCGCAGGCGACGAGGGCACGGGAGACTTCGTAGGCGAAATCGACGTGGCCGGGGGTGTCGATGAGGTTGAGCTCGTAGTCGATGCCGTCCTGGGCGCGGTAGGTCATGCGAACGGCTTTGGCCTTGATGGTGACGCCCTTCTCGCGTTCGAGCTCCATGGAGTCCATGAACTGGGCGGTGGAGTCACGCTGGGCGATGGTGCCGGTGCGCTCGAGAAGGCGGTCGGCGAGAGTGGACTTGCCGTGGTCGATATGAGCGATGATGGAGAAGTTGCGGATGCGGCGGATGTCTTCCAAGTTGGATTCATCCTAGCATGGCGTTCCCTCTCCCCTGCTGCCGGCCATCCCCTCTCCGCTGACGGAGAGGGGATCGGAGGTGAGGCCGTCTGCGCGGAGTG
>WHTK01000040.1 GCA_009377745.1 Dehalococcoidia bacterium
TGGTGCGCATACTGCCGTCGTTGGGACCTTCGGGGGCGGGCAAGTCGCTGACGCTGAAGGCGATCGCGGGGCTGATGAAGCCGGACCGAGGGCGAATCGAGCTGCCGGGCGGCGTGGGCTTCGACTCAGAACAGGGCATCGACCTGACGCCGCAGGCCCGGAACACCGGCTACGTGGTGCAGGACCTGGCGCTGTTTCCGCACCTGAGCGTGGCGGAGAACATCGGCTTTGGGCTGCACGGCCGGCCGCGGGAGGAGCAGCGACAGCGCGTGGCGGAGCTGGTGGAGCTGCTGGGGCTGGAGGGGCTGGAGTCGCGGCTGCCGGGGGCGATCTCGGGCGGGCAGCAGCAGCGGGTGGCGCTGGGGCGGGCGCTGGCGGCGCGGCCGAGCCTGCTGCTGCTGGACGAGCCGTTCAGCGCCCTGGACGCGCCGGTGCGGACGGCGCTGCGCCGAGAGGTGGCGCGACTGCGGCGGCAGCTGGGCCTGACGGCCGTCTTCGTGACGCACGACTTGCAGGAGGCCTACGCGCTGGCTGACAAGATTGCCCTGTACGACGCGGGGTCCGTAGTGCAGTACGGGGCGCGGGATGAGGTCTTCCGGCGGCCGGTCTCGGTGCGGGCGGCGCGGCTGCTGGACGCGCGCAACATCATCGAAGGGCGGGTAGTGGCGCGGACGGAGGCGTTTACGGAGGTGCAGACGCCGTGGTTCCGGGCGCGGGCAACGGCTGACGGTAGCTTCGAGGTGGGAGACGCGGCGGCGCTGGTGGTGCGGCCGGAGCACGTGATCCTGCTGCGCCGCGACCGGCCGCACGCCAACGACCTGGATACGACGCTGGACGTGGAGATCATCGAGGAGCTGGCGTCGGCGAACAGCCATCGGCTGTATCTGAGGGTGGTGGGGGAGGACGGCCCGGCGGAGTGCGTTATCGAAGCGGACGTGCCGGCGCATCCCTACGAGGTGATAGGCGTGGCGGAATCGCGGGAGTGGCGGGTGGCGCTGACGCTATCGAAGACGGTGGCGGTCAGGGCGTAGGGCATACGGGCATACGGGCAGGCGGGCCTGGAGTTCGGATGGTCGATGCGCGAGGGTCTTAGGGTGGTGGGCTGGCGGAGTAGTAGCCGAAGATGGTCATGATGAAGCCGAGCCAGACCATGACGCCGCCGACCATCATGGCGAGCATCGGGACGAGGTTGGGCAGGAAGACGAGGCCGACAAGGCTGAGCAGGAAGATGCCGGCGCCGATGGTGCTGATGCGAAGGCCTCGGGATTTGAACACGTAACCAGCTTAGCACCCGGGCGTCAGGGCGGCGCGGAGGGGATCAGATTCGAGGGCTGGTCTGGCTGCTGCCTTCGGGGCAGGTCCTTTGGGGGGAGGACGATTGACGGGCGTGGCGGTTGGAGGACGGACGTAGGGGCGCACGGCCGTGCGCCCCTACGGGGGACGGCGATTGACGGGCATGTTTAGCGACCTGAGGGCTGATCTCTGTTGGGAGTGCTAGATTTTTCGGCCGGCTTGCAGCCGCTCAGAATGGCAAAGCCGGTGGGTCTGATCGCATCCGAAGGGCAGGCCAAGTGTGGGTGTGGATGGCGGTGTCGAGGCGTTGGTCAGGATGGGTCAGCTAGATTCTTCGGCCGGCTGGCAGCGGCTGAGGATGACAAGCCGGAGGCCGCATCTACTTGAGGCTGAAGGGCGGGTACTTGTCGGACAGGCCCAGGGTGTAGGCGCTGAGACGCGTCGACCAGCGCAGGTAGCCGGTGACGAAGCTGTGCATGCCGGACGGGAAAGAGCCGGTGAAGAGGATGGCGAACTGGGCGATGAAGACGACAATGACTTCGAGGATGATGAGGAAGAAAAGGATGACGTAGTGCGGGATGAGGATGAAGAATCTGATCGTGATGCCGAGGATGGGGAAGTTGAGCAGTCGCGACGAGGTGTCGGGCTGGATGGCTTCGAAGCTGACTGGGTAGTCGGGCTGCTGGTCCATCGAGAAGGGCGGGTACCGGTCGATGAGGTGGAAGGTGTAGGCGGAGACGTTGACGGTCCAGCGCTGATAGCCCGCGACGAAGTTGTAGAGGCCGGCGGGAAAGCGTCCGGTGAAGAGGATGGCAAAGGTGGCGATGAAGTAGAGGAAGGCCGCAACGAGGCCAAAGAAGTAGAGGATGATCAGGTGGGGGATGAGGAGGAAGTAGCGGATCATGCTGCCGATGAAGAGGGGGAAGTTAGTCAGGCGGGACTGCTTCTCGGGGCGGATTACGTCGACGTTGATGGGGTAGGCGGCGGGCGCGCCGGGTTCGTTGGCGGTCGTCATGGTCATTAGACGCCTCAGCTTTCGCTAAAAACCAGTAGGTCGCCGCGAATATGCTCCCCATCTATCCAATTGTCAAGGCGCTAACGTCTTTGGGCCGGTTCCGTTACGAGTACCGGGCCCAAGGGAGCCCTCTACGCCTAATGCGGCGAAGGGTGGAGGAATGAAGAGAGGAGGCATCCGAAGACGCCTCCTCTCTGCTATTACGGACGGGGTAGGCGACCGCAAGGGTCGCCCCTACGTTGCTTAGACGGTGTCCTCCGGGATGATGCTGACGTGGATGCCGCCGCCGTTGGCCTTGCCGGCCACGGTGTCGATGGCTTCCAGAGCCTTGCTCATCGGGAAGGTGTGGGTAGAGATGTCCTCCATCGGCAGCTTGCCGGAGGCGATGAACTGGATGGCGAGCTCGACGGCCTTGAAGGAGTGGCCGTTGGCCTGTTTGATCTGGATCTTCTTGCGGCCCATGGAGCCGATGTTGACCATCTCCGGGCCGGCGGCGGCGCAAACGATGTTGGCCTTGGTCTTGGCCGATACCTGAATCGCCTGGGCGACGAGGTCTTTGCCGGCGCCGCTGACGTTGACGATGGTGTTGCAGCCATCGCCGCCGGTGATGTCCATGATGCGCTTGACGATGTCCTCTTCCTGGTCGGCGTAGATCGTGTCGGTGGCGCCGAGCTTCATCGCGACTTCGAGGCGATTGGCGTCACGGCTGAGACCGCTGACGATGATCTTCTGGGCGCCGGCAGCCTTGGCGGCGATGACGGCGGCCAGGCCCTGCTGACCGGGGCCCTGGATCCAGATGGCGTCGCCGAGGGAGACCTCGCCGTAGCCGTAGGCCCACTCGACTCCGTTGGAGAAGGGCAGGAAGGCGGCGGCGTGGCGGGCGGGGATGTTGCTGGGCACCTTGTGGACGACGGCGTTGGGGTGCATGTACATGTACTGGCTGTAGCCGCCCCAGAGGGTGCCGGGCTCGCTGATGGAGGTGGAGCCGTACCAGAGGCGCGGGCCGGGGCCGGCGATGTCTGTCTGGGCGCAGAAGCGGAAGTCGTCCGAGCGGCAGTACTTGCAGGCGCCGCAGGGGACGTACTCTTCGAGGGCGACGCGGTCGCCTTCCTTGACCTGCCACCTGGCGGCGGCCTTCTTGCCGATCTTGTAGATGAGACCGACGTTCTCGTGGCCGAGGATCTTCGGTCCGCCGGGGCCGAGGCGTTCGGCGCCGTGGATGTCGCTGCCGCAGATGCCGCAGGCTTCGATCTTGAGGATCGCGTCGTCGTCGCTGATCTCCGGGATGTCGAGCTCGCGCATTTCAAACTCGCGCGGCGCTACGAGAACGGCAGCCAGTGTCTTCTCTGCCATTGTTGTGCCCCTCCTGTGAACTAGTCTACTTGCGGGTGGCTGAATCTGAAATCGGCGCTAATGTATCACTCTCGCGGGGAGATAGCCAGATGCGGCGGGTGGCGTTTCGAGTTCGGCAGTGGTAGTGGCGGTATCACGGGCTCAGCGCCGAAGCTGGAAAGCCTCGGCTACGTTTTGGAGGGGAGCCTCGTGAGGGTGTCCTAGCTCCAGAAGCGCCACCAGGGCCGCCGCGGTTGTGAGGCTGCGGCGGCTTCAGCTTGCGGCTCCATCGACGACATCATTTCCGAGGGCTGGCTGTGGTCGTATTCGGCTTCGGCCTGGAGGATGCCCTCCGGGTCGGCGTCGAAGTCTTGTTTGCAGCCGGGAGAGCAGAAGTAGTAAGTCTTGCCGTCGTGGTCGGAGCGGCCGGCGGCGGCGGTGATGTCGATGTCCATGTGACAGACGGGGTCGTGGACGGTCTGGTTGGGGGCTTCGTTCATGAGGGCTCCAGTAACAGGTAACAAGTAACAGGTAACAAGAATTTGGCTGCTACCGCGTCTATTGTCGCATGCGTGGCAAGGGGGCGCCGGATTTAGACGCCGTAGAGCTCGGGGATGAAGTCGAAGTACTGGTTGAGGGAGGTGAACTCGTTGAGGAAGACGAGGACGCCGACGACCACGATCAGGGCGCCGGTGCCGACTTCGAGGGCGGGCAGGAGGCGGTGGAAGCGGCGCAGGGTGGCGGTGACGCTGCCGAGGGCGAAGGCGGCGATGAGGAAGGGGATGGCCAGGCCAACCGAGTAGGCGAGGAGGAGGTAGGCGCCCTGGTAGACGGTGGTGGAAGCGGCGGCGAGGGTGAGGATGGCGCCGAGGACGGGGCCGATGCAGGGCGTCCAGGCGATGGCGAAGGCGCTGCCCAAGCCGAAGGATCGGCCGTAGCTGAGCGGCGTCGAGCGGACGGTTATGGGTTCGGCGACGATGGTTGAGGCGCCGCTCGCGCTGGCGCCCGCTAAGACTGGGGAGCCGCCGCCGGAAGCACCGGTTTGATCTGAAGGCGTCGCCCGCCCCGTCTCCCGGCCGTCGCCAGCGCCGCTTGTACCGGAGCCGAGCTGATACGTCCGGTAGAGCCAGGGGATGCGCAGGACGCCCATGAGGTTGAGGCCGAGGATGATGAGGAAGACGCCGGCCACCTTCTCCAGGGTCGGCATCTGGTCGCGGATCAGGCCGCCGGCCAGGCCGACGGAGGCGCCGAGGATGGTGAAGACGGCGCCGAAACCACAGACGAAGGCGAGGGCGTGCGACATGGTCTCGCGGCGAGAGGCGGTGGCCTGCGGGGCGGCGCTGCCGAGGCCGGTGAGGTGGGCGATGTAGGCTGGGACGAGGGGCAGGACGCAGGGCGAGAGGAAGGAGATGACGCCGGCGGCGATCGCGAAGGCGATGCCGAAGGGGCCCGTCAGGTATTCGACCCAGCCTTCGGTGAGCACGGAACCATGATAGCAAGGGCCGCCATGCTCACCCGGATGCTAGACTCGCCCTCGCCGGAGGAAGAAATGGATCAACAATGGGGCGCCGCCGAACTAGAGCGATTGGAACGCATTTATACCGACGCCCAGATCGTCGAGCAGCGAGCTCAGACGCGCCGGGCTCTTGCGGTAAGGCTGGGCGGAGTTGATATTGGCTGCGGGCCGGGCTTCCTACTGGCGGAGCTGGCTCGTTGAAGTAGGAGAAGAGGGCCACGTCGCGGGCATCGATATCAGCGACGCGATGCTAGCTCGTGCCTCGGTGAGGGTCGAGCAGGAAGGTTTGTCATCCCGGGTTGGACTGCTCCGAAGCGACGTCGGGCAACTTCCCATGCCGGATGGCAGCCTGGACTTCGCGGTGGCGGTGCAGGTATATCTCTACGCGACGGATGTTCTTGCAGCGCTCGGCGAAGTCAGGCGTGCGCTTAAGCCGGGCGGCCGGTTGGTGGTCGTCGATACAGATTGGGAGTCTTGTGTCTGGCTGACAAACGATGATGCACGCAACCGGCGCATGCGGGATGCCAGAGTGGCCGAGTTCCAGCAGCCTAACCTGGCGCCGGTTGCCGGATCTGCTGGCGCAAGCTGGATTCCAACTGGTGGAGGCCGGGGCTATACCGATCCTCGAGATCGGCCATAGCGGCTGGTTTAGCCTCGATATGATCGGCGCGGCGGGAGACGCGGCCCGCCGGAGCGGGATGGCGGATGAGGAAGTGGAGGCGTGGTCTGATGACCTCCGAAGCCGCTACGAGGCAGGTGATTACTTCTTCAGCGTGAACCGTTACCTCTTCCTGGCGACCAGATAGCAAGCGGCGTGTGCCCGCGTTGGCCAGGCGGTAAACTAGGCTCATGGCAGCGCCGAAACCGAAGCAGGGGCAGGAGTCGTTTGAGGAGCTGTACCAGCAGCTGGAGCTGAAGGTATCGCTGCTGGAGCAGGGCGGCCTCAGCCTCGACGACTCGCTATCGGCGTATGAGGAGGCGGTGGCGCTGGCGCAGAAGTGTCAGCAGCTGCTGGACGGGGCGGAGCTGCGGATCACGCGTCTCAAGGAGTCGATTGCGGTGAGCGAGGCGGCGGGGGCGTATGAGGCGTACGGGGATGAGGAGGAGGAGGGCGAGGCGTGAGAGATTCTGAAGCGGCAGGTCCGATACGTCTGCCACGCCTGCTGGGCACCGCTGTCGCGTTGCTCCGCCCCCACCCCCTTAAATCTGAAAGCTGGGGGGATACCCCCCAGACCCCCCGCGCATGGGCCGCGCCCCCGCTACCCCCGCTGCGGGTTTTGCCCGTTTCCCTGTTTGCCCGATTGCCTGTTTGCCCGTTTGCCCGTTTGCCCACATCGTGAAGCTGCGCGCCGACTTCCACAGTCACAGCCATTACTCCCGCGATTCCGTGATTAACCCGCGGATGTTCGTCGATGAGTGTGTGCGTAAGGGCGTCAACTGCATCGCCGTGACGGACCACAACGAGATCGAGGGCGCCTTCGTGATCCAGAAGCTGGCGCCGTTCAAGGTGATCATCGGCGAGGAGGTCAAGACGTCCGAGGGCGAGATCATCGGCTTGTTTTTGAAGGAGTTCGTGCCGCGAGATATGACGCCGGAGGAGACGGTGCTGGCGATCCACGAGCAGGGCGCGCTGGCGGTGGTGCCGCATCCCTTCGACGTGTTCCGGCGCTCGGTGATTACCAAGGATGCGCTGGAGCGGGTAAAGACGGACGTGGACGCCATCGAAGGGTTCAACTGCCGCAACATCCTCTCGAAGCACGACCAGAAGGCGCGCGACCTGGCGGCGGGGGTCTCGAAGCCGATGACGCTGGGTACGGACTCGCACTCGCCCTGGGAGATCGGCGGCGCGTTGCTGGAGATGGATGATTTCGAGACGCCGCAAGAGCTGCTGGCGGCGCTGCCATCGGGGCGGATCGTGGGGCATCGGTCGCTGCCGGTGGTGCACTGGATCAGCACCTACGCGAAGATACGCTGGCGGTTGGGGCTCAGGCCGGCGTATATTTCGCCGCCGAAGGCGCCGGTGCGGAGATAGGCGTGGACTCCGGGAGATGGTCAGCCAGCCACCTCACCCCAACCCTCTCCTGGAAGGAGAGGAGGCCGCTTCGATGACCGTACGGTTGGCTGTTCTTCTCTCCGGGACGGGGCGGACGCTGCAGAACTTTGTCAGGGAGATCGAGGCGGGGCGGCTGGACGCGCGGATCCAGATTGTGGTGGCGAGCAATGCGCGGTCGTTTAACGCGGAGGCGGTGCGTCAGGCGGGGGTGCCGGTCGAGTTCGTGGAGCGGCGGCGTTACGAGAGCGTCGAGGCGTTCAGCGAGGCGATCACGGCCGTGCTCGACCGGCACGAGATCGACCTGGTGGTCCAAGCGGGCCTGCTGCAGAAGTACCTCTTCCCGGAGCGCCTCAAGGGCCGCGTGCTCAACGTCCACCCGGCACTGCTGCCGAAGTTCGGCGGTCAGGGTATGTACGGCCATCACGTGCACGAGGCGGTGCTTGCGTCCGGCGATACAGAATCGGGTTGCACGGTGCACATCACCGACGAGGAGTACGACCACGGGCCGATAGTGCTGCAACGCCGGGTGCCGGTGCTGCCAGGCGATACGCCGGAGACGCTGGCGGAGCGCGTCTTTGAGGCGGAGTGCGAGGCGTATCCGGAGGCGGTGCGGCTGCTGGCGGGCCGGTTAGGGCCGGCTTCGGTAGGGTAACGCCCGGTCTGTTAGCACAGATTGGCGCTGGCGGCGTCAGACGGCGGGCCAGGGCGAGGGATCAGCGTTCGAGGTTCATGAGGCGCCTTCAAGGACGGGACGTGGCCGCGAGGCGGCTGCCCGGGCTTCGGTTTCGCGGCGGGCGGAGCGGGCAACGGCGATGCCGCTGACGGTGAGCCGGTAGAGGTGACGGCGGGGACGGCCGGGAGCGGTGGGTTCGGCCCAGCGGGTTTCGAGCAGGCCCTGAGCTTCGAGGCGCATGAGGATGGGGTAGAGGGTGCCGGACTTGAGGCCGGTCTCCTTGCTGAGGTCGTAGCCGTAACGCCAGTCGCCGGCATGGCTGAGGAAGGCTTCGAGGAGGTTGCGGGTCTGGTTGGAGGAGTTGGGCTGGCGTGGCATGGGGGCTATTATCTACATATATTGAGATATGTCAAACAGGCGGGCAGGCGGGCATACGGGCAGACGGGCAGACGGCAAGCGGGCCTTCGTCGATGGCTTGCTCGCGACGGAAAGGGAGGGGGCGGGCAGGATGTCTACGCCTACGCCAACGATCAAAGGTTGCCACGCCTCGGCTAGCGCCGATGGCTCGCAATGACAGGGATTGGGGCGGCAGGCAGGCAGGCAGGCAGGCGGGCAGGCGGGCAGGCAGGCAGGCAGGCAGGCAGGCAGGCAGGCAGGCAGGCAGGCAGGCAGGCAGGCAGGGTTGGAGGCCTTCTTCGATGGCTTGCTCGCGACGGGAAGGGAGGGCGCCGGCCGGATGCCTACGCCTACTCCAATGATCAAAGGTTGCCACGCCTCTGCTAGCGCTGATGGCTCGCAACGACAGGGATTGGGGCAGGCGGGCAGACGGGGTGGGCGGCAACGCTGGGGACGCCTTGCCCGATTGCCCGATTGCCGGGGCGGCGGCGGGGGTTAGCGGCCGACGACGGCGAGGATGATGATGGCGCCGACGGTGGCGATGACGATGCTGCCGAGGATGTTGGCGCCGCCGCCGAGGCCGATGAAAGAGAAGAGGACGCCGCCGATGATCGAGCCGACGATGCCGAGCAGGAGGCTGCCGAGGAGGCCTCGTTTGCTGCCCATGATCTGGCTGGCGAGCCAGCCGGCGACGAGGCCGACGAGGATCCAGGCGACGAGTCCGGGCAGCTCGATGGTCATGTTGGGCTGAGGCTAACGAGGGTTGGGGCTAGGCGCAAGACGGGTCGGGGATGATGAATTCCGGGGCATGGTCTACACCCCAGGCTGAACCCTGGGGCATGGGTGTTGAGTGGCGTGTCTACACCCCAGGCTGAACCCTGGGGCATGGGTGTTGAGGGGAGTGTCTACACCCAGGCTGAACCCTGGGGGCATGGGTTAATTGGTGGGCTGGCTTCAATGCCGTGAAGCGGTGAGTGCTCAGGGGAATGATGTCGAACGAGTTTTTGCGACGACGCGGGGTTTTGGGCGGCCGGAAGTGTTTGATCCTTCGCGGCTAGGCGCCGCTCAGGATGGCAGAGAAGCTGAGGCTGCTCAGGATGGCAGGGTGCTTGGGTCGCGCGGGATGGCAAGAAGGCTGGGGCCGCTCAGGATGGCAGGGTGCTGGGGCCGCTCTGGATGGCAGGGTGCTTGGGCCGCGCGCGATGGCAAGAAGGCTTGGGTCGCGCGGGATGGCAGGGTGCTGGGGCCGCTGAGGATGGCAAGGTTCGCTTGGATGGGCTCAGGATGGCAATTGCCCAGGGTGCCGGTCAGGTGTCTTCGTTGCCGTGAACGGCCAACCTTAACGTCCACGTGAGGCGCGGTATGTTATACTGCGCCAACACAAATCTGAAGCATTACGAAGTAAGAGGAGGCGTCTCTTGGCCACCCAGACAGAAAGTGTCGTAACCCCGGAGCGCTACGAGCAGGGCATCTCCTGGCAGCAGTGGATGGATACTATCGACCGCAACCAGGACCAATTCGCCTACAACCATGAGGCCCACGAGCTGGATGCCGGCGACGTTGCCGCGATCAAGGCGCTGATGGCGAAGGCCAATGGGCCGGCGAAGTGCCTGGCCCTGGGCGAGGCCTGGTGCACCGATGTGGTGCGCGGCATGCCGGTGATGGCCCGCCTGGCGGAGGCGACGGGTCTGGACTTGAAGATTTTCTTCCGTGACCAGAATCTCGACATAATGAGCGAATTCCTCTACAAAGGCGAGTACCAGTCGATCCCGGTCTTCGTCTTCTACACGAAGGACCATGAGTACATTGGCCACTGGACGGAGAAGGCGAAGAAGGTGCGGGACGATGCACCGCTGCTCTCTGAGATCACCTCAAAGATGCGCGATCCGGAGATCAGCGCCGAGGACCGCGCCAAGTACATGGAAGAGTACGCCGAGTTCAAGAAGGGCCCGGTCTGGGCCAGCTGGCGTGAGGCCCAGGTCAAGGAGATTCGCGAGCTCCTGGAGGCGAACGTAAAGTAGTCTTCGCTTAAGCACTCAGAGAGGCGCTCTTGTGGGCGTCTCTCTTGCTTTGGGTGGCAGACCACTGCATGGAATCTCATAGAGGCCGATCCTATAGGGGTAAGCCTGATTGACTGCCTCGCCTTAGCCCATCTACCCTACCGAGCAACACGCCCTCCACCTGAAGGGGGACCCCTTGGCCGGAACCATACGTCTTGGCCGACTATTCGGCTTTGAGATCAATGTCCACTGGAGCTGGTTTTTCGTCTTCTTCCTCGTCACGGCGACTTTCGCGACGAGCCTGCTTGAAGGGCTCTACCCGGAGTGGACCGTCTCGCGACGCTGGATCGTCGGCGGCGCAATCGCGCTGATCTTCTTCGTCTCCATCCTGCTGCATGAGCTGTCGCATTCGATCGTGGCCAAGCGCTACGGGATCGCGGTCACCAGCATCACGCTGTTCGTTTTCGGCGGCGTCTCCAACCTGGAGAAGGAGCCGGAGAGCGCGCGCCAGGAGTTCCTCATCGCCATCGTGGGGCCGCTGACCAGCCTGGCGATCGCGGCGCTATTCACGGCGGGCTACTTCTTACTACGTGAGGCTGACGATGGCGTCGGCGCTGTCTCCGGCAACCTGGCTTTAATCAACCTTGCGATCGGCGTCTTTAACCTCATGCCCGGCTTTCCGCTCGACGGTGGACGTGTCCTGCGCAGCGTTTTCTGGGCCCAGCGCCGCAACCTCCTCGACGCTACGCGGGCAGCATCGAACCTGGGGCAGCTCGTCGCCTACATAATCATGGGCGCGGGCGTCCTCGGCTTCATCTTCGGCGACTTCATCACCGGCATCTGGCTTTTCCTGATCGGCAACTTTCTGCGCAGCGCGTCCGCAGCGAGCTACGAGCAGCTGTTCATGAACATCGTGCTGAAGGGCGTGCCTGCCAGCACTGTCGCCCGTACGGACTTCACGGCCGTGTCTCCGGACATGAGCCTTGCCGCGCTGGTCGAGGAGCATATCCTCGCGGGGGATGGCCGTTGTTACGCGGTGGTGGCCGGCGATCAGCTTCTGGGCCTGGTGACCCTGACCGACCTGAAGAAGGTGCCGCGGGAGCAGTGGCCCTCGACCACGGTGTTCCGCGCCATGACGCCGTTCGACAAGCTGCGCACCGTCAGCCTGCGAGACGACCTGCCGCGGGTGCTGGCGCAGATGGCGTCCGGCGACATCAACCAGGTGCCGCTGCTGGAGGGCAGCATCCTGCGCGGGCTGATCCACCGCGGCGATGTGATGCGTTACATCCAGATGCGCCAGGAAATCGGCACCGTAGCAACCAGCTAGGGCCGGGGCGGATGCTATAATCCCGCCGTGGAACTCCTGCGCTGCAGCCGCTGCAATGCACCTCGCGATACGGCGGACAACTTCTGTCGGCGTTGCGGCCATCAGCTAACCGTCGAAGTCTCAGCGGCCGCTGCCAGCGTCCCGGCTTTGCGCAGCTCCCAGCTTCCCGTCCGATCCCAGGCATTGCCGCGCTCGCTGATGGGCAGCGTGGCTGTGCTGGCGATCGGTACCGGTGTTGAGTGGCTGGCGCGCCGTTTCGCCGGTAACGCTGCCAGGGCGGCGAGCCGTGCCGCCGGGCGCGCGCTGGTGGGGCAAGAGCAGCTTCCGTCTCGATCCAAACCCCGCAGTGCGTCGCCTGATAGTGTCAGCGTCGACGAGTTCATTTACGTCCGCAAAGTAGAACTCCGCCGCTAACCCGGGCCGCTCCCGCGCGCGACCGGCTGCCACCCCACGGAGGGCGTGTTGGCCCCCAGGCAGCAAGTCTGGTTTCGTATAGGCGTGGGCTTAGGTTTCTGCGCGCTGCTGATGGCGGCGGCGGGAGGCGTTGCGGCCGACCAGCGACTCGAGAACGGTGGTTTCGAGGACGGCAGCGCCAACTGGGCCGGTGTCAGTTTCTCGACGAGCTCGGATTGCCCGGCCCGTAGCGGCGACGCTGCCGGCGGTCTCGTGGTCGATGCAGACGAGGGTTTGGCCCAAGCCCAGCAGACGATAAACGGTGTCATCGCGGCCGGCGCCTACACGATCGAAGGCTACGCGCTCCTCCTTGACGGAACGGCCAGCCTGCGTGTCGCCCTCGTCTGGCAGGATGCCGGCGGCGAGCAACTCAATCAGACGACGCGAGTGCTGACGCCATCGGCCAGCTATGCCCGATTCAGCCTCACGGAACCGGCTGCACCGCCGAACGCGCGCCGGCTCCTGGTCAGGCTCAGCGCTACTTCGGACGGCGATGCCGTGATCTGCCTGGACGGCCTCAGTCTGGAAGGCCCGCCGCCAGCGACTTCCACGCCGGTCGCCACGGCCACGGCGACGCGCACGCCCACGGCGACTGCCACCCTGACGCCGACGGCAACGAGTGTGCCGGTTGCAGTCGCGACCAACACGCCGATCCCGCCCGCGGGCACTTCGACGCCCGGGCTCACGCCGACGGCCATCGTGGTTGCCACTCCCAGCCTGCGCTTCGTCAACGGCGGCTTCGAGGATGACGTTACCGGCTGGCAGAAGTACGGCGGCGAGCTCGATACCGTGACGGCGCCGCGGCGCAATGGCAGCCGGGCGGGCGCCCTTACGAGCGCCACTACATCCACGAAATGGGCCTACCAGGTGGTGGCAATCGACCCCGACCGCGCCTACGAGCTGGCCGGCTATTTGCAGGCGGATGGCGGTGTTGGAGCCGCTTATCTGCGCATCTCCTGGTACGAGTCAGCCGATGGCAGCGGCTCTGCCCTGGCCACGGATGACTCGACCAGCCGTATCTCGGGCGGAGGGAGTGGCTTCACCTATCTCACGACCGGGCCGCGGACGCCGCCGCCGGGCAGCCGATCCGCCCGCGTGCGTGTCATGCTGGCTCCGGCCGGAGCCGCGGCCGCGACCATCTACATGGACGACGTGAGCTTTGGGGTTGCAACTCTGGTCGCAGCGCCGCCGCCTGCCAGCACGGTCGCCGCGCCGGACGAGGTTATTGAGGCAGCCGCGCCGGCCATCGCCCCTGTGGCCGCGACCAGCATCCCTACGGCCGCCGCGTCCGCCAGCCGCACGCCGACACCCTTCGCGCAGGTCGCTTCTTCGATCCAGGCCGGGACGCCCCTGCCCCGTCCGGCGGCTTTCTTGGATTCGGCGACCGCGACGGAGAGCGGCGCCGGTGGGTTCGATGTCTTCTCGGCCATCGGCCTGGCGATTGGCTCTGCCCTGGCGATCGTGGGCTTTGGCGGGGCTCTCTTCTACCAACGCTGGCGCGGGACCTGAGCCCGGTGCGGCTCAGGGTGTTATTTCACTAGATGGTTCGAAGATGCGACGGATCCAGACGCTCACGGCTGCCACGTCGAGACCCCCCTGTGCCGTCGCCAAGGCAACCTGGCCCAGGAGGGCGAGGCGAAGTCGCCGGCCATCAGCATCTACTTCGGGAAGGGCATCATCCTGGGCGAGGATGAGCAGCGCTGAGGCAGTGCCGCTTCGCTTGTTGCCATCAGCGAATGGATGGTCACAAATAATTCCGTGAAAGATAGCAGCGGCCCGCTCGTACGGGTCCTTGTAGATCGGCTCTCCGAAGGCGGTTTGGAACGGTCGAGCGCATGAGGAGTAAGAGAGGCGGAGTGCTCGCCTTGCACTCCGCCTCCGATTTGCAACATCAAGTCGTGAAGGCTACGGACCGACTCGACTATCTCCTCCAGCCAGTCTACTTGTCCGCCATCTCCTTCACCCATTCCTTGTTCTCCCTGATGATCTTCTTAACCACAGACTCGGCCTTCTTGATGTCGAGGCGGCTTTTACAAACTCAACGATGTGAGAGTGCGAGGCCGAATGAAGGTGTCAATCCATGTCATCCTCTCCGCAGTAATCCTCTTGGCTAATGCTGTGGCCTTCCCTGAGACGATTCGGTGTCGCCTGGCGTAAGTCGCTTGGCGTAACGCACTAACTCGACTTCCCCCTGATGGGGTTTAGATGTCCCGTCGTACGACCATCCGTGGCGCTCGTAAAAGTGCCGTGTGCGTTCATTAGGGCCTATCGTCCAGAGTATGGCACGGCTAAATCCGGATGCCGCCAATTGGGATTCCGCAGCCGTTATCAAGGCCGAGCCAATGCCGCTGTTCCAGTGAGCGGGGTCAACGTAAATGGCTCCTAGCTCACCAACTTCCGGCCCTAGATCTTCTTGGTTTGGCTGAACTGTCGCAAAACCGACGATGTCTTGATCTTTTTCGGCCACGAAAGTTATCGATTCAGGATTGGCTAATCTGTTTGCTCGTTGAACCAATCCCTCATTACTCAGGAGACGGCCCATGCCATCAAGAAACCCCTTGCTGAAGTAATCCCCGTAGGCAATCTGCCACGTCCGCACATGTACCTCGGCAATGCCGCGGACATCGCTCGGCGTGAACATTCTCAACTGGAAGTTCCCAGCTGGGGCATCCATCGTTTCAGCCCTTTATGATAGCCGCACGGGGCTGGAATTATGAATAAGGCTCGCTTGTTCGCCCCAAAGGGCGAACTTATAATCGACCAAGTTGAACCGAGATCCGGAAACGCCACCGTCTAATCAAGCAGCCTCCCCGCGCGCTACCGCCCCCGTCATTGCTATTGACGGGCCGGTGGCATCCGGTAAGACGGCCGTGGGTCTTCATCTGGCTCGCGAGCTGGGCTATCGCCTGGTGGACACCGGCATGATGTATCGCGCCGTGACCTGGCTGGCCCTGCAGCGCGGTGTGGACCTCAACGACGAGGAGGCTCTGACGCGTCTCGCCGGGAGCGCCCAGATCGAGCTGGGACAGCCAGGGCAGGATGGCGGCGCGACGATCAAAATCGATGGGGCGGATATCACCGCCGAGCTGCGTTCCCCGGACGTCGACCGCAACGTCTCGTTGGTCTCCCGCGTCCCTGGCGTCCGCACCGCGATGGTGGAGCGGCAGCGCGGCTTCGCCCGCGAGGGCCGTCTAATCATGCTGGGGCGGGACATCGGCAGCGTGGTCCTGCCGGATGCGCCGGCGAAGATCTACCTTGACGCTTCGGCGGAGGTGCGGGCGCGCCGGCGACATCGCGAGCTGGCGGAGGCCGGCCTCCACCGGCCGGAGGCGGAGATCCTGCGCGAGCTGCAGCAGCGCGATGAGATGGACCGACAGCGCCACGTCTCGCCGCTGCGACCGGCTGCCGACGCCCAGATCATCGATACGGATAACCTGTCGCTGGAGGAAGTCATCGAGCGGGTGCGCGCTGCCGCCGGCCTGCCAGCGGGTAGTTAGCCCTCGCCGTGATCGCTTTCGTCCACGACACCGCCAACTGGATCATCCGGCACATCCTGCTGCCGCCATACGTCAGCCTCAAGGTTGTCGGGCTGGAGAACCTGCCTCTGAGCGGGCCGTTGGTCATTGCCTCCAACCACCTGAATGACGCCGACCCCGGCATCCTCAGCACCCGCATCCCCCGCCGCATTGTCTACATGACCAAGGATGAGCTGTTTCGGGTGCCGGTGCTGGCCCAGTTCCTGCGCGCTTTCGGCGCTTTTCCCGTCCGCCGCAATGAGGCCGACCTGTCCGCGCTGCGCCATGCCAATGAGGCGCTAAAGCAGGGCCTGGCTCTATGCATCTTTCCGGAGGGCAGGCGGAGTGGCCACCAAGCCAGGCTGCAAAAGGCGTGGCCCGGCGCTGCTCTTGTGGCCTTGCGCAATGACGCGCCGGTCACGCCGGTGGCGATTACGGGCAGCCAGCGTCTGGGCCTGCCGTGGATGTTCTTGCGGCCCATCCCGCGCGCCAGGGTTACGTTGACCATCGGCAGGCCTTTCAATTTGCCGAAGCCACAGCGCCTCAACGCCGAGGCGGCGCAAGCGGGCACGACGCTGATCATGCAGAAGATCGCCGCCCTGTTGCCGCCGGAGTATCGGGGCTATTATGGAGGTGAGCCCTCGCCGGGCGCTCAACCGTCGCGAGGCGAATAGGGGACTACTAGAGTATGCAAATCATCCGCGCCAGCGAAATGGGCTTCTGCTTCGGTGTCCGCCGCGCCGTCGACATGATGGAGGAGGCGGTGCGCGAGCGTGGCGACATGGTGAGCCTCGGCTCTGTGGTCCACAACCCTCAGGTCGTGGAGAAGCTGCGCAACGATGGCCTGGCGGTGATCACGGACGTGGCCCAGGCCGGTGACAAGCCGGTCGCGATTACGGCCCACGGCGTCGGCCCGGACGTGATCCAGGTCCTGGAAGCCACCGGCGTGGAGATCATCGACACGACCTGCCCGATCGTCACGCGCTCGCAGCAGTGGGCCAGGCGCCTGTCGGAAGAGGGCTTCGCCGTCGTCATGTTTGGCGACCCCAACCATAAGGAGATGCGCGGCGTCCAGGGCTGGGCCAAAGGCCACGTCCTGACCGTCGCTTCGGAAGCAGATGTGGAGCTGCTGCCGGAGGACTTCCCGTCCCGGGTGGGTGTCCTGTCTCAGACAACGGAGACGGAGGCGCGCTTTGCTTCCTTCGTCAAGAAGCTGTTCGAGGTCAACATCGACCGGATCTCGGAGCTGCGGGTGCTCAACACGCTCTGCCATGCGACGACCTCGCAGCAGGCGGCAACGATCCATCTCGCCTCCCAGGTCTCATTGATCATCGTCGTGGGCGGGCGTGACAGCGCCAACACGCGGCATCTCGCCATCGTGGCGCGCGAGTGCGGCGCCGAGACCTATCACATCGAGACGGCGGACGAGATCGAGCCGGGCTGGCTGGCCGGGCACGAGAAGGTCGGCGTCACCGCGGGCGCCTCGACGCCCGACTTCGTAATCGACCAGGTCGTGAGCCGGCTGGAAGAGCTGTCGGCCTGACGGCGGCTCGAAAGTTATCACCAAGCCGAAACAACAGATTCGGTTTGTCGTTGCGCGAATAGCTGGCTTTATGCTGACCTTGATGAAGGCCGGCGGGCGAGATTGCCTGGCTGCAATTTAGGAGCCGTGTGCCACGTGGGAAATCTCTTTCAGAGCCTGTGTACTATAGTTACCCACGTTAGTCAGGTATTTGGCTCGCCTGATGCCGGGTAGTGTGGTGAGGCGAAGCAATGCCTAGGAAGCCACGTCAGGGAGAAGAGATGGTCCTGGTCCATCGCGTGCCAAGGGAGGCCGCGCGAAGAGTTGAGGACGCCTGCACCAGTCTGCGTGGTGAGACGCCCGAGGCGATGGGATGGCTCGACAGGCTCACGCACGCGCACCAGAGGCAGTTCGCCGTGGAGCTGTACGCGGCCCTTTCCGAGATGAACCTGAGCAGCGACCCTACGAGGGTGATCGAGCTGCTGGAGGCATGGGAAGCAACTGCGGAGATCGATGCGGCCCCGGAGGTTGCCGAGGGCCTTCGCCGCGCAGACAAACACTATCGTGAGTGGCGAGCCGTCTAGCAGCGAGGATAGCTCTCCTTATCGCCTTGAAATCGAAGACAGCGTCTGGGAGGCTCTCGCGGCCTTGCCTCCCGGCCTCCAGGAGAAGGTCACCGTTTTCTGGCGTGATCATCTCCAGCGCACACCCCATCTGCCTCAGAGCAACAACGTGAAACGCCTCCGTGGTGAGTGGCGAGACTACTACCAATTCGATGTGGACCGTCGGCGGAGGCTACTGTATCGCGTCGATGACAGTCAGCGTGTGGTCTTTGTTGATTACCTGGGGTCTCATCCTCAATGGGATCGCCGCCATCAATGGCGATGAGAGGAGCCGGAATAAGCCAGCGACGCGGCGCGTCGCGACTTTATTCGCGTGATATAGTGGCGCCGGAAAATGAAGCAGGAGGTCAGCAGGGGCTGTAGTCAGTAAGCGCCAGGTCCCCCGGTGCGCCGGGGGATGACGAGGTAGAGGCTAATCGAAAGATTCGGCGGGTGGTCTCTCGGCGGCACGGTCGTGACGGGACGGACAAAATGAGGCGCGTGAGCCCTCAACAAACCCCTCCCGATGTGCAGCGGTAGCATTGTTTCTCCCTGAACAGCCCTGGCTTCCTCCCAAAAGCAAACCGGCGGGCAACGCCCGTTTGGGGTCTAGCCATGCAGGCCCGCGAGCCTGCCCGGGAGGTCACATGTGCGGCATCGTCGGTTACGTGGGTGGGCGTGAGGCTGCGCCCATTGTCCTGGAAGGGCTGTCCCGGCTGGAGTATCGCGGCTACGATAGCGCCGGCATTGCCGTGCTCGATGCGAGCGGCATCCTCACCCTGGCACGCGACGTGGGCAAGCTCAGCAACCTGACTTCCCGCCTCGAAGGCGCCTATCCCCCCGGCTGCACCGGCATTGGCCACACCCGTTGGGCTACCCACGGTGGGGCCACCGAGCTCAACGCCCATCCCCACGTCGATACGGCCGGCGACGTGGTCGTTATCCACAATGGCATCGTGGAGAACCACCGCGAGCTGCGTGATGAGCTGGTCTTCGCGGGCGCCGTCTTCCGCTCCGAGACAGACACGGAGGTTATCCCGCATCTCATCGCGCGCGAGCTGACCATCGGCCTCAACCTGGAAGAGGCGACCCGCGCCGCCCTGCAGCGTATTCAGGGCGCAGCAGCCGTGCTGGTAATGCGCCGTCAGGAACCCGACGTGCTGGTCGCGGCCCGAATCGCGAACGCCGGCGGCGTTGTCATTGGCTACGGCGAGGGCGAGATGTTCGTGGCCAGCGACCTGCCCGCCCTCGCCGGCCATACGCGCAGCGTCGTTTTCCTGGATGACGGCGACATGGTCCGCGTCACCGCCACGGGCGCCACCTACTCGCGTCTCAGCGGCGAAGTGCTGACGCGCGAACCGCAGACCGTCGACCTCGAGAACACCGCTATCGGCAAGGGGGTTTACGAGCACTATATGGCCAAGGAGATCGCCGAGCAGCCGGAGGCCGTGCTCGATACGCTGCGCGGGGCGGCTCAGTTCGACCCGCCGGCCGTCTTCCTGCCCGGCCTAGGCCTGGACGACGACGCTATCGCCTCTCTGAGCCGTGTTGTGGTCATCGGCATGGGGACGAGCCTCAACGCGGCGCAGGTCGGCCGCATCTACATGGAGCAGCTGGCCGGCTTGCCCGCCGAGACGGACAATGCCTCCGAGTTCCGCTACCGCCGCCCAATCATCGATGGCACGAGCCTGGTGCTTGCCGTTGCCCAGTCGGGCGAGACGGTGGACACGTTGGAGGCGATGCACGAGGCAAAGCGGCGCGGCGCCCGCGTTGTCGCGATCTGCAACACGCCGGGGTCGCAGGCGACGCGCATCGGCGATGGTACCGTCTTCTTGCGCTGCGGCCCCGAGGTCGCCGTCGCTTCGACGAAGACCTTCCTCGGCTCGATCACGGCTCTCTATCTTCTGGCCTGCTACCTGGGCGAGAAGCGGGGCTTCCTGACGGGACGCCGCCTGGGTCAGGCGCTCGATGACCTGGCGCGGCTGCCGCAACTGATCGGCGAGGCGCTGAAGTCGGACGCCGCTACTCTCGCGGTGGCGGAGCGCCACTATCAGAGCGAGCACTTCCTCTTCCTGGGCCGGGGACCACAGTTCCCGGTGGCTATGGAGGGCGCGCTCAAACTCAAAGAAGTCAGCTACATTCATGCCGAAGGCTACGCGGCGGGAGAGATGAAACATGGCCCGATTGCGTTGATCGATGCGGCCATGCCGGTGGTCGCCATTGCCGTGAAGGATGACCACTACACGAAGATGCTGAATAACATCGACCAGGTGCGGGCCCGCGAGGGCAAAGTGATCGCTATCGCCACGGCGGGCGATACGCTGCTGCCGGAGAAGGCGCAGGACGTGATCTACGTGCCGGAGGCGCCGACGTTGCTGCAGCCGCTGGTCACGGCCGTGCCGCTGCAGATGCTGGCCTATCACATGGCGCGCCTGCGTGGCTGCGATATCGATCAGCCACGTAATTTGGCGAAGACGGTGACGGTGGAGTAGGGGTTAGGTGCTGAGCGGGGCGGCCCCGGCACAACGGAATCGGAGTCGGCGGGGCAATCTTGACTCCGAGTCTCGGCCGGTAGCTCGTCCCCCGCTACAGCGCCCTGATTGTGGCACACATATAGGTAACCGTATAGCCCCTTTTACATTAAAATTCGCGACCTGCTGATTTTGCAACATTCGCGGAGCCTGGCTCTCTTGCTCGCTATACTGACTGAGTCATGCGCATCCTCAGCGTCTCTCAGGCCGTCGCCTACCTGCGGGAGCTGCTGGAGAGTGACCTCGTCCTCGGCGACGTCTGGATCTCGGGCGAGGTCTCCGGCCCGCGCACGCTGCCATCCGGCCACACTTATTTCGAGATCAAGGACGCCGGCGCCAGGCTCAGCGGCGTGGTCTTTCGCGCCACGCACCTGCGCCAGCGGCGGCTGATCGACTACCTGACTCAGGGCTCGCAGGTCATCATCCACGGCAAGCTCAGCGTCTATGAGGCTCGCGGGGAGCTGCAGGTTGTGGTCGATTTCGTGCAGCCGGAGGGGGTCGGCCTGCGTCACGCCCAGTACGAGCGCCTGCGGCTTCAGCTCGAGGAGGAGGGGCTGTTCGACCCCGCCCGCAAGCGGCCGCTGCCGGCTTTTCCGCGCCGGGTGGGCGTGGCCACTTCAGCGTCCGGGGCGGTCTTCCATGACATCTGCAACGTGCTGCGCCGCCGCTGGCCGCTGGTCGAGGTGGTGCTGGCGCCGACGCCGGTGCAGGGCGACATGGCGCCGCTCGGCATCGTCGCCGCCGTAGAGACGCTGAACGCCCTCGGCGACATCGACGTGATAATTGTGGCGCGCGGCGGTGGCTCCGTCGAAGAGCTGTGGGCTTTCAACGAAGAGCCTGTCGCCCGCGCCGTCTTTGGCTCGATTGTCCCCGTGGTCTCTGCCGTCGGTCACGAGACCGACTTCACGATCTGCGACTACGTGGCCGACCTGCGCGCGCCGACGCCCTCGGCGGCCGCCGAGCTGGTCGCCCCCGACCGCTTCCAGGTCGAGCGGCGGCTGCGCGACTACACATATACGGCCGCGGCGATTAGCCAGCGCTCCCTGACTCGCGACGCATCGTCCGTGGTCTCGCTGATCGAGCGCGCTGCCCGCGGGGCGGTTGATGTCGAGCGTCTGCGGCAGCGTTTGGCGGAGCTGGCCCGGCTGGGCCTGCACGCCTTCAGCGTCCAGGAGACGAAGCGCCGCGAGCAGCTACGCCGCTGTCAGGTCCAGCTCACCGCGCTCGACCCGCAGGCGACGCTCAACCGGGGCTACGCCGTCGTCCACAAGGGAGGGCGCGTCGTGAGCAGCATTGCCGAGGTGGCGAGCGGCGATGGCCTCGTCGTCAAGGTTGCCGATGGCGGCTTTCCGGCCCGCGTCGCCGCGCCCGGCCAGCGCCGCGCCCGCAACGGCTCCGTGCCGCGCAACGGGGCTACAAAGCCGGACGCGTCGGTGCAGCCGGTGCTGTTTCCGTAGCTCTGTTTTTGTGAGGGCTGGCCCGAAACATATCGGGCGACCTTCAAGGGCGTTTGGATATACGGGCATCAAAAGGTTGCCACGGCCTCGGCTGCCGCCGATGGCCTCGTAATGGAATGAAGAGGCGATCAGCCTAGAACCGGTTCCCGATGAGTTAGATTCCTTGTTGCCTCGGCATGACGATGAGAGGCGTTTGCCGTGACGTGGAGCTTTGGGGCGGCCGGTGGCGCTTGATCCTTCGCGGCTGAGGCCGCTCAGGATGGCAGGAAGCACGGGGTCCTAGGCTAAGGTTCGAGGGGCGTTTGGGACACACGGGCGTTAAAGGATTCCACGGCCTGGGCTGCCGCCGATGGCCTCGCAAATGGATGGCGAGGGCGGTTCCACGATGAGGTTATCTCAGAGTCCTACGAGCTTCACGAGTCGATAAGCTCGCAATGGATGGCGAGGGCGGTTCCACGATGAGGTATTAGTCCCTCCTTGTCATTCCGAGGCAAGGAGGGACTAAGAGATACTTGCGTGCGTCTAGGCCGCGCTGGTCTCCGCCAGCTGCGAGGGCTCGCCGGCGTCCGTGATGGGCGTGTGCGCTTCGATGTCCGAGAGGAGGGTGCGGAACCAATCGCGCAGGTCGTGGGAGCGCACCTTGTCGCGGATGCGCGCCGCGCGGTCGCGACGCTCTGCCGGCGGCATCATCAGCGCCTCGTAGAGCGCGGCCGTGGTGCCGGCCACGTCGTGCGGGTCGATGCTGATCGTGCCACAGCCCAGCTCCGTGTGCGCGCCTGCCGTCCTCGACAGCACCAGGACGCCATCGTGGCTGTTGAGCATCGGCCCTTCCTTGGCGACGAGGTTCATGCCGTCCGCGACCGGGTTGACCAGCAGCACGTCGTAGAGGGACATGGCTGCCAGGGCCTGCACGCGGTTGTGCTCGAAGTAGAGTTGAATCGGCTTCCAGTGGCGGTTACCGAAGCGCTGGTTGATCGATTCGGCCAGGGCGCGAGCTTCGTCCTGGTGGCGGCGATAGATCTCGATATCGGACTTTGTCGGCACCAGCAGCGAGAGGAAGTAGACCTTCTCGTGCAGCTCCGGGTGCTGCTCCAGCAGGTAGGCATAGGCCTGGAAGCCTGCCAGGACGTTTTTGGTCGGGTCGAGGCGGTCGACGCGGACGATTGCCCGCTGGTGCGGCTCGCCGCGCAGCATGAAGCGGTAGCGCGAGAACTCTTGCGATGCCGCCGCCTCGGAGAGCTCTGCCGGGTCGACGGAGATGCCGTTGGCCCAGACCCGCGTCCGGCGCCCGCCGTGGACGACCGTCCCGGAGTCGAGGTCGACCTCGGCGTCCGTGAGGAAGCGCTCGCAGGTCGCGAGGAAGGTCCGCACGGAGGCGGGCGTCTGGAAGACGAGGCTGTCGTTAGCCAGCAGGCCCTCGCAGATCGAGACGACGATATCGGGCTCGAGGCGGTCCCACTCCCCGGCTTCCGGCCAGGGGATGTGGACGAAGTGCTGCATGAAGACATCCGGGCGCTGGCGTCGCACGAGCAGCGGCGCCCAGTAGAAGTGGTAGTCGTGGAACATGACGGCGCGGTAGGCCCCGGTGTCCAGCTCCTCGACGATCTTGGCCGCGAAGGCGCTGTTGACCGCGGCGTAGCCCTCGGTCCAGGCTTCCCGGCGCTTTTCGGCGGTCAGCTCCTCCGGCCAGGCCATGCCGTGCTGCAGGAACCACAGCACCTCATTGGCGAAGCAGCCGTAGTAGAGCTCGTAAGCCCTGGGGCCGGTCGAGACGAAGTGGGAGGCGCCATCGGCGCAGGCCGGCGCGATTGTCCCGTCAGCGATCTCACGGTCGATTGCTGTCAGGGGGCTGGAGAGCCAGGTTGCCGGGTAGAGGCTGGCGGCGACGCTGAGCGCGGTCGAGAGGCCGCCTTGACCCGGCACGGCCGTGACATCGCCCTTCTCGTCGCGATGAAACTCTTTGGGGCCGCGGTTGCTGACCGTCAGCAGTCGCAGCTTATGAGCGGTTGGCTCCTTCGTAGCCAGCGTCACAACCCGCCATCCTTTCTCAGCTCAAGGCTGAGGCTGGCCAGTAGCTCTTCGACTTCACCAACGCCCGAGACTTCGACGTCGGCGGCCTCCCGTACCGCCGGCTCGGTCTCACCGTCGATTACGGCAATGCTGAGTCCGGGCAGACCCTCTTCGCGCCGCCGCCGGGCGATCTCGCGGAAGACGGCGACATCGGAGAGGTCATCGCCCACGAAGACGAGGCCGCGCAGGCCCTGATCTTCGGCAAGGCGGGCGATAGCGGCGCCCTTGTCGGGCAGCGACCGCGGCGCCAGCTCGACGACCTGCTTGCCTTCGAGCAGCTTGGCGTCCTCTTCGGTGGCAATCGGCCCGACGAGGCCCAGGAGCCGCTCACGGACGCCGGGCTCTTCGCAGTTGCGATAGTGCAGGGCGAAGGTCAGGCCCTTCTCTTCCATGGTGACGCAGGGCAGCGACTCGATCGCCTGCCGTACGCGCGACTTGGCCTGATCGAGCCGCGGCCAGGCGGCCTGCGCCTCGTCCTGGGCGAGCGCGTAGTTGCCGATGTAGCTGAGGGAATCGACGCCGACCATGCGGCGGGCTACGGTTTCCTCACGCGCCGTGATAACGCCGACCAGCGCCAGCTGATCCGCGAGCTGCCGTAGTGATTGCCGCGCCCCCTCTGAGACGACGGCGTCTTCGGGGCGGGCAACGATGCGGCTGAGGGTGCCGTCTATATCCGTTACTAGGGCTGAAGGTCTGGAGGTAAGGACTTCCATGGCGCTCCTAACTGCGTCTGCAAGCATTCTCGGCCTACCGCATTTCAGAAGCGCTAATAGGGGATGTGAGCGGGCATTTCTATTCCTTTCAGGGGCCTACGAGGTTAGCTGTCGGGTTAGGGCCTGAAGGTGCCCCGTCCTCCCAAGGGAAGGACTAAACCCCAGAGTTTGGGTCCCCCGTTCTCTCCGCCGGAGAGATTCGGCCTGTTGCTAGGGAAAACAACTTGGCGTAGTTTAACCGGTTATCGGGGTCTGCGACCGTCTATCGCATTAAAAAGACGTTAAACCGGCCGCTTCCGCAAGGCGTCTCGTTAATGGCAAAGCGGTTATCCCTAAGCGGGAGCCTTGCTATAATTCGGCACCAATGGCAGCGCTACAGGTCCTTTCGACTCGTCCTCTCGCGGGCAAGACCGCCATTGCCGTCGGGTTGGCGCAGGGCTTCGTGCGTGAAAACCTCCGCGTGAGTCTGCTGCGTCAAGGTTCCGGCCCGGCTGCCGAGGCCGACGCAATCAGCTTCGCGAGCTACCTCTTCGCCAGCACTCCGGGCCGTCCGGTCAGCGACGCTTCGGGCCAGGCTTCTGGCGCCGGAGAGATCGTGATCATCGAATCCGACGTTGGCGCTGAGCCCATGGCCGGCGTCCCCGCTATACTCGCCGTACGCGGCGAAGTCAGCGAGGCCGATGTGAACCTGGGCCGCGCCCTGGGCGACCGTTTGATCGGCAGCATCGCCACCGATGTGCCGCCCGGGCGGGTCGAAGCCGTGGCGCGCGACCTGACCAACGGTAGCCTGAGACCCCTGGCCCTGATACCCGAAGACCGGACGCTGGCGGCGCCCTCCGTGGGGGAGATCCGCGAGACGCTGGCCGCCGAAGTCCTCTACGAGGGTGAGAACGACCTCGAGGTCGTTGAAGACGTGCTCATTGCGCCGGTCTTCGCCGACCCGGCGCGGCCTCACTTCCGCCGCTTCGCCTCCAAGGCGGTGCTGGCGCCCTACAACAAGACCGACCTTCACCTGGCCGCCATCGAGACGCAGGCAGCTTGCCTGGTGATCACCGGCGGCGGCGAGCCCAGCCCCTACGTTGCCGACCGCGCCCGGGGCGAGGCCACGACCGTCCTGCTGACGCGCGAGGAGACGCCGGAAACCCTGGCCTCGTTGAGCGAGGTATGGCTACGCAGCCGGTTCCGGGGCGAGCGCAAAGCCGAGGCCGCTTATCAGCACCTGGCCTCGCGTCTGGACTTCGCGGCGCTGGCGCGCAAGCTCGCGGGATAGCCGACGCTTCGCAATCACTAAGTAAGCTGGTGTCTCCTCGTGGGGTCAGGGAGATGCGACGAGGTTGATTGCCCGCACGCATCCTTCGAGGGCTTCAGGATGAGCGGTGTCAGGGCGCGCCCAGGTTAGGGTACCGAGTCTGGCAGAGGTCTTGTGGCGACAGCCCTAGCGGGCGACGGGAGGACGCGCGCGCGGCGAAGCAGAAGGCTGCGGCATGTCGCCGTTCTCAGACGTAGCGACGGGGCGAGAGCGGCGTGGCGGCTCCAGGGGGGCGGTCGCGGCGCGGGTGAGGGGCGTGGCGGGACGGGAAGGGACGCGGTCGGCGGCGCAGTAGGGGCAGGCGATCCAGCTCGTGCGGACGAGGTGGGCGCAGCTGCGACAGGGCTCGCGCAGGGTGACGCGGCAGTGGGGGCAGACGTTGAAGTCGTCATCGATGGGGCGACGGCAGTTCTGGCAGGCCGTGGAAGCGAGCTGCAGCTCGTGGAGGACGGCCTCGGCCTCGAGCGACCGCTCATAGGCGTCGGCCATGGTGTCTTGCGGCCGGATCACGAGATAGACGACGAGCCCCGGCAGGTTGAACAACGCGACGAGCACCACGGCGATCAGCTGCGAGGCCTGGTCATTGGTGCGATTGCGCACGTCCCGGTAGACCCAGACGATGGCGCTCAGCCAGAGCACGAGCGCGTAGGAGAGGATCAGCAACCCGAGCAGCTGGAGCGCTGACTCTAGGCTTCCGCCGGGCCAACCAATAAGGACTTCGATCATTGGAACCTTCTGTAAGAGAAACGTCTAGACCGCGCAATTGTAGCATGGGCGCTTTATGTCATTTCCTATCTCCTGATTATCGGCAGAAGGACTGCTACCAGCGTCCTCAAGATCAGTCGCGGGCTGGTAGAATTCCTACGACTTATGACCACCTCCCCTCCCATCCTCGACGGCCTCAATCCGGCCCAGCGCGATGCTGTTACCCACACCGGTGGGCCGCTGCTGATCCTGGCCGGGCCCGGCTCCGGCAAGACGCGCGTCATCGCCCACCGCATCGCTTATCTGGTTGGCGAGCTGGATGTCTCGCCGGGGCGGATCATGGCCGTTACCTTCACGAACAAGGCGGCGCGGGAGCTGCGGGACCGCGTCGAGTTGCTGCTGGGTAGCGTCGCCCGTGGCGTGACGCTCGGCACCTTCCACGCCGTTTGCGCCCGCATCCTGCGCATCGATGGCGAGCAGATCGGCGTCCCCAAGGCCTTCGCGATCTACGACGATTCCGACCAGATGTCGCTGATGAAGCGGGTCTGCGCCGAATACGCCCTGGAGCCGCGCCAGTACCCGCCGCGGGCCATCCTCTCCGTGATCTCGCGCGCCAAAAGCGAGCTGATCGGGCCCGAAGCCTTCGCCAAGACGACTACTCATTACTTCGAGGAGGTGGTCGCTCGCTGCTACGCGCGCTACCAGGCGATGCAGACCGAGAACGGCGCCCTCGACTTCGACGACATCCTGGTCAAGACGGTCGAGCTGCTGCGCGACGTGACGGAGGTGGGCGAGCACTATCGCGACCGCTACGCCCACGTCCTGGTCGATGAGTTTCAGGACACGAACGTGGCGCAGTACGTCCTCGCCCGCCTGCTGGCGCCGCCGCCGGACGCCAACATCTGCGTCGTCGGCGACCCGGACCAGTCGATCTACTCCTGGCGGTCGGCGGACATTCGCAACATCCTCAACTTCGAGCGCGACTATCCCAAGGCGACAGTCGTGCGGCTGGAGCAGAACTACCGCTCGACCCAGACCATCCTCGATGGGGCGCAGCGGATCATCGCGTCCAACACCCAGCGCAAGGAGAAGGACCTCTGGACCGACCGCGGTCCCGGCGACCCGATCGTGGTTTACGAGGCCTACAACGAGGAGGAGGAGGCGTCCTTCGTGGCCGGCGAGGTGCGAAGGCTCTCGCGGCAGGCAGGGCTGCGCCTGGGCGATATCGCCGTGATGTACCGGACCAACGCCCAGTCGCGAGCCATAGAAGAGCGCTTCGTGGCGGACCGGCTGCCCTACCGGCTGGTCGGCGGCACTCGCTTCTACGAACGGCGCGAGATCAAGGACCTGCTGGCCTACCTGCGGCTCGTCCTCAACCCCTTCGATTCCGTGGGCCTGGAGCGCGTGCTCAACGTGCCGCCGCGCCGCATTGGCGACCGGACGCAGCAGGAATTGAGGTCGTGGGCGCAGTCGCTGGAAGTGCCGATGTACACGGCGCTGCAGCTGCTGGCCGGGAGTAACGGGCATACGGGCATGCGGGCAGACGGGCAGGACTCCGACGGGCATACGGGCATGCGGGCAGACGGGCAGGGCACCCCATCAGACAACATGCTGGTTCTACGATCACCT
>WHTK01000067.1 GCA_009377745.1 Dehalococcoidia bacterium
GGCTGCCTCTCGGGGCGGTCTAGCGGCGGCCGGTCGGGACGATCTCGCTCGCCTCGGTCGGCGCCGCTGCTGCCGCTGCCACGACCACCTCGCCCGCGTCCGCCACGAGTGCGGGTGCGGGTGGGCGGCGGCGGCACGCCGTCCTCGGCTGTGGTTGCCCCCTCCACCGGAGGTTCGGCTACGGCGGCCGGCGTCGCGGCTTCGGCGACGGGCGTTTCTTCGGCCGGGGCGTCCGTTGCGGCCGCTGGCGGGCGGCTCCGGGCGCCGCCGCGGCTGCCGCGCCGGCGCGTCGTGGTCGGCGTTTCGGCATCGGCTACAGGTTCTGTGGCGATGTCCGGAGCTGTTGCCGCGATCTCCGGCGTCTCAGGCGCGCTTACCTCGCCATCGCCGGCGCGAGGACGTCGCGGTGCGCGGCGGCGGGGCGCTCGCTCGCTGGCGGGCTCGGATTCGGGTTCAGATGAAGCTTGCTCCGCGGCCGTCCCGCGCGAGCGATTCAGGAACGAAAGCCATTCTGACAGCTGCGTGTTCTCCTAGCGTTTTGAGAATTTAGTGCTGGCCCGTGGCGCTGAGCGCGCGACATCAGGCCGATTCCTGCATGTATGACTGGACGCTGCAGCGAGCAGCGATCTTCTCTGCAATGGCCATGAAGGCCAGACTGGCCGGCGCACCGGGCGCCGACTGGATTACGGGAGCGCCGGCGTCGCCGGCGGCGCGGGTTTCCATATCGAGCGGGATCTCCCCGAGGAACTCAAGGCCCAGCTCCTCCGCGGCGATCTTAGCGCCGCCATGACCGAAAATCTCGTAGCGGTTACCCGTGTCCGGGGCGACGAAGTAGCTCATGTTCTCGATCACGCCGAAGACCGGCACCTGCAACCGGTCAAACATGGCGACCGCCTTCGTGGCGTCCTCCAGCGCGACGGTCTGCGGCGTGCTGACGATGACGGCCCCGGCGATGGGCGCCTCCTGCACCATGCTCATTGATGCGTCCGAGGTGCCCGGCGGCAGGTCGACGATCAGGTAATCGAGCTCGCCCCAGTCGATGTTGTGCAGGAAGTCTCGCACGGCGGTGCCGATCATCGGGCCGCGCCAGACGACGGGCGTGCCCTTCGGCAGGGCAAAGCCGATGGACACGACACGGACGCCGTACTTCTCCTGCGGGTGCAGGCCGCCTTCCTCCTTGGTCTGAAAGCCGGCATCGAAGCCCATCATCGTCGGGATGTTGGGTCCGGTGATGTCCGCGTCCAATAGGCCGACCTTGGCGCCGCGCTGGGCCAGGGCGACGGCGAGGTTAGTTGCGACCGTCGATTTGCCGACGCCACCCTTGTTGGAGGCCACGGCGATGATGTTCTTCACGCCTTCGACGGGCTTGCGGTCGCTGCCGCCGCGGTGCTGACGCACTTCGGCATCCAGGGCCACGTTGGCCTGCGCCACGCCGGGGATGGCAAGCAGCGCGGTCTCGACAGCCTCTTTGAAGGGGCCGGTGAGCGGGCAAGCGTGTGTCGTCAGCATCAGGGTCATGGATACGGACTCGCCCTGAATCTTCAGGTCGCGGACCATATTGAGGGAGATGATGTCGCGGTGGAGCTCCGGGTCTTCGACGCCACGCAGGGCGGTGACCACAACGCTCTCGGTTACGGAGTCAGGCATTAACTAGCCTTCCTTTGTGAGAATCTGGGCTGTAGCCGGCGGGGCTGGGATGCGTTCTCGTGACTAAGCATTGGTCAGGACGCCCTGGGGCTCGCCGGCAAGGACCTCTACGCCGACAAGGTAGCGGCAGCATTCGACGCGGCCATCGACGGCGCGCTCATGCTGCACCGGCGATTGGAGCAACTGGGTCAGGAGCCGGACGTGCCACTCGCAGCCGCTTGCCTCCTTCGCGGCTGTGTCATCGGCCTCGCTCGTCTGGCTCAGGTCCGGCGGAGCGGCGATGAGGCGCGCGAAGACGCAATTGTAGTCGCGGATCTCGTAGCCGGAATCGAGCGGCAGCCACTCGGCGAAGCCACCGATTAGCTGGAGGACGTCCGTGACGGCGGCTACCCGCTCGGGGAGCGAGCGGCCTTCGACCTGGAAGCGATAGCGTTCCGCCAGGCGATCGGCGGTGCGGCGGATCAGGAGAGAGCGCTTCTCTTCGGCCGTAAGGCTGGCGATATCCCCCGGACTGAGCGCCCCAACCTCATCGAGGATCACTTGCGCCAGGAGGTCATAGCGGCGAGGGAACATTTCTTCGCCCTTCGGCGTCAGTGTGTATAGGTAATGCGGGCGGCCGTTAGACCGGCGGACGGGCTCGGATTGGATCAGGCCATCGCGCTCCAGGTTTACGAGGTGCTGACGGGCGGTCATCGAAGCCACGGCCAGGGCGCCGGCGGCCTCTTCGACGGTGATGCTGCCGGTGCGCTTGAGAAGCGTAAGTAGCTGCTGCTTGGTCGTTTGCATCTAGTGCCGGGCGGCGCCCTTTCGGCCCTGCGGGGACCCTGCGCGAGTCGGTGCGGGCAGGCAGGCCAGGAAGCGGCCTACATGTCGATTATAAGGAGCAGAGTCGCTTGAGGAAACCGGTTAACACTCCTTTAATACAACTTATAAGGTATTTTACGTATAAACCTTGACGGAATCCAGTGCTGCTTGCTAATTTAAAGGCGCGATACATGATCCAGCGCTCACCCGCCGAGCGTATTAGTAGCAAGAGGGTGGAAGGAAGCAGGATCAGGAGGTGGAGAATGCAGACTCCGGTTATTGAACAAGAGATCGTTGAGCAAGAGGTCCCGGTTTGCCGGCACCACTGGGTCATCGAAAGCCCGCATGGGGCCACCAGCCTCGGGCGTTGCAAGCGCTGCTCCGAGGTGCGTGAGTTTCGCAACTCCGCCGCGGATACCCTCTGGGAGGGTGACCCCATGAGCAGCATCAACAAGATGGGGGGCAACCGGCCGATAATCCGCGAGAAGCGGGCCCCGGTCGCTGAAGACTAGCGAGACTTAGCCTCGGCCGGGCAGGAGCCCCTCGCAAGAGGGGCTCCTGCCTTTGTCGCTACCGCCTGGATGGGGAGCCATCCCCGAAGCCTCGTGGAGTAACGTCCTCAGACATAGTTGGCTACTCACCCTCAATCTGACCCTATACAACCCCTCTCTTCCAGGAGGGGGCGGAGCCTGCCTGAGCAAAGCCGAAGGGGTGAGGTGGGTCCGAGACCAGCCATCGAAGTCCACATCCAACCAGATGCCCGGCCGGCATCACACGCACGTTCGTGGCGCACCCGGCCCGCCTTCTATAATGGTCACGATGACCAACCCAATCTCCCTGGAAGTAGACCTCGCACCCGGCGCCAAGCGCAGCCTCATCCTGCCCAACCCCGTCATGGTCGCTTCCGGCACCTTCGGCTACGGCATCGAGTACACCAAGGTCTTCGATATCCAGCGCCTCGGCGGCATCGTCACCAAGACCACCACCCTGGCGCCGCGCCGTGGCAACCCGCCCGTGCGCATCGCCGAGACGCCGGCCGGCATGCTCAACTCCATCGGCCTTCAGAACATCGGCATCACAGCCTTGGTGCGCGACCTGGCGCCGGTCTACGCCACCTGGAAGACGCCCGTGGTCGCCAGCATCATGGGCTTCACGGTCGGTGAGTATGCCGAGGTGGCTTCGCGGCTCGAGGGCATCGAAGGCTTCGCCGGCGTTGAGCTCAACCTGAGCTGCCCCAACACCGAGCGCGGCGGTGTCGAGTTCGGCCAAGACTCGGAGGCCGCGGCCGAGGCCGTAGCGCGGGTGTCGCGGGCCACCACCCTGCCGATCATCGCCAAGCTGACCCCGAACATCGCCGACCCTCGCATCGTCGCCCGCGCGGTTGTCGAGGCCGGGGCGGACGCGCTCTGCGTCGGCAACACCCTGCAGGCCATGGCGATGGACCTGGAGCGCCGCCGGCCGGTCATCGGCGCGACCTTTGCCGGGCTCTCCGGTCCGGCGCTGAAGCCGGTCGCGCTGCGCCAGGTCTACGTCGTCGCCGGCGCGGTGGACGTGCCGGTTATCGGCTGCGGCGGCATCGCGACGGCGAGGGACGCGCTGGAGTTCATCCTGGCCGGGGCGAGCGCGGTGCAGATCGGCACGGCAACGTTCACCAACCCGCTGGCCCCCATCGAAGCAATCGACGGCATCGAGGCCTACTGCCGTGAGCACGAGATCTGCCGGATCGGCGAGCTTGTCGGCGCCGGACGCGCGCCCGCCGACCGCAAGCCAAGGCCGGAGACGGTGCCGCTAAAGTGACACGGGTCTCGAAGAGCTTCGGGCTGGTCGTTGACCTCGCGACGGCGGCGGCGTGGGGCTTTGGTGGCTACGTCCTGGCGTCGCGGCTGCTCTCGGAGCAGATCGGCGGCGTCCTCGGGCTGGCCATCTTCCTCTCGGTCCTGGCGCTGTCCCTGGACAGCCACCTGCAGGAGGTGCGCATGGAGCGGCTGATGGCGGGAGCTTGCCCGAAATGCCGCTCGACGGTGCGCTACGAGCACAAGCACCGGCGCTGGGACCCGGCCCGCAACAACTGGCTACCGGCCTCGACCAGCTGGGAGTGCCCTAAATGCGGCTTTGGCCACGGCGAGGCCTGGGTTTGCCCCACCTGCCCTGAGCCGGACTAGCTCCGCGC
>WHTK01000041.1 GCA_009377745.1 Dehalococcoidia bacterium
CCAGGAGGCCACTCTGCATGCCCGAAGTCTTTGTTGGAATCGATGTCTCGGAAGCCAACCTCGAGGTAGCCAGACTGCCTGACGCCAGAGTCTGGCGCTACGCCCACGACCTCGAAGCCATCGAGGCGCTCGTAGGACGCCTCACAGAAGCCCAACCCAGCCTGATCGTCCTCGAGGCCACAGGCGGCGTCGAAACCAACCTGCTTGTCGCCCTCTCCACCGCCGGCCTCCCCGCCGTCGCCATTAACCCGCGTCAGGCCAGAGACTTCGCCCGCGCCCTCGGCAAGCTGGCCAAGACCGACAAGATCGACGCCCTCATCCTCGCCGAGTTCGCCCAGGCTGTCCGGCCCGAGCCCCGGCCCCTGCCGGACGCGGCCGCCGCCGCCCTCGTCGGCGTCGCACCCATGAACCGCGACAGCGGCAAATGGCGTGGCCGCCGCTCCATCGCCGGCGGACGCACTCATGTCAGGGCCAGCCTCTACATGGGCGCCCTCTCCGCCAGCCGCAGCAACGACGCCATCCGGCCCTTCTATGAGCGTCTGCTCGCCGCCGGCAAGCCCAAGAAAGTTGCCCTCACCGCCTGCATGCGCAAGCTCCTCACCCCTCAACGCTATGCTCCGTGACCAACAGGACCTCACACCCAGCCTCAAACATATGATCCCCAAACACAGTTGCTGAGCGCCCGCGGGTGCAGCCGAAGAATCTACGCCTCACCCCGCACTAAACCCACGGCCAGCGCGACATAGCGACGGAGCGGCCCCGGCCGGATTACGCCGCCCTCAGCCCGCCTTCGTAATCGTCAGCCTCGCAACCCCGCCACCTAGCAGCGCCGACTCCCGAGCCACCGTGTCACTGAAACCCAGCGACGCGTCCGCCGCGCCCAGAGCCTCCACAGCCTCGATCTGGTTCTGGCGCTGATGGTCATCCAAAATCGGTCCCTTCTGGTACGGCAGGAGCTGTAGACTTCCCCCCGGCCTCAGCACCCGCACCACCTCCGCCAGGGCCTGCGACAGCGCCCGGATGTCGAAATCGAGTGTGCCGAAGACGCCGTTAAAGGACGTCACCAGGTCGAAGCTGGCGTCTGCGAAGGGCAGGTGGGTCGCAGACCCGGCCACGTAGAAACGCGGCCGCTTCTTCAAGCTCGCCTGGAAGCTCTGCACGTAGCCCTGGTAGATCTTGCGCGCCTTGACGCCGTCCGGGTTGGTCTGAAAAACGTCGCGGGCAACCTCACGGAAGCTTTCTTGATGACGGGCGCGCAGCAGGCGGAAATCGGCATAGAGCAGGTCGAGCGCGTAGGCGCCGGCGCCGCGCTGCCGCAGCCCGTAGGCGAAGTCGCTCATCCCGGAGCAGACGTCCAGCGTCCGCAGGCCCTTGACCTCCGGCGGCAGCTCATAGAACCGCGACAGCGACTTGTAGGCGATACCCGTGACCTCGGCCTCCGCGGCGATGGCCATAACGACGTGCGGCGTGAGGTCGGCGGTCATGCTCAAAGCATAGGCGAACTCGGAGGCAGAGACACCCCAATGCGACCGGCCGTAGGGGCGCAGCATGCTGCGCCCCTACGGCCGATGTTCTTACGAGATTCCCTCTCCCTCCACACCTCGCCCGTCCACCTTGTCCCCAGGCCTCCGGCTCCCCGGCACCGGCCGCTGCCACGCGCCCCTCGGAGCTAGTCGCGGAGCGCGATAACCTGATCCTGTGTCAGTGCGTCTTCATCGGGATCCGGCTTCAGCGCAGCCCTCGGCCTCCGGAGCCAGTGGTCAGCACAATCAACCCGATTTGTGCACCAGGCCAGACTCGACCGGCCGTCGCCCAGATTCGGGACTTAAGACGAAAAAACGCCAACAATCAGACAATCAAACGCGACCGATCCCTTCGATCGCTCCTGCCACGGGGTCCAGCCCGGCGTATGGCGGCCCCTTCGCTAGACCTTGTCCAGCAGCCCTTCGAGGACGACGCGCGGCGACATGGGCAGCGACGTGAAGCGCAGGCCGGTCGCGTTGTAGACGGCAGTCTGGATGGCGGCCAGCGGCGGCACGATCGGCACCTCGCCCACTCCGCGGACGCCGTAAGGATGGCCGGGGTTCGGCACCTCGACCAGCACAGTCTCGATCATCGGCAGGTCGAGCGCCGTCGGCATCCGGTAATCGAGGAAGCTGGCGTTCTGGATATGGCCATCGGCGCCCAGGTAATACTCCTCCAGCAGGGCCATGCCGGCGCCCTGGGCCACGCCGCCCTGGATCTGCCCCTCGACGTAGGAGGGGTGGATGGCAGTGCCGACGTCCTGGACGGCGGTGTAGCGCAGCACCGTCGTCTTGCCGGTGTCCGGGTCTATCTCCACATCGACGATGTGGCCGGCGAAGGCGGGTCCCTGGGTGCTGTAGTTGATGTTCACGCCGGCATCGATGGTGCCCCCGGTTCGGGGCAGCTGCGCGGCAAGCTGCTCGAAGCTGAGACTGCGCTCCTTGCCCTCGGCGTCCGGCGGGCCCTGGAGGACGCCGTCGTCCGCATAAGTCACGGCTCCGGGCTCGCACTCCCAGATCTTGGCGGCGCGCGCGATCAGCTGGCGGCGGATCTCATGGCCCAGGTCGTGGGCGGCCCAGCCACCCGCGAAGGTGATGCGGCTGCCGCCCGTGTTGCCCGTGAAGCCAACCGAATCGGTGTCTACGACCTTGGGGATGACCCGGTCGACGCCGATGCCAAGGGTCTCGGCAAGCTGCATGGCGATCGAGGCGCGGGTGCCCCCGATATCGACGGACCCGAGGACGAGGTTGACGGTGCCATCGGCGTTGATGGCGGCGCTGGAGGAGGTCTCGCCGCCGCCGTTGCCCCAGAAGCCGAGAGCGATGCCGCGGCCGCGGTTCTCCCCTTCGAGTTCGGAGCGGTAGTGAGGGTGGTCGCGGATGGCCTGCATCACCTCGAGGGCGCCGATGCGCCGGAAGCGCTGGCCGTTGGCGCGTACGGTGCCTTCGACGGCGGCGTTCTTGATCCGCAGCTCGATGGGGTCCATGCCAAGACGCTCCGCCAGCTCATTGATCACGGACTCACCGGCGAACATGCCGGCCGGTGTGCCGGGGGCGCGATAGGCGGCGGTCTTCGAGAGGTTAGTGACCACGTCATAGCCATCGACCTGTTGGTTAGGGATGTCGTAAGGGGCGAAGACGCCGTTCATGCCGCCGCCCACCGGTGAGCCGGGGTAGGCGCCGGCCTCGTAGGCCAGCATGGCTTCGCCCGCCGTGATCGTCCCGTCCCGTTTGGCGCCGGCCTTGACGCGGACGTAAGTGGCGGAGGTGGGGCCGGTAGCCTCGAAGACCTCGTCGCGGTTCATCGTGATCTTGACGGGCTTGCCGGTCTTCTTCGAGAGCAGGGCAGCCAGGGGCTCCAGGTAGATGCCGAGCTTGCCGCCAAAGCCGCCGCCGATCTCCATCGCGTTGACGGTGACCTGCGAAACCGGGATCTGCAGGATCTGCGAGATGGAGTTGCGGACACCAAAGAGGCCCTGGGTGCTGGCCCAGATCGAGACGTGCCCGTCCTTGTTCCAGTAAGCTGTCCCGTTCTGAGGCTCGATGTAGCCCTGGTGGTAGCGAGAGGTCTCGAACTCGCGCTCGACGATCACGTCGGCCTCGGCGAAGCCCTGGGCTAGATCGCCTTTGACGAACTGGCGGTGGGAGGCGATATTGGTCGGCTTGTCCTCCGGGTTGTCGACGCTGAGGACGGTCTGCTCGCGGGTGCGGAGGTCGTCGTGCAGGATGGGCGCAACGTCGAGCATGGCCTCGCGTACGTTGAAGACGGCAGGCAGCACCTCGTACTCCACGTCGATGAGGTCGAGGGCGTCCTCGGCAATGTGGGCGTCGGTGGCGCAGACAGCGGCGACAGCGTGGCCCTTAAAGAGCGCTTTCCTGGAAGCAATGATCCGGTCGAGGAGGTAGCGGAGAGGAGTGACGGGACCTTCCTCGCCGTCGTTGGCGCCGGGAGCCGGCTCCGGGAAGTCGGCGCGGGTAACGACAGCCTTGACGCCGGGCAGGGCGAGGGCGCGGGAGGCGTCGATGCGCTTGATGACGGCGTGGGCGTGCGGGCTGCGCTTCACCTTGCCGTAGAGCATGCCGGTGAGGCGAATATCGGCGCCGTACTGGGCGCGGCCGGTAACCTTGTCAGTGCCGTCCGGGCGAATGGGCCGGGTGCCGATGACCTTGTAGCCGTTGGTTGCAACCATGACTGCCTTGTCCTTACTCAGGTGTCGATTTGGCGATGCTCAGATTCTAAGCGATCCAAGGCCTGGGTGGGGCCGAGTATCGCCTCACGACTCTTTCTTGCGCCGTGAGGCGATACCTCGCATCGACCGGGTAGAGGGAGTCAGTCGATGGCGACCTGGGTGTTGCCCTGTCGAGGTTGGCTGGAGCTGTTGGAGCGGCCTCGGCCGCTGCTGGCGTTACCGCCATTCGAAGCGTCCGCATCGCCGCTTGCCGCGAGAGTCTCCTGAGCGACGTTGGCGACATTGCCGGCGGTCTGATCGCTGGCGCCGGCGCTTCCGGGGCGGCAGACGTAGACCTGGACGTTGCGCTGCTGCACGAAGGCAACGCTGCGCGCGCTTGCATCGCCGGAGCTGGCAGTGCTGCCGCTGCCGTCAGCCGCTGCATCACCGCTGGCCGCGAGAGTCGTCTGATCGATGGTAGCGTCGTTGGAGGCGGTCTGGTTGATCGGCTCTGTCGCGTTTGGACAGGCAATGACCTGGACGTTCAACTGCTGGACGATGGCGAGAGAGCCGGCCCTGGCGTTACCGGATGAGGCAATGCCACCATTCGAGCCTGTGGCATCGCCGGACTCCGAGGCCGTTGTCTGGTTGATGGTTGCGTTATTTGTGGCGGTCTGAGTGCTGAGTGCCTCGGTCTGCGGTCCGCCGGCAACAGCCTGGACATTGATCTGGGAGACGATGGCGTTGTCGAAGGCAAGGGCTGGGCCCGCGGTGGCAGAGCCGCCGGTCATGGAGGTGGCAACTCCCATCTGGGCAAGGCGGCTCTGGGCCACGGACTCGTTGTTGGTCGCGGAGGAGTCGGCCCAGACGCTGGCCGGCGTCCCTGCGGCCACCAGCAGCGTGATGGCGGCGAGGGCGGCGGCCAGCGCCCGGAAGGGCTTCGTCATCAGCTTGGAGTAGCTCATTTTGATTTCTCCTTCGCTTTGTGCAGTGAGGATTGGTTGGAGACGAGGGAGTGAAGAGGGAAAACCGCTCTCCACTCCCTCGATCTGGAGTTCCCCGCTGGGGTAGCTCGCCGGGAACTCCTCTCCTTGATCGCTATTCTTCTTCTTCTTCTTCCTCCTCCTCTTCTTTTTCTCCTTCCGCTTCGGACACACCGAGTCCCTGGTTTATGCCGAACTGCTTGGCGACTTGCTCCTGAATCGATGCGGCGACCGAAGTCGCTTCGCCGGACGTGGCCGTCGAATCAGTGCCCTCAGCGTTGGCGTCAAGCGTCGCGGCGGCTGAGGTCTGCTCGCTGGCGCCGAGGTTGGCCGAACCTTGAGCATTGGTGTTGCTGTTGGTTGTGTTGAGGTCGCCCTGTGCCGAGGCCCACGGCAGAAGCTGCGTGGAATCGGCAGGGACCGAGGCTACCTGGTTAGCGGCCTTCTGCTTGATGCGCTGCTCCTGGCTGGAGAAAGCGACCGAAGTGGTGTTGCCGCTGGTGGCGGTAGAGCCCTCTCCGGAGGCCGTGGCCATGCCGGAGACGGCGGCGGAGGACTGAATCGAGCCGGCTGTATTGGTAGCCGTCTGCGTATTCGAGTTTGTGTTGCTGACGTCAGCGCTGACAGCGCTGGCCAACAGGGCCCCGAAAGTGAGCGCTGCGCCAGCAGAGATTACTGTGCGAATGATCCACTTCATCTGGATTCCTTCCTGATCTGAGGATCCGAATGTCCTTAAGGTCTATAAAAGTCAGGTTTTGGATCAGCTTTGGTCATTCACCTCCATTCGTTTGGACGCCGGACCGGTCGGCCAGGCCAGGTTTACCGGCTATCGCTGGAGTTAGTGGAGGACGAGCTGATGCTGGTGGAGGTCACCTGCACCGAGCTGGAGGAGGATCCGTTGGAACTCACTTGCTTTTGGACGCAATGGACGCTGGCGCGGGTCCAGTCAGCGCCGGAGTCGTGCTGCGTAACGCAGCCGGGAGCACCGCCCGGTGCGCTTGCGGGGGGCTCCGTCCCGGCCTGGGCCTTCTCTATCTCAGATTGGACCTGCTGCCGGATCGCTTCCTGCAGGTCTGAAGCCGAGCCGGGAGGGGCCGGCTGCGCTTCCTGAGCGGCCTCGGCCTCTTCACGGATGGGGTCGAGGAGACCGGCGGCCTCGTTTTCGGATGGAGCCGCATCGTCCAAGGCGGTCTGGATGTAAGAATCGATGGTCGCGAAAGCCTGGCGGATGGAGGCAATGAGCCGCTCGATGGCGTCATCCAGCGACTGCGTTTCGCCCCCTATGCTTGAGGTCGCTGCAAGCGTGGACCTGGATGCGCCGGTGAGCGCTGGCTCGGGTTCGGCCGCGGTCAGGGAAGAGAGCATGAAGGCTCCGGTGATGGAGGCGACAGTGGCGAGGGCAAGAATGACTATGGCTAGACGTGTGGGCATGCGTTCCCTCCCGGCTATTTTTGGTAGCCGGTCACCGCTGGTCGGCATGAGCCAGCGGCAGCCGGCTTCAGGCGGGCAACGGGAACGGAACTATTAGGTATGTGAGAGCGTAAGTAGGCTGGCGATCAGCGCGTTCGACTGATGGCCCACATCGGGTTTACTATAATAGTGTCGCAGCGGGCAGGCACGCTCTCCCGTTGCCTTGGGGCGTTCCGTGGTTACAGCCATGGGACGCCCGCTCTATTCGGTTATGACGAAGCTTCTAATTTCTCCCTGGCAGCCACCAAGCGGCAGCTGTTGCTGGTTCGCTCCGGTACTCCAAACAGCCTCTGCGCCCGGAGCAGGAACAGGTTGAAGGTTACGGGCTCTAGCCCTTACGAAAAGGCAAGGCTTGCAGATAAAAAGGCTTGCGACAACGTAACACAGCCGTAACATGAGCCAAGCGTCCGCAGTCTGTGAGAATTGCGCGCATTGCCAATCACCCACGGAAGCTCTCCAGCTTAGGCCGTATCTGGGGACGCTTTAGGCAGAGGAGATTGACAGCAATTGAGGCCGTTTTTAGAGTGATGGCGCGGCTGGTTGCCGTGTCGCGGAGGATCGGCGGCTGGACTGGAATCGAGCGCCGGGACTGACCCGGTAGAGAACGGGGAGCAAGATGACAGCAAAGTACAACAACTTCTACGAGCGCTGGCTTGGCATGTGGGAGGACTCCCAGGAGGAGAAGAAGAAGTCCCGCGCTGTGATTCATGACGAAGAATTGGAGTGGATTGAGACGCCGCAGGACTACCGCATCGCGCTGATGGCAGGGCCGGAGAACGGCTTCCGGACCTGGGGCAGCGAGGTAACGATCGCCGACATACCGTCGGGCGCCCATACCGGCCAGCACGAACACGGTGAAGAGGCGATCTACATCGTCGAAGGTGAAGGCTGTAGCATCGTTAACGGCGTGCGCTACGACTGGAAGGAAGGGTCCGTCCTGTGGATGCCCTTCGGCTCGCAGCACCAGCACTTCAACACCGGCGACGGTAACGCGCGCTACCTGTCTTTCACAGCGCTGAACCTGGAGCACTTTGCCGGCCTCGGCCGCGTCGACCAGTGGCAGGAGAAGGGCTACACCGACACGCCGATCGATGCCGAGGTTTCGAAAGACGGCCTCGACAAGGTGGGGCGCCGCATTGCCGTCTTCAAGGATGACGCGCCCAGTCTGGAATTCGACCCGGAAGACCCGGCGTCCCGCAACCCGGAGCCGGCGCTGGACGTGCCGGTGGAGGCGGGGTTCATGCGCGATAACCCGGGCGAGGGCCCGAGCCTGGGCGCGCATCGCGACTGGTCACGCATGTACATGGGTATGACACGCAACAACCGGCGGCTGGGCCGGGACACCGGCTTCCGCAACATGGAAATCGAGATCAGCAACTCGATGGGTGACGCTCCCGGCCGTCACGGCGGCAAGCACGCGCACATGGAAGCCTACCTCTACATAATCGAAGGCTCCGGCTACACGGTGGTCGATGGCGAGAAGGTCGATTGGAAGAAGGGGAGCCTGGTGCATGTGCAGGGGCCGCAGACGCAGCACCAGCACTACAACGACACGGACAAGCCGAACGCGCAGCTACGGCTGGCGCCCGGCCTGCGGTTCAACTTCTTCCAGGAGGTGGCGCGGGAACGCTTCCCGTATCTGGTATGGGGTGGCCGCGGCGAAGGCATGGTGCCGCGAGATAGCCAGCGCGGTGGCTTTGGCGGCGGAGGGAGCCAGAGCTAGTAGGCTAGGGTTCAGTTGAGACAGCAGGGCGCCGCGACGAGGCGCCCTGCTATCGTGCACCCTCTTGAGCGTGATACCCCGAGATTGGGTAATGAGACAGCCGAGCGTACTAGATTGCTTGCGTTGCCTGCGGGCATTGGCTTGGAAGGACGATTCGTGAAGATCGGTTAGCAGCCGCCGTGGCCCTGGAGGGACTCGTAGCGGGCGAGCCAGTAGCGGACGGCGGCGGGCGTATCGCCGGCGTTGCGCAGGTCCTGGAGGATAACGGCGGCGTCATCGACGAGCTGGGCCTTGAGTTCAGCCTGATCGATGTTGAGCAGGAGCTCGTTGCGCTGGCCGCCGAGGGCATCGATGGCGGCGAGGGCGTCCGGGGCGCGGGATGGCGCCCAGTAGAAGAGGCGCTTCTTGAGGTCGTCCAGCTCACCGCGGGCGCCGGAGGCCAGCTCATCGAGCGTGAGGACGGGCCTTACCCAGGCAGGGCAGGGGCCGAGGGCGAAGATTACGACGCCGATGGCCTCGCGGTCTTCGCGCTGGGCCTCGATGGTCTCGCCGGTAAGAAGGACGTCATCGACGATGAGGAGAGGGCCACGCGTGGCGTAGCGGCGAATGGCATCGGCGAAGCGCAAGCCGTGCGGCGGGACACCTTCGACGCGGCCGAAGCTACCGGCGCGCGATGCCGCTAGACGGGCGAGGTTGGCCACGTCGGCGTCGGTCAAGCCCCCGGTGCTGAGACGCCAGGCGGGCGCGGGATCGAGGACGAAGACGGCGCCTTCGGATGGAGTTTGCTTCTCGTCAGCCATGGTTAAGCCTCTTTCGTGCGAGAACGCGTCGTCTTGAAGTTAGCACAACCGGCGGCCGATGGCGTCGAATCGGATAACGAAGGGATTTCGATGGCTACCAGGTGGCAGGGAGAGCTTCGTTGGCGGCGTCGCCCCAGGAGAAGAGGGCGGTTGAGACCTTCAGGGGTGGGGCGCTCTGAGCGCGAAGGGAGAGGCGACGCTCCAGGAACTCATGGATGCGCTCTTCGAGGGTGGTCGCGTAGAGGGCGGTGGGCCGCAGTTCCTGGATGGAGAGGCTGCCGTAAGCGCCATCACCCAGGGTCACGCGGAGGTCGAAGTAGTCGATGCCGAAGGGGCGGCGGCAGGAGGCCATGGTATCGCGGCACCAGGTGAGTAGAGACGCTGTGATCTGACGCGCCTCGGCTTCGAGATCGACGTGCCAGTCACGGTAATAGGTGTGATAGCCGTGGCGGCGGGCTGTAGCAATGCCGCGCGTCGCCTGCTCTACGACGTCGTGGCGGCGGCGACCGCGAGAAAAGAAGAATGGCCCCATACGAGGAGCCATTCTAAGAGCCAGGTGAAGCTATGGCAATGCTTATGTAAGAGATTTAGCCGCGTTCGTAACCTCTTTCGACACGAACGTCGCTGCCGGCGCGCTGAAGGGCGCTGCCAACGCGCTCATCGATGATCATGCGAATGTCCTCCTGCTCAGTGGCAGCCTTGTGGTGGGTCACGGCGTGCAGGGTAGCTGTCAGGGTGGCCGAAATGATGGCCAGCAGGTTCCAGGTGACGCCATCGCGCCAGGTGTTGCCGTTATCGAGGACATCGAAGCCGGCGAGGATACCCAGGGCGACGAAGACGAGGGCTGCCAGGGCAGCAATGTAGGCGAGAGAGTGCTCGCTCTTGTACATGGCCTCGTCGCGAGTCGTGGCATAGCGGGCGCCAAGATGGTGCTCGCCGCTGTGGAGGGTCCATGCGAGAAGGCTGAGGGCTATTGCCGGTAGCAGCAGCAGGACGGCGTCCTCGAAGTTCTGGACTGCGCCCAGCGATTCGGCGCCGCCAAAGACGTTCCGTATATCAAGTACGTCGAAGGCGACAAGGGCGCCGATTACTGCCAATACGATGGCGCCCAGCGACATGAGCCAGGCTAGTGAATGCTCCGTCTGATAGATAGCCGATTGCGCTTTCATCGTTACCTCCTTGAGACACGGCGTTAGTGAGACCTATGTTCAGTCTCTCTTCCATCATCAGTTTTTGTTGGTTGCATGGGAACAAAATGGAACAGGTGATAAGTTAACTTTTGCTGGCGCTGGATCAGCGGCGCTCGCGCGAGGATCAGTTGTGGAAGCCCCGAAGTTGCGAGCCATTGGTGAGGCGAAGGCGCAGGAAACCTCTTCACGCGCGCACGCGCAAAGAACACCGAGAGTCGTAGAGATTGCGGCCTTTCCGGAGGTGGTATGTCCCAGATCGAAGCTAAATGAATTCCTCAGGAACACTTGTCATATAAATGAGAGGGCGCGGGCCAGGATCGTGTGGCGGCGCGATTATTGAGGAAGTCACCATCAGGACAGCGCGAGTGTTGTCTCGCCGTGTAATCCACTCTTAACAGCTCTTAGCGCCGTTTCGTGGTCTACTGGGAGTACGCATGCCCACCGCGTTGGAAACATACGAACCCCCGCTACTCGTCTCCGAGAGCGCCACCCCGCAGGCCCAGGCCGAGCCGCCATTCTGGCGCCGCCATGCCTACGGCTTGGCCGTGGCGTCGGCGGTGGCGCTGGGGATCATCATTCGAGCGGCGCATGTCCTATCATCGGCCTTCCCTCTGAATGACGGCGGCCTGTTCTATACCATGGCGCAGGACCTGCAGCAAGCGGGCTATCGCCTGCCCGCCTTCACTTCCTATAACGCCGCCGATATTCCCTTCAGTTATCCGCCGCTGGGCTTCTACGCGGCGGCCCTGCTGGATGGGCTGACGCCCCTCAGCCTGGTAGACGTCTTCCGGTTCCTGCCGCTGGTCGCGACCTGCTTGACGTTGCCGGCCTTTTACTTTCTGGCGCGGTCGATGCTGGGGCAGAGGCTGGCGGTGGTGGCCGCGGTCTTCGCTTTTGCGCTGATCCCGCGCAGCTTTATCTGGCTGCTGATGGGCGGCGGCATCACGCGGTCATTGGGATTGCTCTTCGCGATCCTGGCGTTGCACCAGGCGCATATGCTCTACACCAAGCACAAGCCGATATTTGTGGCTTCAACCGCCGTACTGGCCGGACTGACGGTGCTGAGCCACCTGGAGACGGGCTGGTTCCTGGCGTTCAGTCTGGCGCTGATGTTTGCCTTCTACGGTCGCAACCGCCAGGGCGTTGTGGCCTCATCCATCGTAGTCGTGGCGACGCTGGCCATTACAGCGCCGTGGTGGCTGGCCGTGATCGACAGGCACGGGATCGACCCCTTCCTGGCGGCGCAGGCCACAGGCGGATCAGTCTTCTCCGATGGGGAGACGCGGGAGGAGGTGTTCCTCGGGGTGGCGCGCTTCGTTTCGACTAGTGAGCCCCTTTTCCCGATAATCGGCAGCCTGGCCTTACTGGGCATGCTGGTGTCCGTGATGCGGCGTCAGCTGCTGTTGCCAGTCTGGTGGGTACTGATCATCCTTCTAGACGTGCGCGCCTTTCCGACCTTTACGGCAATCCCCATCGCGATGCTGGCCGGGATAGGCGTGGTGGAGGTATTGCTACCCTTGCTAAACCGGTCACTGGTGGCGGCACGCGAGGGTGCGCCGGAATACTTGCGCAGCGATGGGGTGGCGGCGCGTCGTTGGACGCGGCGGCAGCAGGAGTGGCTACCGCGTCTGGTCCTGGCCTCGATCATGGTGTATGCGACGTTTTCGGCGCTGACGCGGACGGACGGACTTGGAGGCGAAGCGCCGTTGCTGGTCGGTCTTTCGGACGAAGAGCGGGCGGCGATGAGCTGGGTGGCGAAAGAGACGCCTGAGGATGGCCGTTTCCTGGTCGTCCCAGATACGGGCTGGGAGACCGCCAAGACGGCCGAGTGGTTCCCCTACCTGGCGAAGCGAGTTAGCGTGGCGACGGTGCAGGGCCAGGAGTGGCTGCGTGGCAACGCCTTCACGGCGATGGTGAGGGCGCACGAGCAGGCTCTGGAATGCGGCTATCGGACATCTAGCTGCCTGGACGCGTGGTCCGTGGAGACGGGGTTAGAGTTCAGTCACGTCTATATCGGCAAGGGTGAGCACGGACAGTGTTGCTGGACGCTGCACGACTCTCTGGAGCAGGACCCGCGCTACCAGGTGATTTACGATGGGCCGGGCGCGACGATCTTCGCACGTCTGGAGACGCGGCTGGAGCCATCCGAGCTGGCAACGCGCTAAGAGCCATCGCAGGCGCGTAACGGCCGGGAGTGCTACAAATGCGGTGTGATACGACACTCGCGCCGCTTCTTCGTGCCATTAGTCCTCGCTGCCGTCTTTCTGGGGCTGATCGCCCTGAGTGGCGCGTCGGCGCAGGAAGGCTGGGTGATCCGGTCCTTCGACGCCAGATACCAGGTCAACGCCGACGGCAGCATCGACGTGCTGGAGGACATACAGGTTGGTTTCGGGACGCTGCAGCGGCACGGCATATTCCGCGACATCATTGTTGAGCAACGCTACGAAGGCCCGGAAGTCCCGGATGAGACTCGCGACTACAACCGGCGCTACACGCTGAGCAACATCAGCGTCGATGATGGGCAACGGTCCATCCAGTTCGAGCGTTCCCGGATCGGTGCGGCGCTACAACTGAAGATCGGCGACCCCGACAGGGAGATCAGCGGCGAGCAGCGCTATCGGATCCAGTACAAGCTATCGGGCGCGCTGAATGCCCAGACCAACGAAGCAGAGCTGTACTGGAACGTGACCGGCGACCAGTGGGAGGTCGCCATCGAGCGGGCGACGGTCGTTGTGACTGCGCCATCTATCACGAGGGTAACCTGCTTCGAAGGGTCGGCGGGCTCCGATGCGCCTTGCCAGAGCCAACTGTCCGGCAACCGGGCCCAGTTTGCGGCGAGTAGAAGACTTTCGACCGGGAGCGGTCTGACTATCGTCGTTGGCATGCCGGCGGGCGCCGTCGAGGCACCCCCTCCTGACCTCGTCCTGATCAAGACAGCGGAGGAGAAGGTACGCGACTTCATGGGCCTGAAGCCGCTGACGCTGGCGCTGGCGGGTTTCCTTGGTGTCGGCGGGTTGGCGCTGGTCGGGCGCTACTGGTGGTTGGAGGGCCGCGACCGCTGGTTCGGCGACGTGCACTATCTGACCGGCTCGACCAAGGAGCGACGGCGGCCGTTCTTCGCCAAAGACACCGTGGTGGTGGAATACCAGCCGCCGGAGACCGGCCACGAGAGCAGGCGGCTGCGCCCGGCGGAGATCGGGACGCTGCTGGACGAGCAGGCGGACACCCTGGACGTCAGCGCGACAATCGTCGATCTGGCGGTGCGGGGCTATCTGAAGATCACGGAGATCGAAAAGCAGGGCGTACTGGGTTTCTTCGGTGATGAGGACTACCGGCTGGAGAAACTGAAGCCGGCGGACGCTGAGCTGCTGGAGTACGAGCGGCTGTTGCTGGAGGGCCTGTTCGAGGACGGCGGCGACGTGCTTATGAGCAGCCTGAAAAACAAGTTCTACAGCGACCTGGCGAAGGTCAAAGAGGCGCTCTACAAGCAGGTGGTTGGGGCTGACAAGTTCTTCGCAGGCAACCCGGAGAAGGCGCGCACGATCCATTTGGTCGCCGGCTGCGTGGTAACAGCCATCGGCTGGTTTGCAACGTTCCTGCTGGGAGCGGAGCTGGGCGCCGCGATTGTCGGGGTGCCGATCATTCTGGCGGGCCTGGCGCTGATCGTCTTATCGCGATCGATGCCGCGTCGTACAGTGAAGGGACGGGAGACCTTCCGGCGCGCCCTCGGCTTCCGTGAATACATGGTAGTGGCGGAGACGGACCGCCAGCGCTTCTACGAAGAAGAGAACATCTTCGAGAAGTATCTCCCCTACGCGATCGTTTACGACACGGTGGAGAAGTGGGCCAAGGCCTTCGAGGGGCTGGACGGGCAGCCGGCGCAGACCAGCGGCTGGTATGTCTCCAGTCACGCGTTCGCGCCGCTGGCGTTCTCGAACAGCATTAGCAGCTTCTCCTCGTCACTCTCCTCGGCGATCTCATCGACGCCGGGTGGGTCGGGGGGTAGCGGCTTCTCGGGCGGGTCTTCCGGCGGCGGTGGTGGCGGGGGCGGCGGCGGTAGCTGGTAAGCGCTGGGCTATTCGGTGTTGATCGATGCAGCATCATTTCCGGAAGGTCACAGCTTCGAGGCTGACGTCTGCGTAATCGGCTCCGGACCGGCGGGAATGACACTGGCGCTGGAGTTACAGAAGACCGGGTCAAGGGTGCTGCTGGTCGAGGCTAGTGGCGAGGAGCCCGAGATCAGGGCCGCGGACGCGAGAGGGATCACGGAGGGCTGGCCTTATCCCTCGCTGGAGGACACGCGCACGCGCGGCTTCGGCGGGACATCGGCTCAGTGGACGCCGGAGACACGCTGGTCGCCGCACTACGGCATGGGCAGCCGGCCCCTCGACGGCATCGACCTGGAGGCGCGGCCGTGGGTACGGCACAGCGGCTGGCCGTTTGATAAGGAGCACCTGCGGCCTTACTACGAGAGAGCGCACGAGATTGCCGGGCTCGGTCCGGTCGAGTATGAGGTGACGCCGGAGCACGCGGCGGCGTTTGGCGAGCCGCTGGCGGTCAAGAGCGAGCGGATGAAGACAGTGTTGGTGCGTTTCGCAAAGCCGGCGGACGTGCGAGCGCACAGGCCGACGCTGGCCGAAGCAAGCAACGTGACGGTGCTGCTGAACGCCCGCGCGGTAGAAATCGAGACGGCTGAGGACCCGCAACACGTGAGCCGAATACGACTGCAGGCGCGAGGCCGAGGACTCTGGGCCTCGGCAAACCTGTTCGTGCTGGCGACGGGCGGCATCGAAAACGCACGCCTGCTGTTGCTATCAGACCGGACCTATCCGAAGGGCATCGGCAACGGCGAGGACCTGGTGGGCCGCTACTTCATGGAGCATGTAGTCCTGAACCCGCGGAGCGCTGACGCCGAGGACGCCGGATTTCTTCCGTCGCTTCCGGCTCTATGGCCGCCATCAGCTGGACGGGATCGACTTGCTGGGGACGATGCGGCTGACGGACGAAGTGCTGCGGCGCGAGGGGCTGCTGACGGTGCTGCTCTCGCCGTATGTGGGCAGGAAGTCTTTCGCGGCCGAGGGAGTGAGGTCGCTGGCAACGCTGGCCTACTACTTGAAGACGCGGCAGAGGCCGAGGCGGCTGGCGAAGACTCTGCGCGACATCGTGGCCAACCCGATCGATGTGGCGCAGGCGATAGCGCTGGTTGCGAGGAATGCGGATCTGCGCCGGCCTGACTACTTTGGGATCTTGCCGCACCTGGAGCAGGCGCCGGAAGCGAGCAACCGCGTGACGTTATCTGATGAGCGAGACGAGCTAGGCTTCCGGTTGCCAAAGCTAACCTGGCATCTGGGCGAGGCCGAGGAGCAGTCGCTGCGACGGACGGTCGAGATCATCGGGCAGGAGATCAGAGCGAGTGGCGAGGCGAGTCTGGAGTTCAAACTATCTAGCGAAGAGTTACGGCGGCTGGCTCACGTCTCGCATCACCACATCGGCACGACGCGGATGCACGACGACCCGAAGCACGGCGTGGTCGATGCGAGCTGCCGGGTGCATGGCATCGACAACCTCTACATGGCCGGCAGCTCGGTCTTCCCGACCAGCGGCGGCGTCACCGTGACGCTATCGATCATGGCGCTGGCGCTGCGCTTGGCGGACCATCTCAAGTCGCGGCTGATGGCCGAAGCGAGGGTCAGGGTCTAAGGTGCCACTTGAAGACGCGGCGCCCTCTCCAGGACAAGATTCCTCGTGCCTCGGAATGACAAGAAAGGGCCGTGCTATTCCACGAAGATGTCTACCGAGGGGCGGAGCTTGGCGCATGCTTCGATGACCTGGTGGATCTTGTGGCCCTTGAAGGCCGGGATCAGCGCCTTGTTGAGGTCCTGCTTCTCGTCCAGCTTGACGTAAGAATCCTGGGTCAGGATGTAGTCGAAGCGGGGCGCCCACTTGCGGGAACCGAGGCGCGCGGTGGTCGAGCAGTTATCGACCATGTAAGAGACGCCTCGGGCGTGCATATACGGGTTGAGCGAGTCGACCGCCTCGATGACGGACTCGTTGGCGACCTCCGAGTAGGGGTGGTTATTGGCGAGCAGGATATCGATCTGGGCCATCATGGTGGCGATGTAGACGCCGGCCGTGGTCGGGTTAAGGGGGATGTTCTCATCGATGCGCTCGGCGCGGACGTCCTGGCCGACCTTCCATGCCTCGGTGCCGTCGATCTTGCCCATAGGCTGGGACTTGAGGCGGTCGCCGGCCAGGATGACGCTACGGATCTCGTTGCCGCTGGCGACTTCGTCGTAGATCTCGGCCAGGATCTCTTTGACGGCCGGGTAGGCGGAGGCGTAGGCCGCTTCGAATTCGCGACGGCCATCGGCGCCGACGGCCTCATAGACGGCGATGAGGCCGTTCTTGGAGATGATGCGCGAGATCGGGCCGGTGATGGCCTCAGCAGAGTTGCGGAAGGCGTCCTCTCGGCTCATGCCCTGGCTTACGAAGCGCTGGTAGAGGCTCTCGATGATCCCATGGACGGCGCCGAGGAGGATGCCGCGCTCACCGTAGATGTCCGACTTGTACTCCGACTCAAGAGTGGTCTGGAAGGTGTAGGGCGAGCCGATGGCCACGGACCAGCCGAGGGCGAGGTCGGTGGCGCGGCCGTCGATGTCCTGCTCGATGGCGAAGCTGCTGTTGATGCCGGCGCCGTTGACCGACATGCCCTGGACGTAGAGCCGCCGCACGGATGGCCCCATGCCCTTGGGGCAGACGCCAATGACGTTGATGTTGTCCGGGAAGCTGGCGCCTACGTTCTTCATGTGGCCGATGAGGAAGCCGTGAGAGAGACCAAGGGTCGCGCCGGGCTTGAGGTTCTGAAGGACCTGCTCGTAGAGCTCTGCCATGGCGCCGTCGGCGATGAGCAGCAGGACGAGGTCGGACTCGCGCATGACCTCGAACATCTCACCCAGGGTGCCATCCTGCTCGATGAAGCCGGCCTGGCGCGCCTCGTCCATGGAGGATGAGCCGGCTCGCAGGCCGACCTTGACCTTGATGCCGCTGCCCGTGAGCGAGTCGCGCAGGTTCTGGGCCTGAGCAGGACCCTGAGAACCCCAACCAATGACGCCGATCTGGTGGATGCCTTCGAAGGCCTTGGGCAGAAGCGGGAAGAGGTGGCGGCCACCCTTGACGATCTGCTCCTTGTGGCCTTCGAGCTCGATGGTGTCGACCGGGAAGACCTTCGACGTGAAGCTGAGGTTTAGCGGCATCCTGAGGGCGTCTCCTTGTGTGCTATAGGTGGGTGAATTGTACGCCAGACGCTCTAATTGAAGCCAAGACGCCGATAGGCGCGTCTTAGCGTAGGCTGGCATCGCCCGCCCGTGGCGGAGAAATCTGTGACGCCTGGACAGCGCGCAGGATATCGTCGAGGATCGCGGCGCCTTCCGGATCGCCGACTTCGCGGCGGACCTCCTCAATCACCGGCGCCGGTGGCGTCGTAACTAAGATCGACGAATTCGATTCGATATGGCAGATCATGAGGCGGCCGGGTGGGAACCAGACCCAGTTGTACTCATCGGATCCGGGCAAGACAAATTCCATGGCGCGAATCGGATGTACGGTCTCGCCGCCATGCACACGCGTGCTCTCGTATTTGCAAGCGAAGGTGAGTCTCCGAATTGATGCGATTACCTCCTTGAGGATATCGACGCCTTCCGGCCTGGCGATCCTTGTGCTGAGGGCCTCGCTGGTGGTCATGTTGATGACCACGGATGACTGAGTTTCGAGGTGGCATACCTCCATCTCGGTGTGATGGACAAACACCCTGCTGCGCAGACCGAACTCGCCACGGTTGGGAAGGGTAACCTCCGTTTCGCGCACAATGATCACTTCCCCACCTTGCCTCGGGCGGGTGCTATCGCAAGCGGTGGGTTGGGGAGTTTCCGTAGGCTGTTGGGCACCGGCAGAGCTGACGGCTGAGGCCAGCACGAATAGCACCAGGACGAACACACAGCTCTTCATCGCTTCTCCTCCGATCTAAACGTGGGGCATGATCTCCTCGGCGACGAGTTGTAAGGCTTCTCTCGAGGGCGGCGTCAGGTGCTGCATCATGATCCGCTCGACGCCTTCGTCTTCGAGGGCGCAGATCTGCTCGACGATCTGGCGCGGCGTGCCGATGAGCATGCCGCCGCGATCTGTAGGACGGCCTCGGGCGCGCTGGCGTTCCTCCCGCTCCTTGATCAGGCGCTGCAGCTCGGTCTCGTTGGTGCTGGTGAGGTAAGAGCACATCATCGAGCGCTGGATGCTGGCTGGGTCGCGCTTCTCCTTCTCGCAGTGGGCTTCCAGGGCGGCGACCTTCCCGTGATAGACCTCCGGCGAGAGGGCGATGCAGTTCCACTCGTCCGCGAGCCGGGCCACGATGCGCAGCGTCCGCTTCTCGCCATTGCCGCCGATCAGGATAGGTAGGGGCGACTGCGCCGGCTTGGGGTTGAGGTGGGCCTCGCGGAGCTGGTAGCGCTTGCCCTCGAATGAGGCCGGTTCCTGGTCAAAGAGGGCGCGGATGACGCGAGCGCCTTCCTCCAGGCCGTCGAGACGTTGACGCACATCCGGAAGGCTGATGCCGAAGGCGTCGTGTTCCGGCAGGTTCCAGCCGGCGCCGATACCAAGGATGAAGCGGCCGTTGGAGAGTTGGTCGATGGCGGCGGCCATGCGGGCGAGGACGGCGGGATGGCGGAAGGTCATGGAGCAGACCAACGGCCCGAAGCGGATGCGGCTAGAGTGCTCCGCGGCGTAGGTCAACGAGACCATCGTCTCCAGGGCGTCGCGTTCACGCGGGCCGCCGAGGGAGAAGAAGTGATCGGAGCGCCAGAGGGATTCGAAGCCCAGCTCCTCCGTCCAGCGGACGATGTCGCGCCACTCCTGCCAGCCGATGCCTTCCTGGCCCTCGATCATCACGCCGAGCTTCATGCCGCGTCTCCTTTTGAGATGGTGCCGTAGTGACGATAGCGGCGCGGACGGCAGCGCGGCAAGGGGACGAGTCCAGCGTCACGCCGCCTGCATGGACTCGGAGCTTACAGATCGCGAACTAAATCCTCAGGATTGGCGATTCGATGGCAGGTGACCAGCCTGAACATGGGCTTCATTAAGGGGGTTCATCATGCTCGACACGGTCAACATACTCGAGGGCAGCACTTTCGTAACCAGCGACAGGCGCGGCGACATTGACGGCACGCCAATAACACCGCACGGCCTCTTCGCGCTGGACACCCGGTTCCTGTCGCGCTGGCGGCTGACGCTCGATGGCCAGTCGCTGGCGGTGCTTTCCGCCGATACGCAGCGCTATTTTGGGGCTCAGTTCTTCCTGGCGCCATCGACTGGCACGACGTACGTTGACTCGCCGATGTCGGTGGTGCGACGGCGCTGGATCGAAGGCGGCTTGCACGAGCAGGTGGGGATTTTTAACCATACGCCGGAGCCGCGTCACGTGCATTTGAGACTCGAAGTAGATGCCGACTTCGCGGACCTCTTTGAAGTAAAGGACGCACTGGCCAAGAAGGGCCATCTCTACCGCCGCATAGAGCCCAACGGCCTGGTGCTGGGCTATGAGCGCGACGCTTTCCGGCGCGAGACCCAGATCAGCATCGATGCGCAGGATGCGCAGATCAGTGAAGGCGCGATCGAGATCGACGTGGACCTGGCGGCCAATGGAGCATGGATGGCGTTGTTCCAGGCGATTCCCTTCGTCGATGGCTTTCCCAGCGCGCCGGCCACTTTCTCAGAGACTCCAGACGAGACGCTGCGCCGGTTGGACAAGAAAACGGAAGGCTGGCGACAGGACGCGCCGCGGGTGCGCAGTGACTGGCGTCCCGCCGAGAGCGTCTACAACAAGAGCATCGACGACCTGGCGGCGCTGCGGCTGAAGCTGCCCACCGCTCCAGATGCCGCCATGCCGGCGGCGGGGCTGCCGTGGTTCATGTCGCTGTTTGGTCGGGATAGCCTGATCACCAGCTACCAGGCTCTGCCCTTCATGCCGAACCTGGCGCTTGATACGCTGAAGACTCTGGCGTCCATGCAAGGACGGCGCGTCGATGCCTTCCGTGACGAGGAGCCGGGGAAGATCCTGCACGAGCTGCGCTTCGGCGAGCTGACGGCATTCGAGGAGCGGCCGCATTCGCCCTACTTCGGGTCGGCTGACTCGACGACACTATGGCTGATCCTGCTGGACGAGTACGAGCGCTGGACCGGCCGTGAGGACGTGGTGCGGCAGCTGGAGCCGGCTGCGAGGGCGGCGCTGAAGTGGATCGACGAGTATGGTGACCGCGATGGCGATGGCTTCATCGAGTACAAGCGCGGTATCGACGAGACGGGCCTGGACAACCAATGCTGGAAGGACTCCTGGGACGCGATCCGGTTCAAGGACGGCCGCATCGCTGAGCTGCCGCGGGCGACCTGCGAGCTGCAGGGCTACGCCTATGACGCGAAGATACGCTGTGCCCGCCTGGCGCGGGATATCTGGGGCGACAGCGCCCTGGCGGAGCAGCTGGAGCAGGGCGCGGCGGAGCTGAAGCGACGCTTCAATCGTGAGTTCTGGCTGGCAGATAAGGGCTACTACGCGCTGGCCCTGGATAAGGACAAAGCCCAGGTGGATTCCTTGACCTCGAACATCGGCCATCTGCTGTGGAGCGGCATCGTCGATGAAGATAAGGTGCAGCCGACAGTCGACAAGCTGATGGGTGAGAGCATGTTCTCCGGCTGGGGCATCCGCACGATGGCGCATGGCGAAGGCGCCTACAACCCGATTGGTTACCACGTGGGTACGGTCTGGCCGCACGACAACTCGATCATCGCGATGGGGCTGGCCCGCTACGGCTATCGCCAGGAAGCGGCGCAGATCGCGCAGGCGATGACGGAAGCGGCGATGTACTTCGACGCGCGGCTGCCAGAAGCATTCGCCGGCTATCCACGCAACCTGACTAACTATCCCGCCGAGTACCCGACGGCTTGTAGCCCTCAGGCCTGGGCAACAGGGACGCCGCTGCTGCTGATGCGGGCGGTGATGGGCCTGGAGCCACAGGGCGCTCGTCTGACGGTGGACCCGGTGCTGCCGCAGGCGATCGGCCAGCTAGAGATATCAGGGATACCGGGACGCTGGGGCCGTGTTGACGTCTCTGCGGACGCGGCGCGGAGCTTGATGGCGGCGCTTGAGGCGGCGGCAGCCGAAGCGCCCGGAGCGATCCGGGAGCTATTCGCGGCGCTGGACGAGAGCGCTATACCGGCGATGGGCGACGACGTTGCGACCACCGTGGGCTTCCGCCTCGGCGATGGCGGCGACTGGCTGATCGGCGTGAATCACGGCAAGGTCCAGGTGCAGGAAACCTTCGATGTGGCCGACTGCGTTATGGAGATGAGCGAGGAGACCCTGATGGCGATCCTGCGTGGCGACCAGAACGCGCGCACGCCCAGATGTCCGGCAAGGTAAAGATCAGCGGTGACTTCGAGATCGCGTCGCGTCTGGGCCGGGCTGTCGCAGGCCGGACTGGAAGCGGTGGCCAGTCCCCTTAGCTGAGGCCGCTGATCGCATCACCGATGAGCTTGACGCCGAGGATGAGCAGGATGATTGCCATGATCACCGGGTTGTTGCGGATAAGCCACTCCTTGAGGTTCTCAAGGAGTGGCCCCGCCTTCTCGCCGAGGACGAAGTAGAGGCCGACCGGGGCAACAACGCCGATCGAGGCGATGAGGGCGAAGATCAACACCGTAAGCTCCAGTTGCTCAATCGGGATGCCGGTCTGCGCGATGGAGGTGGCGCCGGCGACGATTAGCAGCAGGTTCTTCGGATTTATGCTGGAGAGCGCCACGGCCATGCCCAGTGACTTGAACGGCGAAAAGCTATCGAGCGAGGACATCCACTTAGGAGTCTCGATGTCCTCGCCGTCGCGGTGGCGGCCGCCCCACTGACGTACCGTCAGCAAGATCAGCAGCACGCCGAGCAGGAGTTGCAGCCAGCTAACCCACGTCGCCGGACCGGAGTCATCGCTGGCGTCGGCGCCGGAGGCAAACAGGACGATGATGCTGCCCAGGATGACGATGCCGGCAAACCAGCCGAGGGCGAAGGCTGGGCCGTTGCTGTGGCCACGCGGTGTCACGAGCATCAGCACGACGGCGACGATGGGAATGGGACTGATGGCGATACCGACGGCGCTGGGTAGCATCTGACCAATGGCATCGCCCACGGCTGAGACTCCTTGGCTACGGCGAGGGGTGGAGGCCAGATGCCTCTCGTCTCAGTGAAGGGCCAGTGGTGTCGGCTTAGAAGCCGGAGATTGGGGGTGGTGGTGGCATTGCGATCCGTGCGGCGGACGTGGAAGCCACGTGGCCGTACACGGGTCCAGACTATATTGCCCACACGAAGAACCTTGTACGTGGCTTGGGTGGACGACGTGCGGGCTCATTCATCGTCCTCTCCATGACTAGCCGCAGGCGGGACTTAAACACGGTGAAAGGCACCAGTCTGCTGCTACCCGCGGTCCGTCAACAGCGGCTCTGGCCGACGCCGAAGAGGCCCACCTTGCCGACGAACTTCTGGCGCCCTCGATCCTGTGCAGTGAAGAATGCTTCCCAACCCGTAGTGCTCATGCGACTGCTCCTTCAAGCTATAGCCGATGGGAGCAGTCTGGCGGTGCGATGTTTCAGGCGGGTATCGAGTCGTTAAAAGGAAGTTAGTTGAGATTGCGTCATGCGCCGGCGCAAGCCAGCTGGTGCTGGCCGCTCCTGATGTGACACGCGTAAGATTGCGCCCAGGACCAGCGCTCTCGGTGCCGAGGCGAGGAGTAAGGGCGTGCCTTGCGAGTAAAGTTCCCGCAGACCTTTGAGGCCTGCCGCAACCCGGACTTCCGCCTCGTGTGGTTCGGCGCCATGGGCTCTCAGAGCGCCGCGCAGATGCTGTTATTGTCGCGTGGCTACCCTCGCCTATGAGCTGACGGGGTCGGCGACGGTCCTGGGCCTGGTAACCCTCAGCCAGGGCCTGCCGGCCTTCTTCCTCGCCCTCTTTGGCGGCGTCGTAGCCGATCGAGTAAAGAAGCGCCAGCTCCTGCTGTTCACGCAGACCTGCTTGATCTTGAATGCTCTCGTGACGGCGCTACTGGTGAGTACAGGGATCGTCCATGTCTGGCATCTGGCGGCGCTGGCCGTGTTTCAAGGCTCCGTGTTGTCCTTCAATCAGCCATCGAGGCAGGCCTACCTGATTGAGTTGGTGAGCAGCGAGGAGCGATCCAACGCCATCGCCCTGTACAACTCGGGTCAGACTTGCGTCCGCATCGTAGCTCCGTCGGTCGCGGGGCTGCTGATCTCGCTGCCATTTGTTGGGCTGACGTACGTCTTCTACTTCATCACCGCCTGCTACCTGGTGCCGGTGTTTCTGCTGTTCATGATCAAGACGCGTCCGGTTGAGTTCGTGCGAAAGCGGACAGCCATGGCCTTCGAGTTCAAGGAGGGCCTTCGCTACATCGCCCAGAATGACGTGCTGAAGATCATCATCATCGCCGGTATCGTGCCGCCGCTACTCGGCAACTCGTATCAGCAACTCCTACCGGTCTTTGCTTCGCCCAAGGTCCTGGATGTCGGGGCTTCGGGGCTCGGCTTGATGTCTACCGTGTCAGGTCTGGGCGCGTTCTTTGGCTCTATGACTGTCGCGACCTTCGGTAACGTCCGCCGGCGCGGCCTGGCACAGCTCCTGGCGGGTGCGCTGTTTGGTCTCTCGCTGGTTGGGTTCAGCCTGACACGTGACATCACGCTGGCGCTGGTAGCCCTGGCGGTGGTCGGCTTCGCTGCGAGCTTGTATCAAACGCTGAATGCCACCCTGCTGGCGAGCGCGACCGACCCGGCCTACTTCGGGCGGGTTACGAGCGTCCAGCAGGTCAGCCAGTCGTTGAACAGCGTCGCCACGGTGCCGATCGGCTACGCGGTGGACCAGTTCAGCGCTCCGAGCGTGGTGATGTTCAACGGCGGCCTTATAACCCTGTTCTGGTGCTTTGTCGCCGTGTTCGTGCGTAGCTACCGGCGAATTGAGATGGAGCCGCAGGCAGCCCGGCCGGGACGATGAGACGGCATCGGCTGTCGCCGATGGGAGCGGCCAGAACTATCGATGCTATGCGGCGGCTTGCGGCCAGATACCCTTGACCGGCGCCCAGCCAAGGCTTTCGCGGGCCAATGCGCTGGTGCAGCGGTATGAGCGCGGACGGGGCAACGCTGCATCGCGCGGAGGAGATGGAAGGCCCAGGAGCGCCGCCAGGCGGTCGAGGTATTCGCCATTGCGGATTGGCTCGTCCGTGACATTGAGGATGACACCCGTCACGGAGGAGTGAATGGCTGCCACGACGGCATCGGCGTAATCCTCAACATGGACGAAGGAGACCCAATTGTTGCCATCCCCAGGGACACGCAGGGAGGCGTCCCGTAAGCTCGCGAGGACTTCATCCTGGCGTGTGCCGGGGCCGACGAAGGAGCCACCACGCAGGATAAGCCACGCGACGTTGCTGGAATCAAGCTCGCGCACCATCCCTTCCATCTTCACGACGGGCTGAGCGGCACTGCCCGGATCATCAGGCCGATGAAAAGCGGTGCTTTCGTCAAGCCACTTGTCGCCACCATCGACGTAACCAAGCGCGATGCTCTGCTGGACGTAGCGAGGCACGCCCGCCGAAAGCACCGCGCCCAGAAGGCGGCGGGAGCCATCGATGCGCAGCGCAGCGTTCGTATTTGTGGCGCCTAGGCCCGGAGAGCCCGGCCGCAGGGCCGTTGCGAGATGGGCGGCGACATCGCAACCGGTGAGGATTGTCTGAAGGCGCTCGGCGGTCTCGGACAGCAGGTCTCCCTCGATTAGCTCTACGCCCGGCCCGGCGATGGGCGCGGCCCGGTCGATGGAGCGCACCAGCGCGACAACGGTGTCGCCATGAGCGGCAAGTCTGGGCAGCACGGCACGGCCAAGCACGCCGGTAGCTCCAACGATAAAGACCCTCACGGCACCCTCCGGCAGCTAACTAATCGCAGCACGCCCGCCGCCAGGCCACCGCCCCTTTTGCACGCCGAGCGACACAATGCAGCTTGCCTTTCGAAAGGCAAGCTGCATTGTGTAATTGCTATCCGGCCAGAGTCTGACCAGCGGCGGCCCGATCTGTTAGCCGTTACGACGCGGCATGTCGGCGTCCAGCCACTGCTTGTGCCCGCCGATAATCGGCCGGCCATCCAAGGCAACCCCGTTGTAACCGTGGTTGCTGTTGTGCAGCCAGGGCCAGCGGATCTGGAAGATCGTGTACAGGTGCTCCCTTGGCACCGTGGGGAAGAACCTTGCCGCGGCCCTCTGGTGGTCGTGCAGGATCGCGGTACTCTTCTCGGGGTCCAGCTCGCGCCGGTACGCGTCAGCGATGCGGTCGAGCTCCGGGTCGCCGTAGGCCGGCTCGCCACCGGCCCTGGGTCCGTCGCTGTGATACTCACGCATCGCGTAGTCCATGTCCTCGTTGATCGAGGAGGTGACCAGGCCGTCGCACTGGCGCAGGGAGCGGCAGTTGCGATGCTCCACCGTGTTGGTGGAGTTCTGGACGTTGACGTTGAATACGCCTGACTGGTTCAGGCTGTCGATGATCAGCGAATCCTCTTCCGGCACTTCACCGGCGGAAGGCAGGGTCCTGAAGCCAATATCAATCGCGCCCGGGAAGCCGGCAGCGGCCGTCAGCTTCTTGGCTTCGGCGATGTCGTGAAGATAGTTCGCCGACAGGTCGCCGAGCTCGCCCTTCTCCGGGTCCAGCCAGTAGGTAAGCCCGTATGTCGCGTGGCTGCGTGATACGACCTCGACGGGGACGCCGGCAGCTTCGAACTGCTGCTTGTTGGCGCGGAACTCGCCGATGCCGCGGAAGTTAGTGGCGCGCCGGACGGCGATGCGAACACGAGGGTCCTTCCAGGGCTGGGTCGTGGCATTGATGCGGCCGAAGATGACGCGCGCCAACTGGTCGTTCACCAGCGCGTTGGCAACCACCACGGCGCCGGGGGCGTCCCGCATCAGCGTGAGGATGTCGCGCGCGCTGGGTGCGAATTCGACCATGTTGCCGGTGACGAACTGCGAGTAGCGGTTCGCGTACTCGGGAATGACCGGGTAGTGCCAGCGGTCGATGTAGGGGTCGCCGCCCCAGTACTCCGTGTGCTTCCGATATTCCATCGTGCTCGAGGGCTGGTGCCTGTCGAGGATTTTGTAGCCGGTGCCCACCGCCACCGTGCCTTGCAGCGAGCTGTCCATGTTGATCTCTTTCGGGATCACCTGGAAGGCAAACCGCTCGTTGTGGATGCGGGTGAGGAGTGGCTTGTAAGGGAATTTGAGCCGCCAGACCATGTGGGT
>WHTK01000011.1 GCA_009377745.1 Dehalococcoidia bacterium
GTGGTACCGTTCGTCACGCCGGTCATCCCTTCCTGCGCTCAAAGCGCTGCTTTGGGACACCTTATACGTGAGCCCGTCGGGTGACCGGCCTTCTCATCCCATCTGATCGTGCGGCCATATCGATTCGCTGCCTTAAGATGGGCCATACGTTTCAGTACGGTCGGCGCGGAAAAAGAAAGCGGAAACCATGGACCTTTCCTCTGCCATTGCGGACTTTGGAGCTAGTGCCAAAGCGAAGCTTTCTAACGTGAGCGCAAGCGGACAGGCGGAGGATCAGCTTCGTACGCCATTCAACAATCTGATTGAGGACCTCGCTGAGCTTTCATCGATACCGAGAGCGGCGGTTGTCGCGGTGGGTGAATCTTCGCTGAGTGACCTCAAGATTCGCCCTGATTACGCGGTCACAGTCCATAGCGCGTTGGTTGGACACGTCGAACTGAAAGCGCCGGACAAGGGCGCAGACCCGAAGAAGTTCAAAGACCCTCATGACAAAGGACAGTGGGAGAAGCTCCGCTTACTCCCAAACCTGATGTACTCCGACGGCAACCACTTCAGCCTCTGGCGCGACGGAGAGATGGCCCTGCCCATCGTGCGGCTAGTGGGAGACATCGAGACCTCGGGAAATAAACTGGAGGCGCCGCCACAGCTATTAGCCCTATTCGAGACATTCCTCAGTTGGGAACCGATCCCGCCGAAGAGCGCCAAAGACCTGGCCAAAGTAAGCGCACGCCTCTGCCGCCTGTTGCGCGACGAGGTCACGGAGCAGCTAGCATCCGGCAGCCAGGCGCTGACTTCGTTGGCAGCTGACTGGCGCAGACTTCTCTTCCCGGAAGCGACCGACGATAAGTTCGCTGATGGCTACGCTCAGGCTGTCACCTTCGGACTTTTGATGGCCCGCGCTAAGGGAATCCCGCTGAGCGACGGATTTGACAAGGTCGCGCAGGAGCTTGGCCACACGAGCACTCTCATAGGCGCGGCGCTCAGGCTGCTTACCGACGACGCTGTAAATCAGGCGTCGTTGAAGACCTCACTGCAGACTCTGACCAGAGTGCTCGATGTTGTCGATTGGCCGGCGATCAGCAAGGGCGATCCTGAAGCATGGCTGTACTTTTATGAGGACTTCTTGGAGGTCTACGACAACAAACTTAGAAAGCTGACCGGCTCCTACTACACCCCGCCTGAGGTCGTTGGCGCGATGGTCTGCCTGGTAGACGAGGAACTCAGAAGCCCTCGCTTCGGCCTCCACGCGGGCGTGGCATCACCCGCAGTTACACTTGCCGACCCTGCTACAGGCACCGGTACCTTCCTACTGGGTATCCTTCGCAAGATCGCTGAGACCGTAGAGGCGGACGAAGGCGCAGGCGCGGTTAAGGGCGCGATCAACGACGCTATCAAACGTTTGATCGCCTTCGAGATGCAGCTCGGGCCGTTCGCGGTCGCTCAGCTACGACTACTCGCCGAAGTCGTCGGAGCTGACTGGCGCTCCGCCCACAACGCCACCCCGCATGTTCGTGACCAACACCCTCGGCGATCCGGAGGACGAGGAAGGCTGGATTCCCGGCATGTTGGCGCCCATTGCTAGCTCCCGCAAAGACGCCAACAAGATCAAGCGAGACGTGCCTATCACCGTCGTTATCGGCAACCCTCCTTATAAGGAAAAGGCGATGGGCCAGGGCGCCTGGGTCGAAGGCCAGGCGTCCGATGCGCGTAGGTGGACGCCGCTCAAGGATTGGATTCCACCGGCGGACTGGGGCGTCGGCGCCCATGCTAAGCACCTGCGTAACCTGTACGTCTACTTCTGGCGCTGGGCTACCTGGAAGGTCTTTGACCACGATCCCGCCAACAACACGGGAATCGTCTGCTTCATCACCATGGCAGGTTTCCTGAATGGGCCGGGCTTCCAACGAATGCGCGACTACCTGCGCCGCATCTGCGACAGCATCTGGGTGATTGACTGCTCACCAGAAGGCCATCAGCCCGAGGTCAATACGCGCATATTTCAGGGAGTACAGCAGCCGGTGTGCATTGTGCTCGCCTCCCGCTCCGCGACGAAGGACAGCGGGACCCCCGCAACAGTGCGGTGGCGGGCACTACCACCTGGGCCAAGGGACGTTAAGTTCGCAGCCCTGGAGAAAATCGCGCTCGCCGAAGATGGATGGGTAGACTGCCCTTCGGAGTGGCGTGCTCCGTTCCTGCCCGCGTCCACTGGCGCATGGTCTACCTTCCCCGCTTTGGAAGACTTCTTCGCCTACAACGGCTCCGGAGTTATGCCTGGCCGTACCTGGGTAATTTCACCAGATGCTGAGTCTTTGAAGCGCCGGTGGGATGCCCTCATGAAGGCTCCGGCTGGTGAGAAGGAGACCCTATTTCATCCCCATCTCCAGGGCGACAGGACGATCAATCGTAAAATCGGTGGTGCTCTGTCGGGCTTCCCTCTGCGACCGAAGACGCTTGCTGAGGAAAATGGTGCATGTGAAGCACCGGTCCCTTACGCATATCGCTCATTCGACCGTCAGTGGATCATTCCCGACAACCGCCTCATCAACCGACCAAACCCTGAGATGTGGGCGATGCGCTCCAATCATCAGGTCATCCTGACAGCCCTGTCGAGGACGTCTCCATCAGCTGGGCCCGCGCTGACCGTGACTGGTCTGATTCCCGATCTCGACCACTACAAGGGCTCATTCGGTGGCCGCGTCTTCCCGCTCTGGCAAGACGCACTGGCCACTGTTCCCAACTTGCGCCCAAAGGTGCTTGCCGCTCTGTCCCAGAAGTACGGCTACGAGGTCAGCCCGGAAGACCTTCTCGCCTACATCGTCGCCTTGACGGCGCAGCCTGCGTATACGGAGCGCTTTCGTGAAGACCTTTCGACTCCAGGCCTGCGCATCCCTCTGACGGCACACGCAGCCAGCTTCCGGGAGGCCGCAGAACTCGGTCGCACGGTCGTCTGGCTCCAGACCTTCGGCGAGCGCATGGCCGACCTGGCTAAGGGGCGCCAAGCAGGTCCGCCGCGTCTGCCGGTAGAGCAGAGACCGGCCGTACCAGCCAGCGGCGCCATCCCTCAAGACCCTGGCGCGATGCCTGAGTCGATCGGCTACGACGCAAGCAAGAAGCGACTCCTAATCGGCGCGGGCTACGTCGACAACGTTGAACCGGCGGTGTGGAACTACGAGGTTTCGGGCAAGCATGTGCTGCGACAGTGGTTCAGCTACCGCCAGAAGAACCGTGAACGCCCGATCATCGGCGACCGGCGACCGCCCTCTACGCTGGCCTTCGTGCAGCCCGATCACTGGCTCTCCGAATACACAAGCGAGCTGATCAACGTCCTCAACGTGCTCGGTTGGTTGGTCGAGTTGGAGCCGCAGCAAGCCGCGCTGCTTGAGCAGGTCAGCGTCGGGCCGCTGATCACGGCTGAGGAGCTACGCCTCGCCGGGGTGTTCGAGGCCATCGCACAGCCTAAACGGCGCGCCAGAAGGCAAGGTGGCCCCAGTCTGTTTGATCGCGCGGGTTAGTGAACAAACGGTATTGCGGGAACTAGTCCCGATTGACCGTCTCCAAGTCCGCAGCCCACTTGCGGAGGAAAGCACCGAAGACACTATTTAAATGGAATGAGAGGCCCGGTACCGGACTCACGTAGAGTGAGTCCAAAACAGGCACGAGAGTGCAGGAGGGTAGCCGAGGTGACCAATTCATTTCCTCAGACGCCAGCTTTGACAGTGGGCATAGACGTATCAGACCGCCTGACCAGTTTCTGTGTGCTTGACGGGCAGGGAGAAATCCTGGAAGAGGGCAAGGTGCGAACGAGCCCTGAAGGATTTGCTCGACGCTTTTCAGCCCTGGAGCCGTGTCGCATGGTGATGGAGGTCGGAACGCACTCGCGCTGGGCGAGCAAGCTCCTGGCAGACATTGGTCATGAGGTGATCGTCGCTAACCCGTGGAAGGTGCGCCTGATTGCGAGTTCGATAAAGAAGACCGACCGCTCAGACGCGGAGACTCTAGCCCGGCTAGGACGCGTCGATCCCAAGCTCCTTAGCCCGGTAATCCACCGGGGTGCCGCAGCGCAGGCCGACCTGGCGATCATCCATGCTCGTGAATCGTTGGTGGCGGCGCGCCGTCTCTTGATCAATCACGTCCGGGGTGCGGTCAAACCCTTCGGCGCCCGCCTGCCGGACTGCGACGCTCACGCTTTTCACAAGAAAGTGCCGGCGGCAGTACCGCCAGAGTTGCGCCCGGCGCTCGAGCCGCTGATCAGCGTCATCGCCCAGCTAACAACTGAAATCCGCGACGCGGACGCTCGGATCGAAGAGCTGTGCAGGCAGCGATACCCCGAAACGACGATCCTGCAGCAGATCCAGGGAGTAGGGTCCCTGATTTCGCTGACCTATGTCCTGACCTTAGACAATCCCTTGCGGTTCAAAGTCAGCCGGACGGTGGGACCCTATCTGGGACTTGTACCGCGGCAACGCGAGTCAGGCGAGAGGTCGCCCCAGCTGAAAATCTCCAAGGCTGGCGATAAGTACCTTCGCAAACTCTTGGTCAATGGCGCCCATTACATCCTCGGCTATCGGGGGCCTGACACCGATCTCCGGCGCTGGGGACTCGCACATGCCGGCGGTGGGAAGGCGGCAAAGAAGCGAGCCGTCGTGGGCGTAACCAGAAAACTTGCCGTTCTTCTCCACCGCCTCTGGGTGACTGGCGAGGTGTATATCCCGCTGAGGTCTGAGGAGGTGGCAGCTTAGCTCAGGGGGACAATCCGCGTTCGAGCCAAGCCGCGTACAGGGGCGACTGCGCACGATGTGTTGGGGCAATTGACCCCGTTATTTAAATAGCAGCGCCCAGCCAAGAAAGTACCCCAGTGTGCACCAGGTCAACGACCGAACAGAGTGCGGATGGAAACCAGGTATGGCTAGCGGAAAGGCTCAAGGCCACCACGTTGGCCTTGACGAGAGTAGGGCCTCTCATGGAACACGTAGTGTGCTTTGGCAGAATCCAATAGGCTCGGCTGTCAGGCTATTTCAGTCGAGGCTCGTCCAGAGTGGGTGCCATTTAGAGCGACTGTGCGGCTTTTGCCCTCGCCGTCATTCGAGTCCTTTGAGCTCTCACCCGGCTTATCAGTCGACATCCTAATGGTTCCGTTCACCAGGGCGCCTTCATGCACATGTAGGGCCTTAGTGATTACTTCTCCCTCGATTTTGCTCTGAGGTTGTAGTTCTAGACGCTCCAGGCACCTTATCTCGCCTTTGAAGGTTCCGCAGATTACGACGAATGTCGCCTTAATCTTTGCTTCTACTACGGCTCCTTCAGAAATGTGGATTGTGCCTTTCGCGTCCACCGTGCCTTTGAGGCGACCCTCAACGCGCACGCTGTCTTCACTGATTAGGGAACCTTCCCACTTTGTTCCGCTGGCTATGACGTTGGAGCACTTCTCTGGCGCCGTTGGGCTGCCTTTTGATTCGTGCTCTGATCCATAGGATTGCCGGAACTCTTCGCCTATGCTTGGTCCTGAGGAGTTTTCGGCCGCCGATGCCAAATCCGAATCCGTTGACGTGAAGCCTCGTCTCGCTTTGTCACTATCTGCCGGGCTCATATCACGAGTTCGTCCAAAGGTCACTGCTGCCTCCGTGGAGATGGTTGGGTCGTCCATAAGGTTCGGCCTACTGGAACACCCTCAACCAAAACCTACAGAGCAGACCCTCACACGTCAATAAGGGAAAACCCTATGAGGGCGAGGGCCTGCCAGCTGAGCCAAACAAAAGTTGGTCTGAACCCTACAGAGAGCCGTCATAGTGTGACCTCGATTGACAGGCGGCTCGGCTGGCGACATGATCGTGCCAGTCTATGACTGTACCCAGAGTCCTCCTCCTCATACCCAACGCCAGCTACCGCGCCCCTGACTTCCTGCAGGCGGCGGCGGCACTCGGCGTCGACGTAGTCGTCGGCAGCGACCAACGCAGCCCGCTTGAAAACCTCCATCCGGACCGTCAAGTCGGTCTCGATTATGCCGACCCGGACCACGGCGCCGACCAGATCGAGGCGTACGCTCGTCGCTATAGTCTCGACTGCATCGTCCCCGTAGACGATGCCGGTACGCGCCTTGCTGCCCGCGCCGCGCGCCGTCTCGAGTTGCCTCATAACCCGGTCGCGGCTGTAGAGGCAACACGCAACAAGGCGCTTCTGCGCGAGCGATTGGCACAGGCCGGGCTCGCCTCGCCGTCATATCGAGTCGTGCCGTTCGCTACTGATCCGATCGTGCTTCCGGCCGGCCTAGATTTTCCCGTCGTCGTCAAGCCGCTGTCGCTGTCGGCCAGCCGCGGTGTCATTCGGGCCGACACACCTGCCGAGCTCGCCGATGCAGTCGAGCGCGTCCGGCGCATTCTCAATCAGCCGGAGTGCGCCATCGAGGCTGGCGCCCTCAATGACCGCCTGCTCGTCGAGGGCTACATCCCCGGTGTCGAGGTCTCAATCGAGGGCCTGCTGACCAACGGCCGCCTACACGTCCTCGCGATTTTCGACAAGCCCGACCCGCTCGAAGGACCGTTCTTTGAGGAGACGATCTATGTCACGCCATCGCGCCTGTCCGAGGCCGACCAGGGCCGATTAGCCGAAGCGACTGAGCGCGCCGCGGCGGCCCTCGGCCTGATCGATGGTCCGCTGCACGCCGAGCTGCGCCTGAACGACGCTGGTGTCTTTCCGATCGACATCGCTGCCCGGTCGATCGGCGGCCTCTGCTCACGTACCCTCAGCTTTGGCACTGGCATGACGCTTGAAGAACTGATCCTGCGCCACGCGATCGGCGCTGACATCCCATCGTTCGAGCGCGAATCGCACGCCGCGGGCGTAATGATGATTCCGATTAAGACGAAGGGCGTCCTTCACAGCGTTGAGGGCCTCGAAACGGCGAAGGCCGTGCCACTTGTCGAATCGATTACGATCACGATTCACCTCGGTGGCGAAGTCGTACCGTTGCCAGAGGGCAGCGCCTATCTCGGCTTCATCTTCGCCCGCGGCGCCAGCCCATCAGCCGTTGAGCAGGCGCTGCGTGAAGCCCACTCGCGCCTGCGCTTCGCCATCGACTAGGGAGCATGCTCCATCGTGGGACGGGATTCTTTAACTGGCCAGATTCCCCACTCACCTCATTACCTAGAAATGACCGGCAATTGCTCTGGGTAGATGCCGAGGGCTTCGTCCAACGGCGCCAACTGGGCCGTCGTCGGCTCGGCGCAGCAGAACCAGGTCTCTGTAAGGCCTGGCACGGGCTTGGGGGGTTGCGGCCGTAGCGTGATCGCGCCTAGGTCGCCGGCCAGCATTCTCCGCGCAGCCTGCTTCACACGGAGGAAGGTGGTTTCGGAGGATTCCGCATCGTCACATTCCTCGCAGCCAGCCGCGTTTTCGACGATACCTGCGATCTCGGCCTGCAGGTCATCGAGGCGGCTGTCCGGGTTCGTCCACTGATAGGTAAGCCGCTCCTCGTCAAACCCACCCAGGCGTCCTTCGCCGCCAATGACCTCGATCAACGGCGAGCCGGGCGGCAGGAGCAGCCGCAGGGCGTACTGCACCGGCTGGACGGCGTTCACCAAGCCACGCGTCTCGATGAAGTCCAGGAGGTCAAGGAAGCATTCAGACGTGGTCCAGGGCGTAAAGGCGACCCAGGTCGGCCGTAGCGCGATGCCTGCTGCCTCGGTTAGCGCCAGCGCTTCGCCGAGGTCGGCGCGCGTGTGACCCTTCGCGAGCAGCCGCAGGACGCCATCGTCCGTCGACTCAAAGGCGGAGGTGATAAAGAGGCAGCCGAGGCTACGCAGGCGGGGCAGGAGCCCGGAATGCTCCAGCAGGTGCTCGACTTTGATTGTCGCGTCAAAGCTGAGCTCCGGATGGCGCTGGTGCAATGTCTCGGCGATTTCCAGCGAGTGAGGCACAGCGTTGAAGAAGTCTGGGTCACCGAATGTGATGTGACGGGCGCCGGCGGATATGAGCTGGTCGGCGTCGGCCAGCACCGTATCTTTCTGGACTAAGCGCAGGCGTCCACCGTAGACGGGCGTAATCGGGCAATGCGTGCAGGTATGGGCGCAGCCGCGGGATGCTTCAACATAACCGGCAAGACGCAGCTCGCCGTCGAGATTGAGCTGAGCATAGGCGTTGAGGCCGGGCAGACCGCTTCGGTCTGGCACGGGGAATAGCTGGCGTTCGAAGAGAGGCAGCGCCCCTACACCTGCCGGCGGCGACTCCGAATTGTACTCATCGGCACCGAGTCGGTCGGCGAGAGCGGCGAGTCCGATCTCGTACTCGCCACCGATCACCGAATCGGCTAGACCGGAGTGGATGAGGTGGTCGTTTAGAGGCGTCGCGTAGAGGCCGTAGAAGGCGATGTGCCTTGCCCCGTTCAAGCGCCGCACGCGTCTGGCGAGCTCGACGCCGAGACGGGAGGCGGTATGCATTGGGACTGAAATCGCGATGAGGCCTGCATCCGCAAAGGTGCCCAATGCCGCCGATTCGATGGACAGGTCGAGGCAGGCGACTTCGTGGCCGCGGGCGCGCAGGACTGCGGCCGGCGCGGCAAGGCCTAGGGGTTGATGGCCCAACTCATAGGTCGATACGAGGAGGATCTTCATAACGCTCCCTGGCTATTTCTTCGATGGCTCGTAGTAGGGATTGGTTCCAGAGGCGTGGTCTGTGTTGTCGACTACGTGCTCGATGCCCGGCACGACGCCGATAATCGAGGCTTCGACGCCTTGCTTAAGCGTGACGTCAGCCATGCCGCAGCCCTGGCAGCCGCCGCCCATCTGGATGTAGGCGGTGTTTCCCTCGACGGCGAGGAGGCTAATGAAACCTCCATGAGCGGCGATCTGCGGATTCAGCTCCGTCTCGATGATCTCCTGGATCGCCATCTCCGCCTCGCCAAGCCAGAGCGGGTTCGGGTTGGCGTACTCGAGACCGCTGCGGTCCGGTCCCTTGTACTCGTATTGGATCTTCAAACCGTTCAGATAAGCTATATTACGGCCCTCGACGAACACCGGGACGGATAGACCGCCGACTTCGACCCGCACATCGCCCGCGTCTTCCTGGCCCTCCTCGACGATGCTCAGCAAGTGCTCAAAGTCGCCCTGCGGGCGACCGGTGAGCTGCAGGCGTAGGCCGGCGACCGGCTTCGGCTGACCGGCGACGACCTCGTTGAGTTTCTCGACTGCCTGGACCGTGAAGTGGAGCGCCACTGGCTTGTCCGGGCCGGTATGCTTGTCTGCCATCGAATCGGCCTCGCGGTCACCGAGCCAATCTGAGGCTCAGGGCCTAATTCCTTACACTCACTTCCGACGAGACTAGGATACTACGTAGCCATTGAGACGCCGCTCCAGCGCAGCGGCTGATTTGAAGCCTGAAACTATCGGGCGATAGTGTCCATCGCCGTCCGACTTGAACGGCGCATAATTGGGCGTGTCCAGGAAACCACCGCGGCCTTACATCATCAAGGCAGTCTCGACGCTGCACGCGCTCGTCTACAGATTGACCCAGGGCCGCGTTGGCGGTCGGCTCGGCAGCCTCCCGATCTTGCTCCTAACAACCAGGGGTAGGAAGAGCCGCAGGCGCCGCACGACGCCGCTGGTCTACCTGCGAGACGGTCAGGATCTGGTCATCATCGCCTCCTACGGCGGCCGGGATCAACAGCCAGCTGGTTCTGGAACCTTGAGAGCCACCATCAGGCGCAGATCACGATCGACGGACGGGCTGCAGGGGTCGCCGCCCGCAAGGCGACCAGCGAGGACGCGAGCGGCTCTGGCCGAAGGTGTTGCGCCTGTGGCCCGGCTACGGTAAGTATCAGGAGCGAACCAGCCGGACAATCCCGCTGGTAATCCTCAGCCCAACCCCCGACGAGTCCGCGCCGTTGAGCGCTTGTGAACTCGAGGACGAACTACATCCACCACAGTCGCTATGTTTGATGCATTGGCCATACGTTTCTTACGCTGAAGTCAGCGTGTGTACACGGTCGAGAGATGCAGATGAGTAAGTCAGAGCCTTAGATGAATTTGTGGTGCTTGCCTTCGCCCATCAGTTGATCCACGGCAGAGGCTATGCGTGACCAGTCCAACGGGACAGCTCGGTTGGCGGCAAGGCCAACGGGCAAATCAGAGCTTTCATCTGCTCCGCCAATGAGAACCCCCAAGAATGGCACGTTCGACTTCTTGGCGAGCTGAATCTCGGTCGCAACGTTACTTGACGAGCCCATCTTCTTCCCAATGAGAACGATCATTAGGTCACACCGCCCGATTCGTCCCTGGACAGCTTTTTCTCGGTCGGATCCGGCCGTTCCCAGCCTTGCCGACCAGTCGTCCACAGAGAAGCGCGTGGGCGAGTTTGCCAGCTGGTCGCAGAATTGTGCACGCTCGTTCTCGTCGTGCTCTAGGTCGAAGCTAATGAACGCCAATGGATTAGCCATGCTTGCCGTGCCAACTTAACACAAGTGAGTGTCCAGCGCGGTCGAACCGCCTTCCTCTTACGACCAGCTTCCTTTGCGCCTCACGCAATTGCCAAGACTATTCAGTCATAGTGGCATGGAGATGCGACAATCATCGAAACTGCTTGGAGTCAACATGAACCAACCAACGACGGGCCCCAAGGTTCTTGTCGATGAGACGAGGTCCGACCGCCTCTCCGGCTATGACAAATGGATGATCGATCCCCTCCACTCCGCCTTCTTCGGGCATAGCGATTATTACAACTATGGCTACTCTACGAATGAGACTGATTCGCAGCACCAAGCCTGCGAAAACCTGATGAAGACGCTACTAGACCGCATTCCGGAGAAGAGCGGGACGATCCTTGATGTTGCGTGCGGCTTGGGAGCGTCCACCCGGCACTTGCTCAACTACTACCAGCCAACGGAAGTAACGGCAATCAACATATCGGACCGACAGCTCGAGCGGGCAAGACAAAACGCTCCAGGTTGTCGCTTTCTAAACATGGATGCCGCGAAGTTGGACTTTCCTGACAATTCGTTCGACAACATTTTGTGCGTCGAGTCCGCATTCCACTTCGTGACGCGGGAGCAATTCTTCCGCGAGGCTTTGCGCGTGTTAAAGCCGGGCGGCCGGCTGGTGCTATCTGACATTCTGGGCTGGCTAACGAGGGCCAAGAAAGCTAACTATGTGGGCGGACCAATCGCTTATGAAGGGCTTCTCGCCAGAGCAGGCTTTGAGAAGCCACATGTACTGGATTTCACGGAGGAATGCTCCCGAAGTTGTGGTCGGCGGCTAAGACGCTGGCCGGCCAAGGCCTGGCGAGCTGGAAGCCTCAAATTCCACGAGTATCTGCGTGCCTGGCTGGCTGGCCACCTCTACTCGCTGTACATGCGTCGTAGCCAGCGTTACTACCTGGTTTGCTGGGCCCAGAAGCCTTCCGCGAGCATTCCCAAGGTCTGATTCTGAACCTGATTCGCGCAGAGGAACCGCCATGCGGTGGAAATAGCGGGTGACCTCCCAATACGCTCGTCCGACACTGGTTTCATGGTAGGGAATTGAAAGATCCATACAGAATTGTCTGACTATGATTCGAGCTTCCTTCAACTTGTTTCGCGGAATCCTCGGGAAAAGATGGTGCTCAATCTGATAGTTCAAGCCACCGTAGAGGAAGTCTGTGAGTGGACTTGGCTTGATGTTGCGGCTCGAAAGGACCTGACGCTGCAGGAAATCCATGCTGACCGATGGGTCGGGAATAGGCATGCCATTGTGATTGGGGGCGAAGACCATGCCCAGATACAAGCTCGTTAGACCTTGGTGAACCAAAATGAATAGCAAGGCTTGGCCTGGCGGCATGGCATAGAAGATTAGCCCCGTGTAGAGGACGAGGTGCAGGCCGATTCCTACCGCTTCTGCGAGAGGATACTTGGTTCTTCCCGAGAGCAAGGCTCGAATGCTCGCCACTCTGATGCCGAGGGCCTCAAGAGTAAGAAGCGGGTAGAAGTAATACGCCTGGAAGCGCGTGATCAGTCTAAGGAGGCCGTGTCTCTCTTGCGCCTTGGTTTATGCGCTACTCGTCTTTGTTGCTGTTGCGTTGCTAGCCGCTTCGGCCGGCGTGCCGTCCACGGCGGCAGCAGCGTCGCTCAGCGCGAACCCTACCTGTACTGGTCCGTCGACGACTAGCGTCGAGTTCACCTGGGCGCAGCCGGAGCAGCTGCCGATCGAGTGGTGGCTGGACATCTCGCTGTGGAGCGACGGATTCGAGCCGGGGACCTTCCTAGGCACCGGACCGCTGCCGCCGACCGCAACGGGTGTGGTGTGGGAAGGCATCCTAGCGAACCTGCCGCACTTCTATCGTGTAAATGCAGTATATCCGGACGGCTGGCGGCCCTCGGAGGCGGGCGTCTTCGAGGCACGCTGCCTGCCCGGCGAGGCCTCTCTCGGCGGCTACGACAGCCCCTTCAGCCTTTATCCCGGCCTCTACACGCTCGACATAGAGACTGGAGTTGTGACGCGGATCGAGGACCTGCGTGAGCACTCTGACATCGTACAGATGTCGCCCCGGTTCGATTGGTCGCCGGACGGGACATCGCTGGCCCTGCTGCGGACGCCGTCGGACTACCGCACGACCTGGCTCAGCATTTACGACGAGCAGTCGGGCGCCCGCTCCGGCGAGCTCGAGGGGCGTTTCTGGGAGTTGGACTGGCTGGCGACCGGCAAGATCTCGGTACAGACGGAGGCGAATGACCAGCAGGCGGTGGCGCTGGTTGATCCGGCGACGAGCAGCTTTAGTGCCATGCACGCTGGCTTCGGCGGCTCCGGAGATTGGTCGCCCGACGGCCGGCAGATCGTGCAGCCCTGGCAGCCGGTGGGGCCGGACGGCGGTCCAGGCGGCGTCTACTTGACAGACATCGAGAGCGGCGCGCACCGGCTCCTGGTTGCCGGGCAGGTCAGCTTCCCGAGGTGGTCGCCCGACGGCGCGATGATTGTTGTCTGGACGCACGATGAAAGCGGCGATAGTTCCTGGCTCTCGGTGCGCAACGCTGAGACGGGCGATGAGCTGCAACGCCTGCGGTTCGCCAGCGAGACGATTTGGGCGCCGCACAGCCGGTCGATTGCCGGCGTCGAGCAGACCTTCGACGGTGAGGCTGCAAGCACACGCCTGCTCGTGCAGGACGCAGGCACCGGTCAAGCCATCGAGCTGGGCGCCGGGTCGAACCCGAGCTGGTCGCCCGACGGGGAGTTCCTCTCCTTCGTTCGCGACGGGGAGCTCTGGGTGGTTGACGTCCGCACCGGCGCGGAGCGCCCGCTGCTGGCCGCCCAGCTGCCGGCTATCAACGACGTCGTCTGGTCGCCCACAGGACGGCACATCGCTTTCGACACGCTTGGCGGCGGCAGCGGGATCTACACCATCGACGCCGACGGGCAGAGCGAGCGCTACGTCGGCCCCGGCTTTGCGCCCACATGGTCGGCGGCGAGCAACCGCATTGCTTTCACCTTCGGTCAGAGCTTCGGACTGGGATTCGGCGGCCACGTCTTTTCGATGGCGCCGGACGCGAGCCGCATCAACCGGCTGGGCACCTACGGCGTCGGCGACGTGCTCCTGATCTGCGAGACGGGTCGCGGGCCGGAGTGGTCGCCGGATGGCACGAAGGTCGCGTTCGGATCGCAGGTCCCGCGGGGCGTCTTCGTGGCGGAGGACAGGCCATCGACGCAGGTACGACACTTAGGGTTCGGCGGGGCGCCGTCGTGGTCGGCCGACAGCAACTCGGTGGCCTACCACAGAGGCGAGGCCGGGATGCCCAGCTGCCACGTCTCCAGCACCTCCGTGGCGAGCGGCGCAACGTCGCTCCTCGTCGCGGGCGCCATGAACCCGGAGTGGTCGCCGGACGGCAGGCACCTCGCCTTCGAAACCGGCCAGACGCTTGGACCAGCAGGCACCACGCGCATCCTCGGCGCTGGCATGACGCCAGTAGCTGAAATCGCGCGCGCCGGAGGTCTCGAGTGGTCGCCGGACGGCAGTTCGGTAGCGTTCCTGCGAACTGCCAGCGACCCTCCGCCCGGTACGCTCCTCCTGCCCCCCAACACACCCCGCCAGCTAGTGACAGCCAGCCCAGATGGCACAGGCGAGCGGGTGCTAGCCGAAGCGCCCAACGTCTTTGGCTTCGCTTGGTCGCCCGGCGGAACACACATCGCCTACGCGACGTCCGAGCCGTCGGAGCCACCTCAGATTTTTGTGGTTGAGACGGAGGGAGAGTCGCGGCCGCGACGCCTGACGCAAGGCTCCCAGCCTACGTGGTCGCCGGACGGCCGGACCATCGCGTTCAGTCGTTAGCTGAGAGCTATGCGGGACCGCCAGCGATACTGCAGAATCTGATTCCCCTGGAAGTCCTCAGCCTTGTTGGGGCGACGGCAATCAGCGCATGCGCAGTCGCCTCGCGGAATCTCAAGCTCGACGGTCTCTGCGCGGCATCGCAGGATCCAACCACCTCTTGTGCCCCCAACTGACCTGCGGGTAGGAGGCATTTCGCAGCCACGGCCACTCGAGCCGGAACGGAGCATGGCGATGGCTGCCAGGTCCCACGGGCCACTGCGTCGCGGCCAACTTCTGGATGTCCTTAATAACCTCAGCGCGCTTCAGGATGTCGCGCTCCCGCCGCTGAGCTTCGATTAACCGGTCCATCTCAGGGCTAGAGTAGGCCGTTGCGGTACCGCGACTGTGGAACTGGCGGGTGAGGTGGTAATCGGCGTCGGTGTCGCCGCCGCCACTCTGCAAGAAGCTCATGCCTTTGAAATTATTGCTGCGGACGACGTTGTTGAGGTAGTCGGTGGACGTCCTATATTCTCGTAGCTCGAATCGCACGACGCCGCTGTTCTCCATCTCGCTTTTGTAGACAGTCCAGTCGTCGCTACCTTGGAATGTCGTGTTACGCGAGTTGATGATCATTTCGATCCCGTTCGGATAGCCGGCGGCTGTCACAAGCTTCTTAGCCTCAGCCACGTTGTAAAGGTAGTTTTCCGACTGCGGGCCAAGCTCGTTCTTGCGCGGATCGAGCCAGAATAGCGGGTCGAATGGTACATGGGTTGCGAAGTCGGCCTCGACTTCGATGCCGCGGCTCCGGAACTCATCCCGGTTGGAGCGCAAGCCGAGGAGGCCATCCCAATTCATTGCTCGGTGTAGGGCAATGCGGACCCGTGCGTCCTTCCAAGGCGCCGTGTTTGCTTCTTGCCGTCCATAGATGAAGCGTTGCATGTCGGTTGTGCTGATCTGGTCCGCGATAATCATCGCCTCTGGCGCCGACGTACGGATCTGCAGGACTTCACGCATCGTCGGTATGAAACTGATGATGTTCTGGGTAAGGAACTGCGCGGATTTGTTCGCAGGCTCCGGGATGTTGTACTCCACCCAGCGATCTATGAACGGCTTACCGTCCCAGTAATCGTCAAACCGCTCGTAAGCCAAGTAACGGCTGGGCTGGTGGTCAACTAGCTCCCGGAAGTTGGTGCCGGCCGCAACCGTGGCGGCTAACTCCACCTTTTCATGCAGTTCGCGGGGCATGATCGCTGGTGAGAAGCCGATGGTGCCCTCGGTGGATCGGATTACGAAAGGTGCATACGGCTCCTTGAGGCGGACGACCATTGTCCGCGTATCAGGGAACTCCACCTTGTCGCGAAGTTCGAGCCACTCGGTTGCGTGGGGGTGCATCGCCTCGAAGCGCTGGACGGAGGTGCGCCAGTCGTCGATGTTCATCTCTCGGCCATTTACGGGCGCCTTGCGATGGAACTTGACCCCCGGGCGCAACTTGAATGTCACTGCCAGACCGTCCTGGGACACCTCGTAAGACGACGCTAAGCCGGGTTGCGGCGTGTTGTACTCTAGGCTTCCTACGGCCACCCCGGGCGCGCGGTTTCGGCGAATGAGGAATTCATAGGTCTCAGGAGCTGTAACTAGAGCGCTACCCCAAAAGATGTCGTAGCCTTGCTCGTTGTCCACGCCTTCGCTGTCGGCATAAGTGCCGCCGGGAACTGCGTTACTGCTTTCTTCGGGCCACAGATGGTAATCGCGGTCATAAAGGACAGCGCCTGGGTTTCGTTTTACGCCTGCCGCCAAGTCACCTCCATCGTCATCTCCACCACAGGCCAGGAGAAAGGCGCCGCTAGCCCCGGCCACGGATCCCTGGAGGAAACGCCTCCTCGTAACGGTGCGGGCGTATCTGGGCAACCAGGTTGGTGCGGTCATTTTCTCTCTTGCGGATCGGAGAATTTGCCTGCGGCCCATGCTGATGTCTTCGCTGCGGTCGAACCAGGGTAAGAATGGATTTGACCCCCACGAGTTGTCAATAGATCGATCTATCCATTAATCCAATGAACTTGAGACACTTGCCAGCACGATTGCCGCCAGGCCGGTCAGGCCGTCAAGATTGGGCCAGACACTCCGGATTCCAGCCGGAGCAGACGCGCCGCAATGCTCAGACGGTAAGCGTCGTTGGAGTAGCTGCCGTTCTTGCCCTGCCAGAAGCGCAGCTGTCCATCTGAGGCCTCGCATGCTTCTTTGAAACGCTGCACGACCTGACGATGGAAGCGGTTGACGAGCCGAGCGACCTCTTCGCCTGAGCTTACCTCGTAGTCCGTCCTCTGGCTCGTCGCCAGCTTCAGGGCCGTAGACACGCGTTCACTGAAGCTCATCTTCTTTGCAGCCATGCCCACTCCTCGGAGGTGCGGTTTCTTGCACCTTCACCGCATGGCCGCGAAACTCCAAGAGGAAATTGGCACACTGGGTAGGAGGCCGGCGAACCTGAAAACTCTAGTCGTCTGTGTTATCGCGCTCGGCTTGGTGCTAACGGGCCTGGCGTCTTGGCCTCTAGCGCTCGGCGTCCTCGGCGCTGTTCTCAACGGCGCCGTGGCACTCGTAAACCGCGGCAGGATCCCCGTCATTGGCATTCGGGAAGATCAAGAACTGGCCGATCCTCGCCAACATATGGTCGCGAACAGCGACCATCGGCTGCTAGTGCTGGCGGACCGAATACCACTCGGCCCCTTCCTGCGAGCCTCGCCGGGTGATGTCTTGCTCGCGCTCGGCGCCCTTCTACCTATCCTGTTCTTTCTGTTCTAGCGGAGCCCGCGACCCTTACCGACCAGCAAGCATGGCGATCAATTGGCGGGCATTCCGCTGCGCCTTGTCCTCGTAGCAGTTGTTAAACATGGCGTGGACCTGCCTCGTCTTGGAGGCAAGCTCTCGCGTGCGCTCGGCCAGCTCGCTTATCTCTTCCTCCGAGTACAGGTAGTTAAACCGCTCCGCAGCGGTCTGGGTCTTCTTCATCCAGGTGTCTGCATTGCGGCCGTGAAAGCGGACAACGGCGAGGTTGTGCTCGTTCTTGAACTCCCAGGCCGGGAACTGGAAGAGCAGGTAGCCCAGCTTGTTGGCTGAACGCAGCGGCGCCAGCGCGTCCTTGAAGATTTGCCACAGCTCGGCCTTCTCGTCGTCGCTAAGGTCTGAGTAGTAGACGTTGCCGGCTTTGTTCCCACGTGGTTCGAGATCCTCTCGTAGCACCTTGGGTAGGTTGAGGGGCGTCTGATGCAGCGTGAAGATGCGGAACGCCTTGACGTCGAACTGGAAGTCGTCGGAAGTCCTCGCCGCCCAGGCTAGAGCCTTGTCGTGTGAGGGCATCGCGTAGAAGCTGCTGTCAACTTCCACGATCGAGAATTGGCTCGCGTAAAAGCGCAGGCGCTGTTCCGGTGTCTTAGCCTCGGGTGGATAAAACCGGCCGGACTTCAGCAGTGTCGGATCAGTCCAGCCGGCGGTGCCGACGCGGACCTTTTCAGCGGCCGGATGTGCCATAGCTCAATGCTAACGGAACTTCGAGTTATGTTCGCAAGAGTGGCTTGACACCGCGTAGCACGGACTGACGAGCTACGTCCATGGAGGACGTGCTAAGGGCCAAAACCGAGCCAAGACGCCCGAACACGGCCGGAATGCCCAATTGGCGGAAAGCACCGGCGCAAGGCCAGATTTAGCTATCTGCGGCCAGTAACTCCCGCTAAGTCGATAGCCTAAGCGCGATGAAGCCTGCCCCAGCCGCCACCCCAACCGGCGGCACACGAGCGCAGCAGACCGATTATCAGGCCGCCAACAACCAAGTAGACGAGGAAGGCAATGAGGGAGGTTGGCTCAAAGAAGCCGCCGGTCTCCTCGAGGCCCCGGTTGCCGAACAGGTTGAAGAACGGCTTCACCCAAAAGTCACTCTTGCGCAAAATCCAGTCGACAATTTCATTTGCGCGGTCAACGTTGAAGAGAAAGATTAGGAACCGCGCTCCCGTCATGAACAATAGGAAAGCCAGAAATAAACTCGCCAGTGTGACCAAGATTCGCATTTCTGTACCTCCAGGTTGAAGCTACGCAAGGAGCCCGCAAGGGAAACAAATTTCGCCGCGTGGGACCTAACATGGCAGTTTCAGATGTGCTCGCGGATTAGGCCTCCACCAATGACAGCGGATGTAAAAGTTTCTAGGGCCGCCCGTTAACGGCGGACGCATCGGAGCCCTACTAGTTTGCCTGTGAGGTGCGCGCCGCGCAGCCTCGACCCAACCGAAACCTTTGTGGAGAACAGAATCGACTCCTCCTCCGCAAGCTAACGTCGATTTAGCTAGAATTCAGCGCGTGCGCAGGATAAGGAGGACGAGATGAATATCCTGAAAGATCTCTTCGGCGGCAAGAAGAAGCGCCAAGAGCCGATGAGAGGCTTGGAAACAAGGCAGAGTGAGGAGGAGCAAAGCTCGACTCGCGTCGCATGGAGGCGGAGATGGTAGCAAGCCGCGAACAGCGCTCCGCTGGCAGTTCCCCTGCCACCCCCAGTGGAGGGCCAATGACTCCTTCAGAACGGGAGCACGCCATCTTTGTCTTGGTGACGCAGGCCTTCCCGGGCGCGACTTGCAGGTGTCCACTGTTGATGTTCAGAAACTCGAGGGCGGGACCGAGTCAACCTTGCGTTTCACCCTCGATAGCAGTGCATCGACGGATCTTGAGACGGCCAGAATCGTCGGTGGAGAAGAACCCAGAGAAGTATTGGCGAGTGCCGTGGTCGATGAGCTTAGGAGTCAGACCTAAACGGGCGCGTAGAACGGGCGCCGTTAAATTCACGATGACAGATCTTGTCGACTGCCGGACGTGTCACAATCGAGGCTGGGTACTCGACGCCAATGATCCCGAGGTCGCCTACTTGTTCCTATTCCTTGCCCTGCTCCTGAATGCCAGCACTCGGGAAAGTCATTAGAGTGGCTCGACGTGAAGGAGGCGCAATTCCACGACGTGAAAAAGGACGGGGATATCGTCACGCGACTGTCAAAGTATGTGAGCTAGGCCGGCGCGAAGTCCTCCTCCGTCAGCTCCCAACAGTGTCGGCGCCGCGGCTCCACAAGCCCAGCCTCACGCAGCAGCTCCAAGTCCTCCTTGAGAAACCAGACTTCGATAGCCATTGAGTCGACGCGGTAGGGCCGCACGGCGACTAAGTCGTGCCCTGCAGGTGCTTGAGGGCGTAGCACGGAACATCGAGTTGCTCCAGCGTCTTCGGCCCTTCGGCCAGACGTGGCAACACGATGTTCGAGTACAGGTCTAAGGTTGATTTGAATGGCATGCCGTATCAACGGCGGGGCTAGCGAAATCATGCGATAACGTGCGGCGAGGGGCAACGTTGTTCCCGGACACTGCCTCGAAATAGCAGGCCAGCTATTTCGTTCACGGTTGTGGCGCACACGCGCCATGGATAACTATGACCAAATCGTGTGCTGTCTCGGGACGTAGCTGCCTAATGCTAGAGTTCTCGCTACGATGCCTTCGCGAATTCTCGGCCTCCTCATTCCTGCGGGAGCTACGGCGGATGCACGGCGGCTGGTCCTTGCTCGAGGTCTGCGTGGTCTCGTCGATGGCGCGGTTAGCGTCCTCCTCGCAAGCTACCTGAGAGACTTAGGATTCTCGCCGAGCGAGATCGGCGTCCTAATCACGGGGACTTTGCTCGGCTCGGCCGCGCTGACACTGGGTGTCGGACTCTTCGGCCAGCGAATAAACCCACGGCGCATCCTCCTCGTCGCTTGCGGTCTCATGCTGGCCACGGGTCTTGGCTTCGCCGGCGTCACGTCATTCTGGCCCCTGTTGCTCATCGCGATTGCTGGCACCCTGAACCCGTCGGCCGGGGACGTGAGTGTCTTCCTACCCACAGAGCAGGCGCTCCTGACGCGGACAGTGACGCCGTCGAGCCGGACGGCCTTGTTTGCGCGCTACAACCTGGCCGGCATCTTCTGCGGGGCCTGCGGCGCCCTACTCAGCGGCCTGCCGATCGTAATTGCTAAGACCCAGGATCTTGACCTGCTCGACGCGCAGCGCAGCGGCTTTGTGCTGTACGCGCTGGCTGCGATACTCATTGCCTTCCTCTACCGCGGCCTGTCGCCCGAACTCGACGTGGACAAGACGCAGGTCTCAGGGCCGCTATCGAAGTCACGCGGCATCGTCTTGCGTCTGGCTGCACTATTTAGCATCGACGCGTTCGGTGGCGGCTTCGTTGTCCAGTCTCTACTTGCGCTCTGGCTTTTTGAGCGCTACTCGCTCTCAGTCGAGACAGCAGGCGCCATCTTCTTCGCCGCCGGCCTGCTCTCCGCCTTCTCGCAGCTGGTTTCGGCCTGGCTGGCAGCGCGCATCGGCCTCATCCGGACGATGGTCTATACGCACCTACCCTCAAACTTGTTCCTCGTGCTTGCAGCTTTCATGCCAACCGCGCCTTTGGCGGTCGCGTTTCTGCTTGCGCGGATGGCGCTATCCCAGATGGACGTGCCGGCACGCCAGTCCTACGTGATGGCAATGGTGCCGCCTGAGGAAAGGGTGGCCGCAGCGAGCGTCACGAATGTCCCCCGGAGTCTTGCCTCAGCTCTGGCACCAGCGGTGGGTGGCTATTTGCTAAGCCTGAGTTCCTTCGGCTGGCCGCTCCTACTCGCTGGCGTCATCAAGGCTCTTTACGATCTGCTTCTAATGCTCCAGTTCCGTAACCAGCGCCCGGAGGAAGAAGAGAGATTCACGACCAGCCAGACAACAGCCCGCTGACCCTATGACCATATAGTCCTGCGAAGGCCGCGTTCTCCTCGAGGTGCAATGGGACCAATTGCGGGATTGGCCGCTCAGTCTCTCACAAATTTGACGATGCCCGTAGAGCCATCGACCTCCAAATCGTCACCATCGGCTATGAGGCGCGTGGCAATGTACGTGCCGACAACAGCGGGAAGCTGATACTCGCGCGCGACAACGGCGCAGTGCGAGAGCATCCCGCCCGAATCTGTAACGATGGCTGCAGCGTTGAGAAAGAGCGGCGTCCAGGCGCTGGTAGTCGAGCGCGTGACGAGGATTTCGCCGGGCTGCAAACGATCGCCATCGGTAAGATGCAGGATTACCCGGGCCCTGCCGCGAGCGCTACCTCTGCTAGCGCCCACGCCCTTGAGCTCGCTAACGTCATCGGAAGCCTCAGGACTCTGTCCCCCGATCGTGTGCGGCGGCAAAAGTTCACGCCACAGCTCGTAATCTGCCCGGCGCGCCTGTATGCGGGCGTCGAGGTCCTCGCGCTCACCCCGTCCAGCAGCCTCGATCTCCGAGAACGTAAGAAAGAAGACGTCGTCCACCTGTTTGATCGCCCCGATTGCGACGAGCTTGCGGCCGGCAGCCAGACACGGCGCGCGTAGTGAAGCACGCGACAAGCTCATCACGGAGTTGCGACTCCGACCTCCTTCGTCGATACCTCCCGCTCCAGAAGGGCCAGAGTGTCTTTCGCGAATATGTAGCTATCCGGCGTCACGCTGCCAGAGACGATAGCTTCGCCTAGCCCCCACGTGGCGTTGATCAAAACCTGGTCGAGGGCGCCGGTTATCGGGTTAGCTGTGAACGCGACGCCTGAGATCGCTGCCGGGACCATTTGCATGACAACAACCGCCATATCACCCACCGTGCTCTTGCCGCTCCGGGCCGTGTAGCTATGTACTCGCTCTGACCAGACGGACGCGTAGCAGCGGCGCAGGGCGTCGATAAGCGCCTCCGGACCTGCTACGTTCAGATACGTATCGAAGAGTCCGGCGAAGGATTGCCGGGCGCCGTCCTCACCGGTCGCAGATGAGGGACCGCGACAGCTGCTATGCCTTTTCGCTGCAGCTCAGCGTAGGCAGCAAGCACTTCATCTCGTAGATCTAGAGGCACGACTGCTTCGAGGGCCTTCGTGTGCAGCGCCGACGCGGCAGCCACCTGCTTGTTCCGATCGTATACAGCGGGTGACGGGAGTAGGCGAGTAGTTTCGTTGGCCAATCCAGTCTCGGCTACAAAGTGCTGAAACGCGATGGTGTTAATTACAAAGCCTTGAGGGACGGCAAAGCCTCCCGCAACAAGCCGCGAGAGCGCTGCGCCTTTGCCACCCGCTCGTGCAGCCTCGTGAGGTCCCGCATCCAACCGGTCGATGAAGCCTATGTCGCCTCGAGCCATTTGGGCACAATTGTAAGCACGCGGGTACTAGCAACGCGGTTCAGAGCTCGAGTACTTAGAAGAAGCTGCCCCAGACGAACACTATGAGATGGGATGAGAAGGCCGGTTTCCCGCGGGCTCACGTAAGGTGTCCCAAAGGCAGCGCTAGATGCGCAGAAAGGGATGACCAGCGTGAAGACACCACGGCACCGGAGATTTCTTGGAGGGGATTGACGGTTGGACTCGACGTTTCGGACAGGTCCAGCAGCCTCTGCTTCTTGGACGAGCGGGGTGAGGTCGTTGAGGAGGGCAAGGTGCGGACCCACCCAAGCTGTCCTTGAGCAGCGCTTCAGCCCCACTACCACGAAGTCGCGTTATTCTCGAGGTCGGCACCCATTCTCCTTGGATGAGCCGCTTACTAGAGGACCTTGGGCACGACGTCGTCGTGGCTAATCCCGGCAGGGTTCGCCTGATTGCTGAAAGCGTGCGCAAGACCGATCGCTCTGATGCTGAGACCCTTGCCCGATTAGGCAGGGCCGACGTTCACCTGCTGAGCCCGATAACTCACAGGACGGCCCAGGCCCAGGCCGACTTTATCGCTCATCAGGGCACGGAGCGCTCTTGTCGCCTCTCGGACACTCCTGATCAATCATGTTCGAGGTGCAGTGAAGTCGAGTGGAGCCAGACTTCCCACCTGCGACGCTTACATGTTCCATACGAAGGTTGGGCCGTCTATCCCGGACGTACTTGCGCCGGCACTAAAGCCGCTTCTTGAGGCCATAGCGCACCTGACTCAGCAGATTTCGCAGATCGACAAGAGCATCGAAGGTCTCATTCTGGAACGCTACCCGGAGGCGCAAGTCCTTCAGCAGGTACCTGGGGTCGGGCCATTGATTTCCCTGACCTTCATCCTCACGATCGGGGACCCGCAGCGATTCAAGAAGAGCCGTCAGATAGGCCCTTACCTAGGTCTGGTACCGCGCCAGCGCGAGTCCGGCGAACGCAATCCGCAGCTGGGGATCTCCAAGTCGGGCAATCAGTACCTACGCCAGCTCCTGGTCAACGGTTCCCAGTACATTCTAGGCTTCCGGGGCTCCGATACGGATCTTCGTCGCTGGGGCCTAGCTAAGGCAGGCATTGGCAACAGGAGCGCCAGGAAACGAGCAGTCGTCGCCGTCGCTCGAAGACTAGCAGTGTTGTTGCACAGGCTCTGGGTGACCGGGGAGGTCTACATCCCTCTCCGGGCAGCTTAGGGCAGGAGGAAGCCGCGTACCGGGCGACTCGCACGATCGGCTGGACCGCCGAGTGTCCGTCTATGAGATTGCAGCGCCAGGGCAAACGTACCCCAGTGGGCACCGGGTCAACGACTCATGCAGAGTGCGGATGGAAGCGGGGCAAATGCCCAGACGCGGCGGAGAGAGAGCAACGGGCCACCCCACGTTGGCCTTGACGGGGTTAGGCCTTCTCATGGAAGCCGATCGTGGGCTAACGCATGGTGGATCCAGGCCGCGTGAGCCGAAGAATGATGACGAGCTAGGGAGCAATCTCCACACGCGCTCCTCGGTCATACAACTTCGCCCTCATGGCCTCGAACCAGTTGACGTTCGTGGGTAGAGTCGCCTGGTAGCCGCGGACTTTGTAATAGGTCGGGGCTACTCCAGGTGGCTCGCCCCCGTCCTGCACGGTCCTTACGGCCTTTAGCAGGGCCCGCCGAGCATGGATGATTGCCCTGTCGGTGGTCCCCAGGCGCTCAAGCGTACGATCTGCAATTCCACCCATGCTCTCCTGGATCGCGCGATCTTGCGTATTAGTTCCTGGTATGCCGCTGTACGTCTGAGTCCTCTGAAGCTCACGGTCGATCAAATAACGATTGTCAGCGTTTCTTGTGGATCGGAAGTTCCTCGTCACGTCAACGTCGACGCCAAATTCGTTCCCGTTGCCCACGGGGAGACGTGCGTCCCGCAGCCAGAGCGCAGCGTCTGGTCCGTCAGTGACTCGTGGGGCCTCGGCCTCCTGCTGTCCACCTTGCCACCGCGGGGCGCCCAACGACGCCTCTTCAGGCGGGTCTTTGAAGAGAGCGCTACGGTTGTAGCCCATCGTGTTTTCGTCGTCCATTGGGACCCACATATGGCCGCCGTTGCCGCCATTCTCACCATACGCGAGGAAGCTGTGGAAAGGCATGATCCAGTGATAGGCCCGGACATCCCGGGTGCTTGTGTCCGCGATCTCGCGGATGCCTCCGTAACAGAAGCCGTAGTCGGTGGGTACGACCTCGACCGTCGGCGACAGTGAGAGGTCGCGCTCGGGACGACCTGCGGCCCTATCAGCAGCGCGCAAGAGCGGCGGCCGGCCGCTGTGGAGGAATGCGGTGTGTGCTGTGTCGATGCCGCCCTCTAGTGCCTGGAGCCAGTTGCATTGCTGCCAGACTTTCGACATGGCGCGCTGCTCCGGTGGGACTTGGGTCCAGGCGAAGAGCGGCGGCGCCGGCTTCTTGTCCAGCGGGCCCAGGTAGGCCCAGACCACGCCGCCAACTTCATAAGTCGGGTAGGCTGGGATGCGCACTTTGTCCTTGAAGTTACTCTCCTCCGGTTCAGAGGGCATGTCTATGCAGTGCCCTTGGCAATCGAACTTCCAGCCGTGGTAAACGCAGCGGATACCGTTCTCCTCGTTGCGTCCCCAGAAGAGGTGGGCTCGGCGATGAGCGCAACGGGCTCCGACGACGCCGACTTTGCCATCGGTCTGACGAAAGGCGACGAGCTCCTCACCAAGAAGCTTGATCGCCGATCGTCAGTATGAAGGCCAACGAGATCAGAGGCCCGACGCCAGCCACTTGCTGCAGGTTCAGAGCTTCTGGGTATCGAGTCTCGATCAAGTCGAGCACTCTGCCGTCGGCAGCCTTGATCTCCGTCGTGAGCTTCTCGATAGCGTCGAGCAGAGATCCCATCGAAAGACCTAAGCACTCCGGCAATGCCGGGCGCGCCTTTCGATGGAAGCTGGTGGAGTCACAACTGGCGAGCTGGCCTCCCACAGACTTCACTGCTCCACGAACGTGGTTGATGAGCACCGTTCGTGCCGAGATCAGGGCATTGCGACTGCGAATCAGCGCGAGATCGGCCTGAGCCTGCGCGCTTCGGTGAATGACAGGAGTCAGGAGCCCGGGGGTCCACACGACCCAGACGAGCCAACGTCTCGGCGTCCGTCTTGTCATTCTTCCGCGTCGACTGAGCGATCAGCTGTACTCTTCGCGGATTCGCAACGACGACTTCGTTACCAGCCTCGGCGAACAACCTGCTAATCCAGGGCGAATGAGTTCCTGCTTCCAGGACGACTCTCCCGTCAAAGTCAGCAAATCGCTTGCGCAGACTGCTCTCGGTCGTCCGGAGCCTGCCCTCTTCAAGGACCGCTCCACTGCTATCTAAGTGGCAGTAGTTCGTGTACTGGTCCGAGACGTCCAGTCCCAAAGTCGCCATGCCAGCCATCCTCCTTGCCCGAAGGCTCGTGCTCCGGTCACTGTACGACCGGATGGCTGACAGGCCTTCTCATCCCATCTTCATTGTGCCTAGTGGGTCCAACCATCAGGCGCCGCGGTGTTGGATCCAGCTGCCGTAAACAAGCAAGAAGCTGGCCAGGACGATGTGGAACGGGACCGGAAGAATTGCCTTGCGTTGCCGATCTGCCATGAGGTATCGGATGGTTCGCGCGACCTTGGCAGCGCCGTAGGCAGACCCGGGAGCTCGTTTACAAGTCGCCCGACAACCGCCGGTAGTACATATCTTGACGCCTGTCTTACACTTGCCAGGCCGATTGTTGACCAGTAGCAGCGACCGGCTCTCCCCTCGAGCGAGGCCGAGCCACAAACGGCTCGGCCTCGTCCCTTAGAAATCACCGACTCGCCTCCATTGGCGCGTAACACTGCCTCGAAATAGCAGGCCAGCTATTTCGTTCACGGTTGTGGCGCCTGCGCCATGGTTAACTATGACTGAATCGTGGCGGTTGGCTGAGTTGCACAGCCATCTTCCCAGCCCACCGCGGAGTATCTCAGCTAGGCTGAACAGACAGCTCTAGGCGATTACCGCTTGGATCCACGACATACACGGAATAGCCAATCCCTTCACGGTCTTTCCGAACTGTCTCTACAGTGATCCCCTTCGCTTCCAGTTCCCTCGTCATCTCGTCTGGGTCTGCAGGCCCCTCGCAGGCGAAGGTATGGTGGGGGATGCCAGGCCGGGGGCCAGCGGAGGAGTCGAACACGCCAATCCCTTGCGCCCCGGCACGCAGACGTACAACTTCGGCACCACCGATGGTTTGACGTCCGGATTCTTCGATACCCAGCTTGTCTCTATAAAAGCTCAACATTGCGTCAAGCTCATCCGCATTAAGGTTTCAGGACCGGAGACCGGTAACTTTAAACATTCTGATGCATCCTCCAACTTATCCGGTTTGGCCATACATCGGCCCCTGGGCATTCTGGTATTTAGCCCGAGCCATCCTCGTCCGTCGCTAGTTATCGCGGCGCGATCATCCCGCTAGCCGGCCGGACTGTCAAAGAGCCTTTCAGCGCATGGACACTATGGTAAGTTGCCAGCTTCGCAGCCTCCTTCGGCCGGCCAGCTATTGGATGCTAGAATCTCGTCGGCCCGACTCTTGGCGGACTAACTTCCCTGCGCGGCGCAGGGGGTCGTTGGAGACTGAAAGTGGTTGTCAGATGCTGCGGCGGAAGAAACTAAGTCTGGACGAGGCGACGGCCGTGATCAACGCGGTCTTCGCCCATGCTAAGGCCCACAGTCAACCCGGCGTCGCATGTGTTGTCGTGGACGGAAACGGCGACATCATCGCTGGCGCCACGATGGATGGCCGGGCCGCCCGCGTCTACAAATCAGCCCATCGAAAGGCTTACGCCGCTGTCAAGTTCGAGCATGACACTTCGTGGATCCTGGAGCTCCATGCCCGGATGGAGGCTAATGGTCACCGAGGGCCACATGACTGGAACGACCCAATGTTTACTACGCTGGCCGGCGGCTACGTCGTTGTGGATGAGGACGAGAACGTGTTGGGCGGTATCGGCGTGGGCGGTGGAAGCCGTGGTGACTTCTCTGACTGGTCCTTCGTAAAGATCGGCCTCGCGAGCCTGGGCGAGGCTTACCATCACCGCCCTGGCAAGCACGAGCAATAGGGGCTTTGTCACGCGCACACATGGCACTTCTTCGACCTGGCTCCGGCATTTGGCCGGCCTGATAAGCGCCTCGATGACGCAATAGTGACACTTTCAGGATAACGCGGCACTTCACGCCGTCCTTCGATTCAATTATTCTTGGTGCGCTCGCGCTCCGGGAGCAAATGGGGGCACGAAAGCTAGCTTAGGCAGGCGGTTCAGATGACGAATATCGCTATCGATGAAAAGGCTGTCGAGACGCTCCGTAGCGCACTCCGAGGCGAACTCATAACACCAGACCATGCGGAGTACGAAGACTCGCGGAAGGTTTGGAACGGCTTGATAGACCGACCTCGGCGCTCATCGCGCGCTGCGCCGGCGCCGCTGATGCTGTTGCCTGCGTCAATTTCGCCCGGAATCACGACGTGCTTCTCTCTATGCGCGGTGGCGCCCACAATCTGCTGCGCGGTAACGCTGTCTGCGATGACGGCCTCGTGGTCGACTTCTCGCGAATGAAAGCGATCCGCGTCGATGCTGCCAACCGAACCGCCCGTGCGGAACCGGGCGTCAAATGGATTGACTTCGACCGCGAGGTCCAGGCCTTTGGCCTGGCAATGACCAGTGGCACATTCTCGGATACAGGTATTTCCGGACTAACACTCGGCGGAGCTATCGGCTGGCTTGGCGGCATGTTTGGTCTCGTCAGCGACAACGTGATCTCCTTCGATGTGATCACTGCTGATGGAGAGCTTCGCCGGGCTAACGAGGATGAGAACCCCGAGCTCTTTTGGGCACTGCGCGGCGGCGGCGGCAACTTTGGTGTCGTTACGTCCTTTGAATACCGTCTCTATCCGGTCGGCATGCTTTTGGCCGGCCTGGCCATCCATCCATTCGAGCGAGCGCGCGAAGCCCTCCGTTTTTACCGTGACTTCTCCTCCAACATGCCGGATGAGCTCACAACTGGCTTCGGTTTCCTCACCACACCGGAGGGCATGCCTGCTGTCGGCATAGTGGTCTGCTATAACGGTTCGCTTGAGGAAGGCGAGAAGGTTATTCGACCTGTTAGGGAGTTCGGGCCGTCTATCGCCGACCACATCCAGCCGATGCCATACAACGCTGTTCAAACAATGTTCGACCCGCTCGCTCCGACAGGGCGGAACTACTACGTCAAGGCGCCATTCTTGCGTGAGATTAAAGATGGTGCGATCGAGGCCATGGTTACTCGGTTTGCCGAAGTGCCTTCGCCGTTTACGGTGATTTTCATCCAGCAAAAGTCGGGGGCTATGGCGCGTGGCGAGCCAGACAGGACCGCCTTCGGCCACAGGGCCGACCAATACTCAGCCGTCGTCCTTTCGGGCTGGGACGATCCGAATCAGAGTGAAGCAAACATTGCCTGGACTCGGCAGCTTGGCGCCGAAATCGAGGCCTTTGGCTCCGGAGGCGAGTACATTGACGAGCTTGGCCCGGCCGACTCCGAGGACCGCATTCGGGCATCATTCGGAGTCAATTACGAGCGCCTCGTGGAGCTGAAAAACAAATACGGCCCGAATAACCTCCTTCGCCACACTCAGAATCTAGGGCGCAGAACCTGAGCTGCCGCATTATGGCTAAGGAATTCAATCGTATACGTGGGCGACTTGGGCGCATATCTGGCGCACTTGAGTCGAGGCTCGCTTTCATCCTCGACATGCTCGGACTTAACTGGGCCATAGCGGGCGAGCAGTCTTACCGGCCAGGACAGAACACTATCGCCGGATAGTGCACTCTCCCACGCGGTATTGAAGGCGCATCTTTGGTCGGCTAGCCTTAATCAAATACGTAGGGAGGCGACATGAGCTACTGGGACACTTACAGGTCATCACGCATCGGCCGACGACGAGCGCTCGCACTGGGCGGCAGCGCTGCCATCGGGGCAGGTCTGCTAGCCGCCTGCGGTGGCGAGAGCACCGACGACGGCGGGCAGAGCAAGCAAGTCACGCAGCCCGAGGACACGACCGCGCAAGCAAAGCGCGGCGGCACTCAGCGCTGGGCGATCGATGAAGATACGGCGCACTTCGATATCTTCCTGCAGAACTCGCCTCTGACCAGTTTTAAGAACCATCTGCACAGCAAGTTCCTTCGTATGAAGCCCGGCTACAAGGGGCCTCAGGAGTTCCTGGAGGTCGAGGGTGACGCGGCGGAGTCGTGGGAATACGCGCCGGACTTGATGCAGCTCACCCTTAAGCTGCGGCCTAACGCCAAGTGGCACAACAAGCCGCCGGTGAATGGCCGCGCCTTCGATTCTTCCGACGTGATGGCGAGCTGGGATCGCTTCCGCCGGATGGGTCTGTTGCGCGCCGCCTACTCGAACGAAGTTAACGCGGACGCGCCAATCCTCTCGATGACGGCGCCCGACGGCCGCACGATCGTCATCAAGCTCAAAGAGCCCACGATCTATATGCTGCATGTCCTGGCCAATCCACTGAACGGCCACTTCGGGCTCCTGCCCAAGGAAGCCGACAACGGCTACGACGTGCGCCGGGGCATCATCGGCCTCGGGCCCTACGTGATGGAGAGCTACGAGCAGTCCTCCGGCATGGTGTGGAAGCGCAATCCCGACTACTGGGAGAAGGACACCCCTTACTTCGACACCATCGAGGTGCCTATTATCACCGAGTACGCCACAGGACTGAGCCAGTTCCGAGCCGGCGCGCTTCCATACTTCGACGTGCGCAGCCACGATATTCTGGCTACGAAAAAAGACATCCCCGAATTGCTCATGTACGAGCGCCCAACCCCCGCGGCGTTCCCCGGCAGCGGCATCGCGTTTGGCTGGCAACCCCACGGTCAATCGCCTTATCGAGACGAGCGCGTCCGGCAGGCAGTCTCCATGGCCATCGACCGCGACCTTTACCTCGATGTCCTGGGCGACCGGGAGGCTTACGAGCGGGAAGGATTCACGATCGACACCATGTGGACCTCGGCCGGACTGCGTGGCGGCCCCTTCTGGCTTGACCCCAAGGGCAGCGAGTTCGGGGCCAATGCCAAGTACTACAAGCACGACATCGCCGAGGCGAAGCGGCTCATGGCGGCGGCGGCCACGCTAACGGCATCGACGTCGTTTCTAACTTCGGGACGATCTACGGGCCGCGCGAGTCGGAAATCTCGGACAACATGATCGCTGAGGCGGGCTTCCGAATCACCCGCAAGCAGATGGACACCCAGCTCGACTACCCCAAGTTTCGCGACGGTAATGGACAGTTCGAGAACTGGGCGTACATCGTGGGCGGGCCTCTCGCCAGTGAGCCGGTCGCCGCGTTCGTGTGGCGACACACGAAGACAGGCGGTGCAGGCTTCCTCGGCTATGACGCCGCCGGCAAGGGCGACCAGTCGGGTGATCCCGAGGTCATCTCTATGATCGCCCGAGCTGGACGCGAGACGGACGTGAACCGGCGAAAGGCGATCGTCCAGGACATTCAGCGCTATCTCGGCAAGGCGCAGTATCAGGTAATGGTGCCGGGTGGCTTCTCTCGCTTCGACCTCGCGTGGCCGGGGCTCAAGAACTTCCAGGTCTACAACGGCGACCAGCGAGGCCCTAACCACACTTGGTGGCACGACAGGACTCTCCCACCCTTTAACCGAGCGTAACTAGGGCAGATCATACGACCTGCCCTTGGCGCTTTGAGGCAGCAAGGGAGAAAACATGCCGGATGAGCTTGACGCTCTGAAGCACAAAGTCGCGCTATCCTGCCGCATGCTCGCTATGATGGGCATAGTCAAAGCTTTTTGGGTCACGTGAGCGCCCGCATTCCCGGTACTGAGGAGATGTTCATTCGATGCCTCCTGGGATATTTGCAGCTATCATGAGTGCAGAACGAAGGGAGATCGCTGCAGCGATTGGCTTGACTGCTGTCGCAGGTGTGGCCGAGGTCCTGACGCTCTCCTGCTCGTACTAACATTGACCTCACTGATTATCAATACGGAATCGTGGCAGGCATGACTGTCTACGCCATGCCGCAGGTTGTCGCGGCTGCCTTTTCCGTCAGTCAAGTGAGTGGTGAAGTGGCCATTTTGGTAAAGCTTGGACGTGTCATGTTCATTGGTCCGGTGGTCCTCTTAACAGGTCTGTACATGCGGTTGTCGGGAGATCGAACTCAGGAAATCAACCGCTCGCAGCTCTTGCCCTGGTTCGTGATCGGGTTCTTTCTCGTCCTATCGCTGCGCAGTGCGAACGTCATACCCGGTTCGTTCGTTGAGCCGATCGGCGACGTAGCGAGGATACCGACCATTTGGTCGATGGCAGGCTAGGCCTGGGCGTGGCCCTGAAGTCAGTGAGGCCCGTTGGGCCCCAGAGTCGGTGCGGCCTCTGTCCTCTCCGATGTCCCTCCTTGTAATGGCTCAGCCTGTCCTCGCCGCCATGTTCGGGTTCGATTAGGAGAGGTAAGCTCCAATGACAAGCGGCTTGGCAGGGGCTCACTGGCTCCATATTCAACTAAGTCAGAGGGGTCTAGGCTTGCGGTCATCATTGAGTGCTGATGGAACGCTCTGCACGCCTTTGACGCTTCTGAGATCTCATGAGTCCTCTTAGACCTATCGGGATTTAGTAAGGGCTTTTCGAAGAGTTTTGACGACGGTTTCTCCTTGGCGCTCATGAAGGGAATGCTTAGCCACACCGCGTCGATCGATCGCGGACGTGCACTTAGCGAGCTTAACGAGTCAGTTAGTAGCCGGACCGCTGATTGATGCTTAGCCTTCGTCAGAATAAGCTGCGCCAAGGTAATAAGGATCGAGAACGTTCGGGTTTCGTGGTGGTTGATCCGCCACGTGGCCAGAAGAACACGCTAAGGGAAGATGGACAAGCAAAGTCAACGTGGTTGGCGCCTCCCCGGTGCTGCCGCTCTACGCCATCGAGACTACCGGCTCTTCTGGTCCGGCTATGTGACGGAGGTCGCCGGCCAACAGATGCTCTGGGTCGCCCAGGGCTGGCTGATCTACGAGCTGAGCGGCTCGGCGGTACTCCTCGGAGCAGCGGGGCTCGCGAGGGCGATCCCGGGGACCATTCTGAGCTTCGTCGGCGGCGCGCTGGCAGACAAGCTGGACCAACGACGATTGCTGATTGCCGTGCAGGTAATGCAGATGGCGTTACTGGCGGGCCTCGGTACACTGACTATCACGGGCGGTGTCGAGGTCTGGCATCTGCTGGTGATCGTCTCGGCTTCGGCCGCGGCGCAGTCGTTCGAAAACCCGGCGCGCCAGGCGATCTTTCCCAAGCTTGTCCCTCGCGCCGACTTGATGGACGCGGTGGCGCTCAATGCGACAATTCACCCGGGTACACGCTTCGCGGGACCATTTCTCGGCGGTTTGCTGATGGCGCAAGTGCGCCTGATTAGCGGCGAACCGCTCCTAGGCGCAGCCACGCTCTTCTACCTGACGGCTTTCGGGTACGTGCTGAACGCCTGCCTTCTCTATTTCATCCAGCTCGCTGCCGTGGCGGCGGAACGTAAGAAGACATCGATGTTCGCCGACATGGGCGAGGGTGTGAAGTTCATCACGCGAAACCCCATCTTCCTCGGCCTGATTCTGGTCACATACTGCACCCAGTTCTTCGGCTGGTCGTTCCAGAGCCTCTTCCCTGTCTTCGTGAAGGACATCTTCCAAGGCGGCGAATTCGAGCTGGGGCTTATGGGGTCAGCGCTCGGGGCGGGCAGCCTTCTCGGGGCGACCACGGCTTCAAACCTTTCGTCGGTTCGTAGGCGAGGGCTGCTCGTTATCGGCGGGTTTATGACTCCGGCCGCTCTGATCATTCTTTTCAGCGCCGCGCCTTACTTCACGCTGGCATTGGGACTGCTCTTCTTCATCGGCTGTACGCAGGCAATCTTCAATGTAACCGCCCAGAGCACGCTGCAGTATCTCGTCCCCAACGACTATCGGGGCCGCGTCATGGGCATCTGGGGTATGACGCATACCGCCGTCCAGCCGATGGGACAGCTCCAGATGGGCGTACTGGCTGGGCTACTGTCGGCGCCCATCGCGGTGGCCTTTGGCGGCGTGGCCATGCTCGCGTTTGCGGTGCTGGTCGTGATACCGAACCGCCGCATTCGGAGGCTGACGCTTGAGATGGACCAGCACGGCGAAGAAGAGATCAAAACTCAACTGCGTGAGCTGGCCGGTCCGCGGCACTGAGTGAGGCCGCTTGGGCTACCTAATTGGACGCAGCCGCAAACCGTATTGCAATCCCTACAGCCAAGCTTCATGCACCGACGGCGGCCGCGGCGAAGAGGTCAATCGTGCCAACACATGAGGGCCACCATGGATCGTCAAAGTAGGCCTGGGATCCATCGCTTCACCTTGAGGCAGTATTCACGGTACTGCGCGCCAAATACCTTCTCAAGTCGTTCCTCGTCCTTGGCAACTCTAAGCTGAAAATAGATGATTCTAGTTGACGCCAGTACAACCGCAACCGGTGACCGGAAAGCCAGGACGACGCCTAGAGAGTAGATGAGGTGGCCTAAATACATAGGGTTGCGCGTCAAGCGATAAGGGCCAGATGTGACGAGACTGTCAGGATTCCCTGTCATGCCTCTAGAACCACCGCCGAGCCGCGAGCGAAACTTGCTCACAAAGTGGTATTGCAAATAGCCCCAGGCGAGCAAAGGACTGAACCTCAGGTCGGGTAGCGCAAGGCGTCGCCGCCGAATCGTCTCCAGAAGGAAGACTGTAAGAGGAATGACTAAGAACGTTGTCCGTGGAGAAGACCAATACAAACTCTTGGCTTCGGTCCTGGCCCGCTCTATCGATTGAGCCAGCGCTCTCAATCGCAATCCCGTCGCATCCGACTGCCACCAACGATCGTCTTTCGCCATACGACCCCTCATAAGCTACTTGAGCACTAGCTATTTCAGTGCGGTGCGAAGGCCCTGGAAGCCACGCGAGGGAAAACCTTGATTCAGTTGCTCTCTAGGATCGTCTTCGGCGAGGAGGATTTCCGCCAAAGCCTTGACGCCTGCAAGCGCTTGGTTGAAGAAAGATGCGCCGTAGCTCACTCGCGCTAGACCGATTTCCTCAAGTTCTGCTGGTGGGGGCGAGTCTGGCCCGGCCAAGATCGAGATCGGAGCCTTCACCTCACGTGCCAATATCCGAATGGTCTCAGTCCCGCCGGCGCGCGTGAATAATATGCAATCGGCGCCTAGCGCGGCGTACTCGTTGCCCCTGACGATCGCCTCGTTCAACGCGCTGCTGTGGTCGTCGGAGGCAAGGAAGGCATCGACACGGGCGTTGAGGAAGAGCTTACTACCGAGCGAGCGCCGTTTCGCCATAAAAGCTTCTATCTTTGCCTTTGCGAGGTCGAGCGCGATCAGCCGCGCTGCTCCACCGCCTCGGCGATAGTCGCCGTCCTCAAGGTTTATGCCAGCTGCGCCTACAGCGACGAGGCGCTCAACGGTTACTGCAACGTCCTCAGGACCGCCATAGCCCTTCTCGCCATCGGCGTTCACTGGGACCTGTACCGCCTCGACCATGCGCCGATACACTTCGACCATCATCTCACGACTGATGACCTCGCCATCTTGATAGCCGAGGGCGCCAGCGATGCCGCCGCTAGTCCCTTGGATGGCTTGGAATCCCATCGCTTCGAATAGCTGAGCAGTCACCGTGTCGTAGGCGCCGGGCATGATCAGAATACCTGGCGCACTGATGAGCTCTCGCAGACGATCGGCATCTCGATTAGAGCGCTCCAATGCTTCAGCGGAGACGGGAAGAGTGTCGCTCATCGGGTTTTCCGTCTTTCTTTTGGCATTGCCTCAGCGATCGCCGCTGTTGGCGAGGCTGGTTTGCCTCCGCGATCATCGCGAAGACCGCAGACTCGTCGAGGTCGCCTGTGGGGAGTGCGTGAGCAATCACCTCGGAAACGCCATCACCCACGAGTTTGCTCAAGCGATGTACAACGTCAGACTGCGTGCCGTAGATGACCAAGTTGTCGATCAACTCGTCGCTCATCTCACCTTTAACGTTTGGATAGCCAGCTTCTTCAAACAAGCCCGCATAGGTGGATCGGCGCGCAGAAGAGCCGAACTGTTTGCGAGTAGCTTGCCTAACTACTTCGACGTCGTCCGTCAGACAGAAGGGGGCATGGAGGACTAGTGGGGGCGGGGCTCGGCCGGCTTTTGCTGCGCCGGCTCGCAGAGCCTGAAGGCTCATAAGACGTATGTGTTCAACTGGCGTGAGCCAAGAGATCGCCCCATCGGCCAGCTCTCCTGCGAGATGGTAGGCCGTCTTGCGCAGCGTGGCGGCAAGGATAGGTACCTCGACAGGCGCTTCGATCCGCGCACGCGCCGTAAACCACTGACCCTCATATTCAATCGCGCCGGTCTGCAGGAGCGTCTTCAGGATGTGAATGTACTCTCGAAGATGCGCAAGAGGCGCTTCCCACTTGACGCCGAGCAAATCTTTATGGCCTCATTAGCGACACCTAGTCCGATACGCAGGCGGCCCGGCGCGAGGCTGGCAACGACCTGGGCTTGCTGAGCGACCGCAATGGGATGGCGCGGCCAGGTTGGCAGGATGGAGGCGCCCAGCTTTACATTCGCGGTACGCATGGCGGCCGCGGCGAATACCGTGAGCGCATCGCGACCCGAGCCTGCTGTCGTGAGCCACACCGCCGGGACACCCGCTGCCTCCGCCTCGACGATTTGCTCGATGAGATGTGGAATCTTTGGCTCTCTGAGGACAATGCCAATCACCGCGCCTTAACCTCCAAACTCGATATGCCCGACTCAACAGATGTTGAGGACAGGCAGATGTTCATCTTGCAACTCTGCCCTCACTGAATCCAGGGGGGCCCACAGCCTCACCTTGGTGCATCCTCCTGCTGTTGTGCGTCCGACCGATCCTACAGTGGATGTTCATAATTCGCGGACCAGACCAGCCTAGCCTAGACCAGTGGCGCTGGCCTCTTGAGGCGGCCGACGGGCGGATCACGGCAGCCTCGTGGGCCGTCCGCCATTGACGACGTACTTCGCTCGTCCAGGCAGCGGGTAGAGCATGGGAGAGTTTCCGCTTGGCAGAAGGGGCTTGACGTTGGGAGCGATAATGCCAGCAGACGAAAACGTCGCATGGCGGAGGTCCTTCCAGATGTTGCCGAAAGAAGAGAACGAACTAGTCACGCGAGTTGGTCCGGGTACACCCATGGGCGAACTAATGCGGAAATATTGGCTACCGGCGCTCCTCTCTTGGGAGCTGCCGTCACCGGACTGCCCGCCAATCCGCCTCAAGCTGCTGGGCGAGCAGCTGGTTGCCTTCCGCGACACGAATGGCAATGTTGGCGTCATCGACGAGTTCTGCGCCCATCGCCGCGCCTCTCTCTGGTTGGGGCGTAACGAGGAGGGTGGCCTGCGCTGCGTCTTCCACGGCTGGAAGTACGACGTCACCGGGCAGTGTGTCGACCAGATGAATGAGCCCGAGAGCTTCAAGGACAAGATCAAGCTAGCGTCTTACGCTACCAGTGAGAGAGGCGGAGTCATCTGGACGTACATGGGCCGGGGCACGCCGCCACCGCCGCCCGACTTCGAGTACACACGGGTTTCCGAGAGGCACCGCGAGGTGAACCGCGTCTGGCAGGAGTCGAATTGGCTCCAGGCCCTTGAAGGCGGCCTCGACACCTCACACGCGCCGATCCTCCATCGCGCGATGAAGGCGGGCGCGGGAATCACAATGGATACTGCCTTCGTCCGTGGTGGCGCCCCCTCGCTCGAGGTGGACATCACCGATTACGGCTACCGTTACGCTGGCGTCCGGCCGCTAGTTGAGGATCAGCAATACGTGCGTGGCTACCACTTCGTCATGCCATTCACGCAAATCCGTCCGAGCCAGAACGCCGGCCGCGGCCAGGAGCGGACGGTCATCTCGGGACACCATTGGGTGCCGATTGACGACGAGAACTGCATGGTCTGGAACTGGGACTACAGCTACGGTTCTGAGGAATTGTCGGAAAGCGAGCGTGGAGGCGGCGGCAATGGCGGCGGCAACGGACCCCAGTATGTTGATTACGCGAACGAGTTCAGGGCAAAGGGCAATCCTCGCAACAACTGGCTGATTGATCGCGAGATGCAGCGCACGGTCAACTTCACCGGCATCAGAGGTATAAACGCTCAGGACAGGGCCGTTCAGGAGAGTATGGGCCCGATCGTCGACCGGTCGCTCGAGCACTTGGGGCCTGCCGACAAGGCGATCATTGCCATGCGGCGACTAATGCTCGAGGCGATAAAAGTCGTCGAGGACGGCGGCACACCGAGGGGTGTTGCTGCCAGCTACTACGACCTTCGTGCGTATGAAAAGGTCTTGCCGCGTACGCTTCCGTGGCGGGACGTGCTCGATCCCGAGATGTACCAAAAGGGGGCGACTGCATCTAGGCTCACATGAAGCGCCTCAGCGCATACCGTGCCTTAGCAGGGCGATTTCTGGTAGACCGAGACACGAGGGTAACTCACGCAGTATGGAGACTAAGTAGAAAACACTAACCCTGAAGCATGGCCCCCTGGGCATTCTGGTATTTAGCCGAGCCGTCCTCGTCCGTCGCTAGTTATCGCGGCGCGATCATCGCGCTAGCCGGCCGGACTGTCAAAGAGCCTTTCAGCGCATGGACACTATGGTAAGTTGCCAGCTTCGCAGCCTCCTTCGGCCGGCCAGCCTATTGGATGCTAGAATCTCGTCGGCCCGACTCTCTGGCGGACTAACTTCCCTGCGCGGCTCAGGGGTTGTTGGTGACTGACGATCCAGCCATGGTCGCGGGCTCGTGAGTTCATCTCATCATGAGGTAGCAAGCTGCCCAGAACGAGCCCTAGCACTATCGCCGATAGTGTGCGCATGTGCTGCACCGTGTACTACCGCCCCCGCTTCTACGCATCGCTCGCCGGCCGACCTTCAATTGACAGGGCGGGCAAGGCGGACGTACTTTTCAGTCGGCGAAAGCGCCAATCGGCTTTGGGTGGCTTATGACAAATGTCGGACAGAGTCGCCGGACAAATCAATAACAGGAGAGGTTATTATGGGCGTCTTCCTTGACCACACCATCGTTCCAGTACGTGACAACGAGATAGCTGCGAAGTTTTTCGCCAGCATGTTCGGCCTTGAGTACGCGGGGCCCTGGGGCCACTTCGCACCCGTTAAGGTCAATGGCGGCACCTTGAGCCTCGATTTTGACAGCCGCGAGAACTTCGAGCGCCACCACTACGCCTTCCTCGTCACAGACGGAGAGTTTGACGCGATCCTCTCACGCGTGAAGACGGCCGGGCGCAAGTTCGGCAGCGGCCCGGGCTCCCAAGAGGATATGGAGATCAACCACCACCATATGGGCCGCGGCTTCTACTTCCGCTGTGACGATGGTCACAGCTGGGAGGTTATCACGCACACGTACACGACTCCCACCTCTGCCGGGACAGCCCGCGCTTCAGCCGGCGCAGCCCGGTGACTTATCCAGCACCGCTTGTCGGCTCGGCTGCAGTCGGGACCGGCCATGGCGATGCCTGACCGATGGCCTGGGAGAAACCTTCGCTGCTCTTGGCCGCGCGTCCTCGTGCGGTTTCATCTCCGCCGGCGCTACCGCGACGGCGCTTTGTCGGTTGCTCTCGCGACATAGCGAAAAAGGCGTTTTGAAGAGGAGACCCGACGATGAATAATCTAGCGAACTACCGGCATGAGATCGTGGAGGCGGCAGACCAGATCGCACGATCCGGCATCATGACCAAGAGCCTGCACGGAAACCTGAGCCAGCGCGTGCCGAATACCGACACCTTCCTCCTAACCGCCGGCGGCTCTCTTGCCAGTATGAAGCCGGAGAACATCGCCCTCTTTGACCTCGGGGGCAATCTGCTCGAAGGCACTGTGATGCCGGTGGGCGCTGAGATCATCCAAATGCATGCAGTCGTTTACCGGACCCGGCCCGAATTCACGGGCGTCGTCCACACGCACTCGCCCTTTGCGACTGGCTTCGCTTGCGCCGGTCAGGCCATACCTGCCGCGTACGAGGCGCTCGTGCGGATCGGTGCGATCGACGGCGTGCCAGTCGCACTTTACGGGCCGCGTGGCTCGGAGCAGTCAGCCAACAACATCGCCGCAGTGCTGAAGGCCCATCAGGCAATTAGCTCGCTGCTCCTGGAAAACCACGGCGTCCTCGCCTTCGGCGAGGGCGTAAGTGGCGCCGTGCGCGCCAACATGGTCGCCGAAGAGGCAGCGGAGATCCTGCTCTACTCGGCCTCTCTCGGTGGGGCGAAGAAGATTCTCGCGCAGATGATCCAGGCAACACGAGAGCGCGCAGCCTCCTTCGCGGCGGCTGGCAGCTATAGTAGCGAGCCAGCGCAGGCAGATTAATTCGTCAGACGTATCGTCAACGCGCTGGGCAATCTTTGTTAGGGAGCGCGATACCTTCGAACCCTGGCCCCCGCCTTGACATTACCGCGTGTCGCGCCTTCTTGGGGCGCGACACGAACGGAGGCACCAATTGATTAGAGATACCTCGGAGACACGATTCAGAGCTGTGAGCGCTCAGCCGCCGCCAGATAACGATGCCTTCTATCGCGAAGAAATTCAGCTCGCGCTGAGGAACCGAGGGATGCCCCTGGAGGCGCTCCGTTACCCCATTTCGCCGACGGGACTCCACTACCTCCTGACTCACTTCGATACCCCTTACGTAGAGGAGAGCAACTGGTCCCTCAAGATACATGGCTTGGTCGAAACGCCGCTCGACCTTTCCTTGAGAGCGATCAAGGACTTCCCATCGCGAACTCTGACCGTCACGCTCGAGTGCGCCGGGAACGGGCGGGCCTTGATGAAGCCGCGACCGATCAGCCAGCCCTGGCTCCATGAGGCCGTCAGCACCGCCGAATGGAAGGGCGCTCCGCTGCACGTCGTTTTGCAGAAAGCCGGCGTCAGCCCGAAAGCGGCCGAAGCCGTCCTAACCGGCCTTGACCAGGGTGTCCAGGGCGAGGAGGTGCAGTATTACCAGCGGAGCCTCTCCGTAGCCGAAGCGATGCGAGAGGAGGTCTTGCTCGCCTATGAGATGAACGGCGGGCCGCTGCCGCCGCAGCACGGCTACCCCCCTGCGGCTGGTGGTTCCCGGCTGGTACGGCATGACGAGCGTCAAGTGGCTCGAAAGCATTGAGTTCGTGGAGCGTCCCTTTACGGGCTACCAGATGGCGCACTGCTACAGGTACTCCCAGACCAAGGAGGAACCGGGTGCGCCGGTAGACCTTGTGAGGGTTAACGCGCTGATGACCCCGCCTGGGATCCCTGACTTTCTCACGCGCGAAAGGCTCGTGAAGCAAGGCGCCGTGCTCCTGCGTGGCCGGGCGTGGGCCGGGCGGCTCCGCGTAATTCGCGTCGAGGTGAGCAGCGACGCCGGCTCTACCTGGGCCGATGCGTCGCTTGAAGAGCCCGTGTCCGAGTTCGCCTGGCGTGGCTGGTCGTTCCTGTGGCAGGCTTCGCAGGGGAGACACGAGCTGCGGGTGCGGGCCACGGATGAGAGCAGCGCGAAGCAGCCTGACGCGGAATGGAACTACCACGGCATGGGCAACAACGCGGTCCAGCGCGTGGCGGTGCTGGTTGAATAACCCTAGCTGAGGTGCACCGAGTTACACGCGCAGCGAAGGATCCAGGTCCGTGAAGCCAATCTCGATAGTGCGTACCTACCGGCGTTGACAGGGAGCGACCACGAAAACAGCGTCCGCTTTAATGGCGCACTAGCAAGTCACAGGCTCGAACGAAAGGACCTTAAAGCCTAGAAAGGGCAAAAGATGGAAGCTCTCACTCTCCTCAAACAGCAAATCGCAGACGCCCGCCACGAGTTCCAGGGCGTCATGCAGGATGTCGACCAGACGATGGCGCACTGGCAGCCGCCGGGTGTCGCCAACCCCATAGATGACCTTCTTATCCATACCGTGCTTGGCCAGGACCGCCAGGTCTCCAGGCTTACCGGCAAGCCGGCTGTATTTGAAGACTGGGCCGCCAAACTCAACCTCGCAGCTGACTGGAGGCAAACGCCTGAGACCTCCCGCAACCTCGACGCCAGCATCGAAGTGCTTATGCAGTACGCTGACGCCGTGTACAGCGCCGTCGACGCTTACCTGGCTGGCCTCAACGATGCTGACCTGGAGAAGCCGGTCGATGCTTTCGGTAGCCAAGTGTCCGTGGCCTCGCAGATATCCAGGAACCTTGTGGTCCATATCTACGAGCACACGGGCGAGATCTCGACGATCAAGGGCCTACAAGGCGCCAAGGGTTACGCAACACGCACCTGAAGGAGCCAGCGGATACTTCCTTCCATAGCCTTAGCGGAAGTTCCTAGAAGGGGAGGCGAATATGGATATCAAGGTGTACGGGACGCAGTGGTGCCCTGACTGCAAGCGATCGAAACAAATTACTCGACGAACGCCACGTCGATACGAGTGGACCGACATCAGCGAGGATGAAGCCGCAGCCGACCTAGTCCGGTCCATGAATAATGGCCGGCGCACTACACCTACGATCGTCTTCCAAGACGGATCTTGGCTCGCCGAGCCCAGCAACGATGACCTCGTGCGCAAGCTCCGCCTCCCATAAATGAGGGCAGACACAGGCTGCCGACTGATGATGCGCGCCAGGAGGGTGAAGGAGTAGCAGTAACAACTACGCGCTCCGCCCGCTGTTAGTTCTCCTTACGCTCATTGACGTTTGCGTTAATGGTAAATATAGTCGCTCTGGATGGCAGAGAAGCGCGCTCGCACCCAGGACGAGCCTTGCATCCAGATCGGTGAGGCCGCTGACCGCACCGGAGTCACCCAGCGCACCCTACGCTTCTACGAGGAACGCGGCCTGTTGAAGCCGCCGACACGCATGGAAGGCGGGTTCCGCCTCTACTCCCAGGACGACGTCGACCGCGTGGAGCAGATCAAGCGCCTGCAGAGCCTGCTGGGCCTCACGCTCGCCGAGATTAAGGATATGGTCGAGGCGGAAGAGGTGAAGGAGGAGCTGCGGGCTACCGCGAGGTCAGATCTTTCCATCCCCGAGCGCATCAGTCGCATTAAGAAGCGCATCGAAGTGACCCAGCGCCAGCACGACATCATCAGTCACAAACTGGCAGCGATGGAAGAGATGAAGCAGGACCTGGAAGGACGCCTCGAACACAATCGCGCCACCCTGGCCGAGCTCGATGGCCAGCGGGAGGAAGTCGCACCGGCTCCTTGAGGTTCTGCACCTGCGGATCGAATCGGTGACTGTTGTGGTAGGTGAAAGGAGTTCTTGGGCGCCGTCGAACTCCCCGGAGACATGTGGAAAGGTGACCCACGCCGGGCACGCGTCCTCGCCCAGCCATGCCGAACGGCTCACGGCGTCTAGCCATGGCCAGCTGAGAAGAACGCGATATTCTCGTAGATGCCTTCTAGGCTCCATGCTTGAGATAATCGCCCGGCGGTACGAATGGGAGGAATCAGACTACACTCACTGTTGTGGCGAAAAGTGTCCTTGACCTGATCGGAAAGACGCCGGTCGTTGAACTCCGATCGCTGAGTCCACGGCGCGCTATACGCCTCTTTGCGAAGCTGGAAGGCCAAAATCCCAGCGGCTCGATTAAGGACAGAATCGTCGCATACATGCTCCAGCGGGCACGCGACGATGGCCGGCTAAGACCCGGCCAGGAGATTGTCGAGGCCACGACCGGCAACACAGGGATCGCCTTGGCCCTGCTTGGCCGACAGCTCGGCCATCCCGTGAAAGTCGTGGTCCCAGACAACGCCTTCGGCGACGTTGTCCAGGCCCTCAAAGCGTTGGAAGCGGAGATTGAATCAGTTCCTGCCACACTGGGGATCAAGAGCGCGATTGATGTGGCACAGGAGATCGCCCGGCGCGACGCGGCCTTTCTTCTCGATCAGTTCGGCTCAAGCGACAACCCGCGCTGCCACTACGAAACCACGGCACCCGAGCTGCTCTCTCAGCTACCGGACCTCGATGCCTTCGTCTGTGGGCTCGGCACCGGCGGCACGGCCATGGGCATTGGCCGCCGGCTTAAGGAGCAAAACCCGGCCGTGAAGGTGATCGTCGCGGAGCCGCACCCGGGTCATAACCTCCAGGGCATGAGGAGCCTTGCCGAGGGCAATATACCGCCGATCCTCGACCTGCGCGGGCTTGATGCGAAGATCGTGGTCTCCAGTGCCAACGCTTTTAGAGGCGTACGCGAGCTCTTGCGTCGCGAAGGAATTCTCGCCGGCCTCTCGTCTGGTGCCGTGCTCTACGCCGCGCTGAAATGGGCGCAGCGAATAGAGCGTGGCAGAATCGTCATGCTATTCGCTGATTCCGGCTGGAAGTACCTTAACTCTCCGGCGTATAGCCTCGACCGTTCTCTTGAAGACGAGGCCCACACCTTCGACGAAGTGCTCTGGTGGTAGGAGGGCGCACCGCCACACGAGCAGGACTGAGGACGTGGAGGAGCTGAGCTGGCTCACGCGACCCATCAGGATGCGGGAGACGGCATAACGAGGTGCGTCCTGCCGCGAACGTCAGTCGACTCGGAGCGCCAGCTTGGTCGAGGGCAACGATAAGGGCGAAAGCTGGGCAGCGGACTGGGCGGAGGTGCAGATTGACAACCGAGGCGGCTCAGTCTACTTTTGCACTCGTCTTGCGCGACGCAGTTAGCTTATGGGAATGTCGGGAAGCAGAGCATGACCGCAGCCGAAGCGTACGTGGCGCGCATGGATGCCAGGTTGGCTCAGCAGACTCGGGTATTGGGGGAGGAGCCACGGACCGGCCAGGGTGGCGGCGCCGCGCAGCGCCTGCGCGCCGACCCACACCGGGAGCCCAGTCCCGTCCTGGCGTTCCTGTTCTCCCTTGTCGGACCTGACGACACGGTCTTGGACGTGGGCGGTGGCGCTGGTCGCTATGGCCTGTCCCTGGCGTTGCGGTGCAGGGAGGTCATTAACGTCGACCCGGCACTAGCCATGGGTGAGCAGTTCCAGGCCTCCGCGGCCGAGGCAGGCATCGGCAATGCCAGATTTATCCACAGCGATTGGTTGCAAGCGCAGGGCTTGGAAGGCGACGTCGTGCTTGTGACTCAGGTAACCTTCTTCATCCGGGACATAGAGCCTTTCCTCAGGAAGCTCCGCGCCGCTGCCCGGAGGCGGGTTGTCATTTCGCTCCAGGCGGTACCGCCACCGAATCATTACTGGGCGTTCTTCCGGCTGGTATACGGCGAGGACCAGGTGGAGGCTCCGGGCTACCGAGAACTGTTGCCGGTCCTTTGGGAGCTGGGCATCCTGCCCGATGTCCGTATCCTTTCCGCTGACTTCCCACGCAGGCCCGACACGCAGGAAGGGGCACTGGAAGCTGCGCTCACCGGTAACTGGCTGCGATCCGAAGACCGGGAGCGCGCGCGCCCTCTCATCGAAGCCCACTTCGACGAACTCTTCGTCCGTACTCCCCGAGGCTATGAGCCCAGGGAAGCAAGCCCCTCAAAGGACGTGCTCGTCACTTGGGAAACAACCGAAGCGAGTTAAGCCCACCCCGTCCCTGAGCCGCAAGTCACGATTGACGGCTTATTCTTGGCCGAGCTAACACGACGCAAAGGCACCGGGTGCATCCTCTCTTGTCGCTTCGTTCCTACGACGTCCCAGCTGCGGCGACTAGGGGTTAGGGGCAGAGTTGAGAGAGGGATAGCGAATGACACCAGGCTCTAGTGAGCCATCAATTGGCCCTGTGCTTCCGGAGCCCTTGATCTCAGCCAGCCGCGATCTTCGTGTCTACGAGGTCCTCGTAGCAGGCTGACTCCGGTACGAGTCCCCAGCTGAGCATCCAGCGCCTTGTCCTCTCAAACTCGTCCTCTGGATAGGGCCGCGGATAGACGTAGTGCAAGCGAGCAAGCCGGAAGTCTGAAGGTCTGACGAGTCCCCGGAGTTCGTCCGGAAGGTCGTCGATAAGGTATCGAACGTAGCGAGCTTTGTCGGCGTTGATCCGGTCGACGGCAGCGCAGACGGCGCGGTTGATTGCCTGGTTCGTCTCCTCGTCTACATCGGGTGCCGAGATTTCTGAGCCCGCGTAGTAGCCTTCGATGATCGGACGGCAGCCCTGACTCTCGGCGAGTGCAGTGTACGGCTCCATCAGAGTTGCAGCGTCGACAGTCCCGTCCATCAAGGCCTGGTAGCGAAGTCGCGCCTGCCCGAGGTGCACCGGCTTGATTTCGTCACGTGCCATAAAGCCTTCGAGGAGCTGGAGCGTCAGATAATGAGAGCCTGCATGGAAGTTTACGGCGATGGTCTTTTCGCGGAGCATCTGCGGATGGGTAATCGGCGAGTCACCCCGAACGAAGATCACCTGGTTCCCCATCGCCGCGCGGAGCATCACGATGCGGCCGCCGACCTCACTGTCATTCGATCGCCGGATCTGGCCCCACTCACAAGCATTGAAGAACTCCGCTGCACTTTCCTCGAAGGGCTTGTGGCGCCAGAACGGGTCTACCTGAACCGGGTCAGTGATTACAGGCCTTGTAGCATCCCAACCGGGCGAACGGACAAACTGAACCTCAATGCCTTCCTTCGCGAAGAGTCCCTCGTCCTGGGCAACCAACCAGGGTAGATTGAAGACTACTTGGCTGTACTCGCTTGTAATCTTCTTCATCGTTAGGCTCCCAGTCTCCCATTAGAGCAGTTGCGTCACCAGCAGCAGTGCGATGTTAGCACGGAATCAGAAGTGGGCGAAGGCGATGTACTCGTCCGGTAGATGCTTCATACCACCTCCTTTCCGGGGCTCTGTAGGCGCCATTGCGTTACATACTTCTGGGGAGTGAGATATCCGAGGGACTGATGTGGCCGAATAGTGTTGTAGACGTTCTCCCAACTGAGGAGGTCCGGGCGTACGCCGGCCGCGGTCCAGTCGAGATCATGGACGTCGTAAAACTCCTCGCGATGGGTACCATTGCCGGGCTCGACGCAGCCGTTGAGCTTGGGTGAGGGCGGCGGCAGGACGAACAGGGGGATGCCTCGTTCCTGACAGAGGGTCTCGAAGTCAGCCTTGCACTCGGAGCCGCCGTCCACCTGGATCGCCTTCACATCGTTGGGTGTGCGCTCCAGAATTGCGTCCAGGAAAGTAGTACGAAGGCGGGACCGACGACCCGCGCCACCCTGCGCCAAAGGCAGGTCGTCGCGGGACTGGCCAAACCGATAGACTCTCTACCGCAAGAGCTCGTTCTCAACGGCGAATAGAACGGCTCCTGCCCGACTTGAAACACCGACCTTCTCATATATGCTTTCTAAGTGATGCCGGGCCGTGTGAGTATGCGGTTAGCGAGCGCTTTCTCCGAGGCCGATCTTGATGTCGATGACCTTGTTCAGCTCCTGGACTGCTTCGGGAATCTTCTCCAAACCGACCAAGTCATGAGCATCGAAGATGAGTTGTCGTACACGTTCGAGCTGCGATACGGTTTCGCGTTCTGACCCGGCGTGGACCGCCAGGCGGCAGTCGGCGTCCGCTTGTCGGTACGCATCATCCATCTCTGCCTCTCGAAAGAAGAACTGCGCGCCTTTCGTCTCGCGCAGACGATCTATCAAAGAAACGAGCGTCGCGACCGAGAGATCATCGACCCAGACGACCCGATCGACGTCCCTGTCGCTTCCGCCAGTTAGTTCCATCCTCGTCCTCGAGACATCAATCCAATCGCAGTGACTACTAACGACATAACGATAGCTGAAAATCCCAAGGCTCTCACATGGATGATTGGCTAGTCATGTCTTGGGCCCCGGTCCGTATCAGTAAGGGTACTACGCCCGCGCTCGTGCCGGCCAGGCATCCATGGCCCGCGGCGCTGCGAAGAATCGTTGAGCGGCTTCAACCCAGCTCTCTTCTCTAGGGAGTGTGATCCCAGCCGCCGTGTATCGGAAGACCGCCGGGTCTTGAGTCCCGGGCGGGGCAATGTTATCGTCGCGGAGTTTTCTGGCCGCTCTTAGAAGAATGCGGCGCGCCGCAATGACACCGCTGTCTGAGGTCCCCAGGTGCTCGAGGGTGCGGTCGAGGACCGGGCCCACGTTCTCCGTCATCATCGTCTCGGTCATAGCCTGATCCTGAGTGCCGATGCCTACGATGCCCGTGTAGGACTGGGCACGCTGAAGCTCCCGGTCGAGCATGTAGTCGTTATCCTTGTTCCTCATGCCGTAGAAGGCACCGCCCGGGCGCTGTGTGGCTGGGAGGTATTCCTCTGAACCAAGATCAATTCCGCCCTGCTGGTGGCATTGCGCTCGTTCTTCGGGTGTGAGCGGCCGTTCCGGGTTGAAGTAGATGTTCCAGCGCATCAGCGTGAAATCATCCATGGGCTCCCACGCGGTCAGCCTCGTGGCTGGACCAATACACCCTGGAGGTGCGGTCCAAAACGGAAGCATGAAGATATTGATACGCCAGTAGTACTGGTTGTCCGGGGCGTTCCGTTGAGCCGCGATGAGAACGCCAGCGGGGATCTCCATCAGCTCAAATCTCGGTGCCCTGTCCTCACGCGTCAGGCTCTGGGCACAGGGGTCAGGATTCCGAGCCTGACGCTGCCCAGCCTCGTTGTGGAGAAAGGCGACATGGCTCGAATCAATGCCGCCTTCCAGGCTCTGCATCCAGTTGTTCTCGATGACGCGCTTTGAAACCTCGACGTGGTCTTCGGGCACGAGATTCCAGGGATATTCCGGGAAAGCAGGCTTGAGAGCGCGGGGTCCCATGTACGCCCACACCATGCCGGCCTTTTCGACACAGGGGTAAGCGATGTGGCGGAACTTGTCCTTGAAGTTGCTTGTCTCAGGCTCGTTCGGCTGGTCAAGGCACCGGCCCTCTACATCGTATTTCCAGCCGTGGTATACGCAGCGCAGGCCACCCTCTTCGTTCCGGCCGAAGAACAAAGATGCTCCGCGATGCGGACACCTGTCTGCTATCAGGCCGACTTGGCCGCTGGTGTCGCGGAAGGCAACAAGGTTCTCGCCGAGGAGCTTAACCCTTATCGGGTTGCAATCCGGGGCCGGAAGTTCGGACGATAGCAGGACGGGATTCCAATACCTGCGGAGCAGGTCGCCCATGGGAGTACCGAAACCTACTCTCGTTAACATCTGAGTGTCTTGAGCAGATAGCATGTTATCCTCCTTGGCTCTCTCTCGGACGGCTCTTGTCACGCATACATTAATGTAAAGAACCGGATGATGCCTGAACTTGCAGTGCTCAAGCGTGAGTCTGAGTCGTATAGTGGCGCCTCCGAGCGTCTCGACAAGGCAGCGACGAGGTCTCGCATTTGACAGAACGACTGGGAGAGATCGCTATGGGCATGAAGTCGGCGGTCGACAAACTCAATGAGATAGGTATGCCCGCCTTGCTGAGGTGCAACAGCATCTGTTGGCTGGCATGAACGAAGCTAAGGCTCGAGCTGAGGTGCACGATGTGCGGATTGGCTCCTTGCAGCGGACGGTCATGATCGGCATAGCCACCACTGTCGGGCTGTTTGGCCTGGTTGCCGTTCTTGTGTTACTTCGATAGAAAGCAGCGGACTAAGGGGTGTTTTGCCGTTCTGAGGCGTCGCGTCTCTGGATGACGCCGTTCCGGCCCCGATCTCAAGTGATTAAGACGTTGTCGGCAGGCCGGCCACGTCCGCTGCATGAGGTCGGCGATTCGCTTTCGGCGGGAGGTTCGCGATTGCGGTTAGCCGCGCGTCATCGTCGTCATTCCACGCTACGCCGCGGCGTCTTCTCATTCCCGTCCCGCGCGGCGGCGCCATCACGCTGCCTCCGGCGGGCGGTCGTCAGTGGAATCGCGCTGGAGATACGGCGCGAGCAGGTCCATGAACCAGAGACGTCGACCTTTTGGAAGCCTTCGAGGCCGAGGGTCGCGCGTGACTGTGGCTGCCCGGGTGATCCGCAGGTTGCGGTGGCCAAGGGGCGTAGGACTAGCATTTACCGGCGTAACCCTGCCTCGTCTCGAACCGCGCCTTTAATAATCATTTGCGTAGCCGTTGAAAGCGATATTCGGACACGCGGGAAACTCGCCTTCAACTTTGACGCCTCAATGCTGGCAGTTCATCCATACGTGCTGACGTCATCAACCAACAGAAGCTTTTCAAAACGCTCTTCAGTTTCAACCACGCTCAGCGCTGCCGCATACTTCCGTTCAAACTGCGCATAGGTATAACCGGCACTCTGGAACCGGCGCTTTGACACCGCCTGGTTCAGCACGAGAAGCTCCCTAACCGGTACATCCATTAGTCGCGCGAGAGTTCCTCCGCCAAAGACTTGGTTCTGTGCAATTCGCTGAACGATGAAGTGATGGTTAGCGTGAAAGGCGCCTACCTTCTGGAAGTAGTCGCCGATCAGTTGCTTGCCGCCGTCGGGAAAGAGCCGGCGCAGCTTCGGGTTGTTGCGGGTGCTGGTCTGCGTCGGCGCAGCGTACGTCACGTTCGTGCGTCGCGATGCCTAGGCGAAGGGTGCGCTCGTTTGAGCGATGAGCAACCTCGTTCGCATCGGCGAAAACTAACGACACTGGATTAACCTGAAGTAGAGGCCCTCGCAGAGCATTGCGAGGGCCTCTACTGCTTCGAGGCCTACCGGCGGTACTGCCTTTGGGGCACTGTGTGGCGGGGGCAGATCATTCTGCTGACCTTTTATTGGAGCTCGACCTTCGGGTTTGATTCTCGAGGGTCGTGCACACTTCCCGGGCTCGGCGACCCCCTCAACTTCCACAGATCTGGTGTTCAGCCTACCCGTACGCGATATTAGCCAGAAGGTTCGTCGGGCGACTCCGCGTTCACGCATCGACCAGCACGTCCGAGATACTCACAGCCTAGCTGGAGAGGCATAAGAAGCGAGAGTCCCTTGCCGGTCGCTGGTCGCCACGGCCGAGGTCATATCTGCTGCGGGCTGCTCAGCACCCTACACCCGTCCGAGCCCCTCACGCTCCGCCCTTTAGAAGGTCAGCTCTCCGCGACCGTACTGGCACCGCAGGGCCCGTTGATGTGTCGCCGACGAAGGACACTGGCAGCTGGTGCACCAGGGAGCGGCAAGGGTCAAGCCGGACGTCTCGAGCTAGTTCGACCCAGCGCAAGGCGTAAGCGGCGTCTTCGAGCCGGCGCAGCTCGGGGCGGCCCTGTCCGCCACGCCCGCATCGCTCGGCAATGGTGCCGGCCCAGTCACCGTCGTGTTCGCAGTAGCTTCGGCGCAGCGACGCTGTTGATGTGACCGCCTGCAAATCGCCCAGGATCGCCGCCACCACGCCGCCGACCGTCTCCCGCATTGGCCGCTCTCGCGAGGCCCGCCGGTACCAACGGCCACTCCGTTCCCAGGACCCAGGCAGGCCGTGACCGGCGATGGCGGCTGCTCGCAGTTCGGGCCATCGCCGTCCCTCAAGAAGCTCGACGAGGCGCTCGCGACGGATGCCGTCGGGGACGGTCGTACCGCGCTCCCACTGGGCGACCGCCGAGGGCCCGGCGGCGCCGACAGATCGGGCGATTTCCGTCTGTGTCACCCCGTAGAGAAACCGGAAGTCTCGAAGCCGCTGTCCGAGCTCCTGCCAATGGCTGCGGAAGCGGTGCACCTTCGTCCGACCGTCGACCGGCTGGCCCTTTTCATACGCAAGTGTGACCGTGATGACAAGTTCCCGCGCGGCTTTAGTGGGAACTATGGCATTTGCGAATGCATGCGCACGGGTTCATGGCCGCGACGAGCATGAAGTTCGCCGGGAAGGTGACGCTGCCCTGGGCGCGGCTGATCGTCACGAGGTGGTCCTCGAGCGGCTGACGCAGCACTTCCAGCGTTTGCTGTCCGAACTCGGGCAGCTCATCCAGAAAGAGTACGCCCCGATGCGACAGGCTGATCTCTCCCGGCCGCGGCTGCCTTCCACCCCCGACCAGGCCCGCCTGTGAGATCGTGTGATGTGGCGCCCGGAAGGGCCGCTGGCGGATCAGGGGTGTATCGCGCGGCAGCAGCCCGGCGACGCTGTAGATACGCGTCACCGTCAGCGCCTCTTCGGGAGTCAGGGATGGCAGCACCGAGGGCAGCGCCCGGGCCAGTAGCGTCTTGCCCGCTCCGGCCGGCCCGACCATCAGCAGGTTGTGACCGCCCGCCGCCGCGACTTCCAGCGCCCGCTTGACGTGCTCCTGGCCCCGCACCTCGGCGAAGTCAGTGCCCTCATAGGCGAGCGGCGCCTCACTTAATGGCTGGCCCTGGCGCACGTAGGGCGCAATCGGCTCTTCGCCGCTGAGGTGCTTGATCAGGGCCGCAAACGACTCGACCGGGTAGACTTCGACGCCCTCGACCAGCGCCGCCTCGGCCGCGTCCGAGGCGGGGACGAAGACCTCGCGCAGGCCGCGGTCGCGCGCCAGGCTGACCATCGGCAGCACGCCGTGGGTGGGCCGCAGCCGTCCGTCCAGCGATAGCTCACCCAGGAATAGCGACTGGCTGGTGTCCGCGATCACCTGCTCCGAAGCGATGACGACGCCAACCGCGATCGGCAGGTCGAAGCTCGGGCCCTCTTTCTTGATGTCGGCGGGCGCCAGGGCGACGGTGATGCGCTTGGTAGGGAAGAAGCAGCCGGAGTTGCGGACGGCGGAGCGCACGCGCTCCTTGGCCTCCGAGACGGCCGCGTCCGGCAGGCCGACCACGTTCACGGCCGGCAACCCCGGCAGCAGGTCGACCTCGACCTCGATCAGCTCACCCTCGAGCCCAACCACCGCCGCCGAGTAGACTTTCGCAAGCATGTTCGCATCGGATTATAGGGCGTCGCGGGCGGGATGCAAGAGCAATCGATGTCTGGGGCAAGACCGCAGGCTACCCGATGGAGTGCGTCAAGGTGAAGAAAGGGCCAGCCTGGCGCTCCTGATGAGGCCGCCCGCTCTGTACTGAGTGCGCATTGTACGAGGCAGCCCTGATCCGTCACTGTCGATTGAAGACTTCGACCGACCTGCGATTCAGGTAGGGCATGACTTGGAGGCTCACGCCTTCACGGGCACGCGCTTTTCACGGGTTTTGGTATTGCCTTCTGACTTTAGGCGACCTAGCATTGGGGCAAATTCCGCGCATAGACCTGCAGGGTAACGCATTCATTGCGGATTTCGGAAGGGAGACTCGAAGTGACGGCGAATTTGCAGTCGTGGCTTGCGAGCTACACGAGAAGAACTATCAGCCGGAGAAGATTCCTGGGCACTACGGCTGCCGGGGCGGGTGCCGCGGCGCTGATCGCTTGCGGCGGCAGCGATGGCGGCGACGGCGGCGGCGTGACCTTCAGCACCAGCGACGCCCGCAAGCCCGGCTCTGTCTGGCTGGGGGCCAACGACTGGAAACTGCCGGACGAGACGAAAGACGCCGTCCGTGGCGGCATCTACCGTAATTACATAGAGGAGGACGAACAGCAGAGCTACGACGCTCTAATCCTGGCGCCCTCGCAGTCGGCTTTCTCGGGCCACGTCCACGAGTACCTCATGGCCAAGAACCGCGGACCCGGCATCGACCCTTCAACACCCGAAGCGGACGTCCCGGTCCCGGCCCTTGCCCAGAGCTTTGAGGTGTCCAATGACGGTACGACCGTCACCTTTACCCTGCGCCCGAACGTCAAGTTCCACCCGGTCGCGCCGGTCAACAGCCGCGTCATGGACATGGACGACTGGAAGACGACCTTGGAGCGCTTCCTGGCCACCAGCGCCCAGCGCGAGCCGCTGACGTCGGTCCTGGACAAGGCCGAGTACCCGGACGCCACCCACATGGTCTGGCGGCTCAAATTCCCTTACAAGCCACTCCTCACCCGCATCCACAACGAGCGGTTTGCCTTCCAGGTGATCCCGAAAGAGATCAACATGGACAGCTCGTTGCACGGCACGGTGGCCGCGGGCACCGGCTACAAGATCCTCGACAAGCACCAGCCGTCGGTCACGATGGAGTACCGGAAGCACGCGGAGTACTGGGGCGGCGACCCCTTCATCGACCGCTGGCACTACCCGGTCATCCCCGAGTACGCGAACCGTTACTCGCAGTTCGTGACGGGCAACATGGTTGAGTTTGCACCGAGTGCGCGCGACATCCTCACGCTGATGCGGGACGCCCCCGGCGCCGTGGTGGTTGCCAACGCGCTGGTGAACGACGAGTTGGCGCGCGTCATCTTCGGCCGCATTAACGCCACAACTCAGCCCTGGAAGGACCCTCGTGTCCGCATCGCCATCCGGCGCGCGGGCAACTTCCGCGGCATCGGCGAGTTTCGCGCCAACAAGCAGCAATTCGAAGCCGCCGGCGTCCCCGTCGAGGTGGTGTCCCGGACTCACGCGACGTACGGGCTTACCTACTTCCTTGACCCTGAGAAGGGTGAGCTCGGCGATCTGTCGGCGAACTATCTTCACGACATCGCCGAAGCCAAGAAGCTGACGGCCGCTGCCGGTTTCCCGGACGCGATTGAAATCGGCTTCAGGACCTACCCCGTCGCCGGTGAGGTGCCGGAACAGGATGCCCTGATCAGCGACAGCCTGAACCAGTCAGGCGTATTCAAGGTAAACGTCGAGAACTCCACCAACACCGTGGAGCACCGCAACTGCCGCTCGCTGCGCCAGTGCGACGGCCTCGTTACGTCTGACACCAACCAGGACATGGACTACGCGATGCGCGAGTACCACAGCGAGGGGCCGAGGCCTGGCGGTGAGCCGGCATACAGCGACCCGGAGCTCGACCGCATCGCCGACGCGTACCGGCGTGAGCTGGACCCGCAGAAGAGCATCGCGATCCTGCACGAACACCAGAAGGCCGCGGCGCGGTTTTTCCCCACGGTGCCAAGGGAGCACGAGTACACCATCTTCCAGATCCGCTGGCCCTGGCTGCACAATACCAACCACGGTTACAACGGGGTTGCGTTGGATGGCCGACCGATTATCGGCGGGCACAAGCAGTGGCTGGACGCCGATATGCCGAGGCGCAACGGCTAGTCACTCATCCTTGATCAAAGGGCGTCGGGGCCCTCTCTTTTGGCGCCGCCACTTCGGCCTTAGTCCCTACGAATTGGCGCTGGTTTCCATTGAGCGATTGCCTAGCCACGCCCGAACAGGACGACGGAATTAGCGACCACGCGGGCGTTGGTGGTGGACCCTTGGCTGTCCGACCGAAGGAACGCCTCAGGCTAGCCAACACCTAATTCATTGCTTTGCGCCAGCCGTTGGCAGTCGCTTCTGGCTCGGTACAGAACCAGCGTGCACCTGCGGCAGCAGGTGCACAACGACACGCAATCCTAGATCACCTCGTCCTCTAGATACTCGACGCCGAACTCGTTTAGGAAGGTGCCGGCGGGCAGGAAGAGGCCGCCGCTGAGGTCTCGCATCGCTTCCGCAACCGAGTCCGATGGCTCCATGAAGGCCAGCATCGAGGCGTCGCGGCGGTCGGAGAGGGCGATGAGGCCGGTCGCCGGGATGTACTCGATTTCGAGCAGACGTCGCGATGTCCGTTTTAGCTCCGTCGCCGTGAAGACCGGCGAGACGCTGATCACGCGGTTCAGCGGCATGTCCACTCCCTCCGCCGCCAGGGTCTCCTGCGCCAGCGCGATCATTGCGACCAGCGCCCGCCTCCAGGCCGAGCGAGTGCGCTCCGCCGGACGGATGATCGCCTCGACCCGCTCAGCCAGGCCCCAGGTCACGGCGTAGTTGGCCTCGACGTGCTGTCTAACCGCGGTCGCGTCATAGGGCGAGCTGACAATGTGCTCCGCCACGACAGCCGCGTTCTGAAAGCGGACGGTCGGGCTTTCCGATTCCGGCTGGTCCCAGGCGAGGATATTGGCCTCCATCCGCCTCCAGTATTCCTGCCGCTGGAAGCCGCGCTTCGTCATCTCCGCGTGCACGTAGGGATGGCTGACTCTGATCTCGATCAGGTCTCGCAGCACCGGGAAGCCGCCCGTGGCGCTCTCCGGTAGCCCTAGATAGGGACAACCCATCCGATAGAAGAGGTCGTGCAGCAGCTCGTGGTAGATGACCTCATCGTCGGCGCCCGGCCTCAAGTGGACATAAGAAACACCGTCGAGGCCGCGCGCATGGGCGCCATCGGTCGCCAGCTCCGGGTTCTCGACGAACTCGATCCGGCTACCGGGCCAGCGCGAGATGATCTCCTCGTGAAGCGACTCAATCTCAGCCGAAGCCGGTCTGCCTAAGATCTCCACCACGTCGCCTCCGCCTATGAATATCGCAATTGCAGCGGATTATAGGCGTTCGCGCGGCGCGGCGGCATAGTTCGCTGTCCGAATGGCAGGGCGCTATTCGACATAACGAATACGTCGAGTGACCTCAGGCCTGCGCCACCGCGATCCAGAGCAGGAAGATCACCATGACCGCGGCCTGCGCGTGCATGACCAGCCACTTCTGGCCGATGCGCGCCAGCAGCCGCTCCCAGGCCGGATTGCCGTGCAGAGTCAGCAGCGCTGTCTGGTAGGCGTAGGCCGCTCCGGCGACGAAAAAGGCAACGACGGCGAAGTGTAGCGGCTGATCCTCGCTGGGCCAGAGGTCGCCCCAGACCTCCTCAGCCAGCCAGCGATAGGCCAGCGCCAGGCTGAAGCCGACCGGCACCAGCGCGAAACAGCCGATGGGGTTCGTCGTCGTGTGGCGGTAAACGTGCATGCTGAGCCGCAGCGAGCCCAGGATCATCGCCGAGAGCAGGACCCAGGTCAGAGTGCCGGCGAAGTCGGTGAAGTCGATCGCCAGCAGCAGCAATCGCAGGCCCAGCCAGCTGATCGCGATGCCAATGTAGAAGGTCGCGTTCGCCATCATGTAGCTGAGGTGCTGGTCACTCAGGTACTGGGTGGAGACCTCACCGCCGAGGTTGGGCGTCGTCGCGAACTGCATCGTCGAGGCGATCAACACCAGGAAGGCGAGGATGAACATCCCGACCGCGGCCTCCAATTCGACCGAGCCTCGCGTGACGTTGGCGATGAAGACCGCCGAGGCGACCGTGAAACCGGCGAGCGACCCGACGATGGTCGTATAGCTACCGGCGACCCGCGGGATGTCCCAGAGAGGCATCGCCGGCGCCGGCCGTTGGCGCCATGACAGCGTCAGCGACACAGCCCCGCCGGCCACGAACAGCAGCAAAACTCCGGCGACCCACATCGTCCGTAATTATGCAGGCCGCTATCGTTAGCGTCTTGCGTTGGAGAGCCGGTGTGGTTACTCGCGAGGCCGCCTCAGCCTCGCGACCTGCCTTTCGCCCGGGCAGCCAGATATTTGCCTGCCCGCGTCATCGCGAAAGCCGCGCGGACAGTGGCCCCGAAGAGCATCCCCGGCGCGAGCGTCGCCGGCGCCCCTACCGACCTTGCCACTGCCGCCATCGCTGCCAGTCCGCCTATCGACCCGATCAGTCCGGTAGCGATGAAGAGCCGCGGCTTCGTCACCAGCATTACCGCCGCGGCTATCAGCCCCGCCGCGATCGCCAGGCAGTAGCCCAGGCGGTAGTAGCCCGGCCCGCGGCTCACGTCGATAGACCGCAGCGCGCGCTGGTGGAGCCAGACCTCTCGGCCCAGCCCGTGCGCCCCGTCGTAAAGATACGCGCCCGCCTCATAGCGGATCCGGAGTCCACGCCGCCGCGCCCGTGTTACGAAGCCGGCCGGGCTATGGATGTCCAGGCCGCTACCGGGGTCGAAGCCGCCGAGATCGAAGTAGACCGATCGCCGGCAAGCCATGGCGGCGATGTTGATCGCGATCTTGCGATCCATGCCTCGCTTGAGCGCGAGGTCGAGGTAGCGCAGTGAACGAGCCATGTAAGAGTCGTCCTCCAGCGGGAACTGAGGGAATCCCAGGATGCCAGCATCATCCGTCTCGACCCGCTTGATCAGCCAAGACACGAAGCCGGGAGGCACAACGGCGTCCTCATCGAGGAGGAGCAGCCAGTCGCCAAGAGCTGCCTCGGCCCCGGCGGCGTAGCCTTCCAGAAAGCCCTCGACGCCCGTGTTGAGGCAGCGAAACGCCTCGCGCTGCTGCGCCGGCAGCCGTCTTCGGACCTCAGACTCCTGGCCGGCGGGCAGCAAGCCGCCGACGATCACCTCAATCTCCGGGGCGGCGGCTTGAGGCAGCACCGATTCCAGGCAACGGGCGAGGTCGTCGACCCCGCCAATAGTCGAGATGAGGATGGATATCCGCGGCGGCGAGACGCTCTGCACGCTTAGCAGCATAAACCAGGGCTAGCGCGGGTCGATTGTCTGGTCGAGGTGAAGCCAGATGACCCGTGAAAAGCGCAGGAAGATCGGCACGCTGATCAGGGTCTGCAGCACCATCCAGGTCAGGGCCAGCGCCAGCGGCCAGTCGAGGATCAGGACCAGCGCCGTGGTCCCGGGCAGGATTGTGATTACGCCAAGGCCGTAGCTGATGTACATTGCGCCCAGGAAATAGCCGGTCTCGCGCAGGAAGCGCAGGCCACAGACCGGACACTCGTCATTCATCAAGCCGATGATCCCGGCGAGTCCCGGCTTGAAGATCTGCCCCTCACGGCAGCGCGGGCAAAGTCCCCGGATGATCGCCTCGATGCTCACGCCGCTAGCATACGCGGGCGCTCGTCGCTGGTTGACGTCGCTCCGATCCATACGTAGCATCCGGGCAGTCTCGAATAGCCAAACGCCGGAGGTGAACACGATGCCCGACCTCAACGAGCTGCGCCGCCAGGTGGCCCTTTCCTGCCGGATGCTGGGCCGCCTTAACCTCACGCGAGAGCCGGCCGGCCACGTCAGCGCCCGCATCCCGGAGGGCGATCTGGTCCTGATCAAGGGTCGCGGCCCGGACGAAGCGCCGCTCAGCTATACCCGGCCGGAAGACCTGATCGTCGTCGACATGGCCGGCAAGATGGTCGAAGGCCGCGACGGGCTCGCCGCGCCCAATGAGGTCTTCATCCACACCTGGCTCTATCGGCTGCGAGCCGACGTCAACTCCGTGATCCACGTCCATCCACCGACGATCGTCGCGTTCACCATCGCCGGCCGCGACCTGGTCCCCTGCGTCGGCGCCTACAGCCCCGCCGCACTTAGCTTTGCCCTGGAAGAGGTGCCCACCTTCGATAGCGGCGTCCTGATCAACAGCGAGGAGCGCGGCGAGGCCCTGGCGAAGACCGTGGGCGAAGGCCGCGCCTGCCTGATGCGCGGCCACGGTATCGCCGCCGCCGGCTCGACCGTCGAAGAGGCGACACTGACGACGATCAACCTCAACGAGCTGGCCGAGATCAACTACAAGGCGGCGCTGCTCGGCGAAGTGCGACCCCTGCCCGACGCCGACCTGGCGGAGTTCCGCCGTAGCGGCCCCCGCAGGCCTGCCGGGCCGCGACCGCCCAGCTCGGAGTGGCGCTACTACGAGAAGCTGATCGAGGGCTAACCAGCCAGCACGGCTCAGGCGTATACTGGCGCCGGCTCTAGCACGCCTGGGGGGAACAGGATGCAGGAGACGGAAAAGCCCTATCGGGGACCGGCGTTCGCGGCCTCGCTGCGACACCGGACTTTTCGTGTCTTCTACGGCGGGCTAGTCCTCTCGAGCTTCGGCGGCAACTTTACTCAGATCGCGATCTCCTGGCAGATGTATGAGCTCACGGGCTCGGCGCTGCATCTCGGCCTGCTGGGCCTGTCGCGCGCCGCCTCCCTGATCCCCTTCCTGCTGGTCGGCGGCATGCTGGCGGACGCCGTCGACAGGCGCAAGCTCCTGATGTTCACCCAGGCAGGGCATCTCGTGATCACGGCGGGGCTGCTTGTCCTGACGGCGTCCGAGCTGATCTCGCCCGGCATCTTCTACATAGCGGCGATTGTCGGCAGCGTCTTCACGGCGTTGGAAAACCCGGCGCGGCAGGCCATTGTCCCCAACCTGGTGCCGGAAGCCGACCTGACGAACGCGATCGCGCTCAACGCCTCGCAGCGCAGCGTCTCCTCGATAGCCGGCCCGCCGATCGCGGGTATCATCCTCGGCTTCCTCGGGCCGGTCGCCAACTACAGCGTCACGGTCTTCTCCTTCGCGGTGATGATCGTGATCCTGGCGCTGATCCGGCCGCTGCGCGCTCAGGAGTCGCGCGGACGGCGCTCCGTCTCGCTGCAATCGCTGGCGCAGGGCTTCGCCCACGTCCGCGCCAACCCGATCCTCTTCGTGATGATGCTGCTCGATTTCTGCCAGAACTTCCTCGGCGCCGCCCGCGCCCTGCTGCCGATTTACGCCAGCGACATCCTCAACGCCGGGCCGCAGGGCTTCGGGCTGCTCTCCGGCGCCTCGGCCGTCGGCTCGATCACGGGCGGCGTTGTCATGGGGACGCTGGGCCGCGTCCGCCGAGCCGGCATCGGCGTCCTCATCGGCATCACGATCTTCGGTGTCTGCACGGTGCTCTTCGCTTACAACACCAGCTTCGTGCTGGCCTACGTGTTGATCTTCGGCGAGGGCTTCGGCGACACCGTGAGCCACGTCCTGCGCAGCACGATCCTCCAGCTCAACGTCCCGGACGAGCTGCGGGGCCGCGTGACTTCGCTAAACCAGGTGTTCGTGAATGGCGGCGGGCCACTGGGTTCATTCCGGGCCGGCGGGATGGCCGCCCTCTTCGGGCCGGAGCTGGCGGTGCTCAGCGGCGGCGTCATTGTCTTGATGATCGTCGCCTTCGTGGCGACCTGCGTGCCGAGCGTGCGCCGCTACACGCTGGAGAGCGATAGGCCCGTGCCCGCCGGCCATCAAACATGACGGCGAGGCTGGAAAGCCTCGCCTACAAAGTCACATACGTTTTTGCGTCTTGGGTTTGCGTGGCCAGGGTTGGAAGCCCGCCATGAAGTTACACCCGTTCGCGTCTGGATTTGAGTAGCCGAGGCTGAAAGCCTCGGCTAGTCCGCTCAATCCCGCGCCACGCCATCGATGTCCGTGGCCGGCTGCTTGCCGAGTAGCCGCAGTACGGTCGGGAAGACGTCGGCCGTGCGGAAGTAGTCTGCCTGCAGGGGATGGCTGATGATCACCGGGACGTGCATCTGCGCCGGGATGATCGCGCCGTGGGTCGAGTGGTGCTCCGGTATCTCCCAGCGCGCCCGCAGGTCATAGCCCTGCCGGGCGCTAATCAGCAGGTCGCCGCAGCGCTCTGCCCGAAACAGCTGCGCCAGCTGCATGCAGGCGTCCGGCCGCGCCGACTCGAAGGTCATTTGCAGCACCTTCTCCGCGTCCAGCCCGGTGAAGCGGCCGCAGCTCAGCGGGTCCTGTCCCTCGAAGTCGTAGCTGCAGAGCCCGTCGCGCCAGGCGATCGTCGCGGAGCCCGCCTTAGTGCGCAGATTGACGCGTCCGTCCGCAGTCTGCCCCGCGACCAGGTCGATGCCCTCAATCGAGAGCAGCGCTTCCGGCGTCTGCCGCGCTTCGATCTCCTCCCAGGGCGTACGCTCGCGCCAACCGGCGCCGTTGCGGAAGTAGACCTGGGTCATGCCGTTGCCGGAGACCATCTCGGCGCAGTGGGCGTCCTGCCGCCACAGGCGGGGGAAGTAGAGGGTTGGGAAGCCCAGCCCGTCCAGCGTCCTGGCCATATCGATGTGGGTGTGCGTGGCCGAGTGGCCGTGGTCGCTGCCGATGACCCACAGCGTCTCTTCGTCGCGCCCCAGCGATTTCAGCTCCCTTCGCGCCGCCGCGATTGCTCTGTCGATGGTCCGGTAGGACTCGATGACCTTTGGCGCCCGCGAGTCGCGCTCGTGCGAGTGGCCGTCGACGCCGTTGAAGGCGCAGGCGATCAGCTCCGGCCCCTGCCTAACCGCATCGACCAGCGCCCCGGCCGCGACCCTGTCCGCCAGCTGCCACCGGTGCAGGTAATGGCCGATGGCGTAGACGAAAGGCTTTATCCGCCGTGTCAGGTTGTCTTCCGGGTCACAGCCTTTGGTCAAGAGATTAAGGATGTTCTTGCTGGAGCCAAAGTAGTCGAACCAGGTCGGCCGTTGCGGCAGGTCGAGGTCGAAGCCCAGCGCCTCGCGGCCGCTATAGCTCGCCAGGCCCGGCCGCGTCCACTTCGACCCCGCCTCGTCATAGCCGGCGCGCGAGAGCCAGCGGTAGCCGGGTACGTTGGCGGTGCCGGGGAACAGGCCCATGAAGTAGGGGATGTAAGCCGGGCCCGTGGTGGAAGGGAAGCAGGTGACGGCCTTCTTGACGCCGCCGCCGAGCTCGGCCAGCGACGCGAGCGCCGGCAGGTCACCGGCCGCGATCAGCTCGCGCAGCACGTCGTAGGCCGCGCCATCGATCATGATGAAGATCAGCCGCCGGTACGGGCTCCCGGCCGTCGTAAGCCATGAGTCCGGCTCGGCAGCGCGCATGCAGGGAGAGTAGCCGCTTCCCCCCTTCCGCGCGAGGCTCTATGAGTTGGATACCGGGACTGATGCCACGGCGTACAGATGGCGGATTGAGGGACAAGGATGCCGTAAGGCGTTTTCACGTTGGACGCGGAAAGATCTGTGGTTGGGGAGTTTTATCCTCGCGGTTAGTCGCTGAGGATGGCAGGGGATGGGGATGAACCGAAGCGTTGTGAGGAGGGTGATTTAGCTCTCGTCCACCAGCTTGTGCAACGACTCTACCAGCACCTCGGGGTCGAATGGCTTGTTCAGGGATGCCTCCGCGCCCAACTCCCGCCGCGCCTCCTCCGCCTGGTAGGCGGATAGCACCAGCACCGGCGTCGAGTAGCCGCTGCCGCGCATCTCTTTGTAGAAGGTGCGGCCGTCCATCACCGGCATCTGCAGGTCCAGGACAATGGCGTCAAAGTTGCCGTCCTGCTGCATCTGATCGAGTCCCTCCTGGCCGTGTCGCGCGGTGGTCACGTCAAAGCCGTCCGAGATCAGAGACAGCCGCAGCATGCGCAGCAAAGAGGAATCGTCATCGATCACCAGTACACGCGCTGCCGGCACTGCTTCGGCCGTCTCCTTAATACTTATATCGTCTAACACCTTTACCATTTCTTATTAAACTAGAAAAGCCCTATCGGAAACGCATAGACCTGGACATAAAGATTTCGCCCTTATGGTGAAGCAGATTAGCAGCCCGGCCCCCCGTGGGCCATATCGGCGCCGTTTTAGTTTCATAGCGGCCGCGTGACGTTCCTGCCCTCAGGCCCTAACATAGGCGCCAATGCAAGGATCGGCAGCGAGATGAAATCCCGTATACTCATCGGCTTCATCGGCCTGGCGCTGATTGCCGGCGCGCTGCTGATCTTCCTCCTCCTTCAGGACGGCTCCTCCGGCGCTGACGGCGGCACCGAGGGCATACCCTCATCCGCAACCTTGCCACCATCCATCATCAGCGCGCTCTAGCTCCATCGGGGTTTTCCCTAAGTTTTGGCGACGGAAGCGATTAGTCGCGTCCGCTATATAGATGATTTTTGCCGCTTTGTTTACGGATTCGTTATGTGTGTGTTACTGTCTCTGACGATGTAACAGCGGCATCGCAGGGACGTTGTTATAGCGAAGGCCCAAGAAGGGCAAGGACTTTGCCAGGACTCGGACGCCCTGGCCCAGCAAGCAAGGAGGCATCTCTATGCGAAGGAGCGTCTTATTCTCTCTGCTGATCATCGGCGCTGCGATCAGCGTTGTGGTCGGCGCCGGCACCTTCGGTGCGTTCTCTGACGAGGAGAACATCGACGGTACCGTCACCTCAGCCATCGTCGACTTCGAGCTCTCGGGCGATGGCGCCAGCACCGGGACCACGGAAAACCCAGTCGATGAGACTCTGGAGATCAGCTTTGATGCTCTGGGCGTCACGTGTGGCTTCGCGTTCTTCGCCCCCGGCAGCAGCTGCGAGCTGGAAATTGACCTAACACGGGCCAACATCCTTCAGCAACTCGCTGTTGACCTGAGCGTCACGGCCTTCACCGTTGAAGGCGTGGGCGACACCAACGCCGCCCCTGACCTCGACGTTGCAGCTCAATCCATCGGCATTGACTGCGATAGCGTGGCCGGGGCCGACTGGCACATCTCCTGGGACTGGTTCGACGACGGCGGTGATGACGACGAATTTATGCCGGCCGCAAACGACGACACCGGCCAGCGTATTGACGTGACTGTTTCTCTGGACGGCGACGCCCAGAACGGCTGCCAGAACAGCGAGATCGACCCGATCCTGATCACCATTCAGGCGTTGCAGGCCACGCCTGACCCGCACAAGGCCAACGACCTGCCTTAAGGTCTCGGAACGGATTTAGCGGGTAATCAGGTAGTAGCTAAGGTACGGATAGCGGATGAAGTCACTTTTTCGCCTCTCGTTCTTGCTTGCATCGCTGACTCTGGTGGGGTTCATGGGCCTTAATGGGGCCCTGGACCCCGCCGGGGTCGCCCGCGTGCAAGCGCACACCATCACCATCGAAGCGACGAGTGACGGGAACGATACCCTCACCTTCGGCATCACCGCTGCCTGCGATGCCCAGGCCCTGGCCCCCGGCGACCAGTGCGTGGCCACGGTCGCCGTCGAGAACACCGGCGCGGCCACGGTAGAAATCAGCGACCCCGCCCTCCAGACCAGCGGCACGCTCACCACCTGCGATGGCGGCGGCTGGCTCCAGGTCTCGCTAACGGACTACAACCCCAACACCAACACCCTCGATGTCGGCGACACGGTGGAGTTCGACGTACTGGTCGACTTCGGCGACGCCGGCAACCCCTGTCAGGACCAGACCGCCCTGATCCAGATCACCATCGTGGCGGACTGCGTCTTCGCCGCCGATGACCCGGAGTGCGGCGGCGAGGAACCCCCGGACGAGGATGAGCAACCGCCTGACGAGGATGAGGATGAAGACGAGGATGAGGACGAAAGTCCCACGGTCGTCGTTGTCCCACCCCCGGTAAGCGAGGTCGGCGGCGCCACCACGGCTCCGCCAGCCCAGCCCCAGACCACCTTCACGGCCGAGGTCCAGCCCTCCCGCTTCCCGACCACGGGCAGCGGCGGCTACCTCAGCGATGACCTGCGCTCCGCCTCGCGCCTGGTCCTGATCGGCACCGGCAGCGTGGCTGCCACCCTCTTCGCCATCTCCCTCCTGATCTGGTTCAACCGCAGAGAGGAAGAACGATGACGGCCCCCGAGTGGATCGAGGACGAAATGACGTCTCAAACGCAAGAGCAGCGCCCGGCGCGCCGGCCCCTGGCTCTCCGGCTGGGAAAGCTGCTGTTCAGCTTTACCGCCTGGACCGCCAGCATCGCCGCCGCCCTGATGCTGCTCACGATAATCATCTTTCTGGCCGCGCCCCGGGTCATGGGACTCGAAGGCCTGGTTGTCCTCACGGGCAGCATGGAGCCTGAGATCCCCGTCGGCGGCATGGTCTTCATCAAGGACGTCGATCCCAACTCGATCCACACCGGCGACGTCATCACCTACGGCGAAGCCAGCATCAGCACCACCCACCGCGTTGTGGAGGTAGTCAACGACCCGGTCGACGGCCTTCTCTTCCGCACCAAGGGCGACAACAACGACGCGGTCGATACATTGCCCGTACTCGCCGCTTCGGTCCGCGGCAAGGCCAGCTTTACCCTGCCCCAGGTAGGCTACCTGGTCGATGCGCTCAAGGACCGCGGCAACTTCTATCTATTCATCGGCCTGCCGGCGGCGCTGCTCGTCCTGAACGAGCTGGTCAACATCGCTAGAGACATGCGCAACCCCGGCACAGCCCGCAGCACGCGCAAGGAGGCATCAGCGTGAAGATGCGCTTTCCGCTCCTCGTACTCCTTCTAGTCGCCGGCTGCGTGCTTGTCACGCCTGGCATGGCGCATTTCGGCGCCAGCTACACGGCATTTTCAGACACAGAAAATATCAGCGCCTCGGCCGAGTCTGGCGTCTGGCTTGGCACGATCAAGATCATTAAGGTCGCCACGCCCTCAGATGGCACCGACTTTGCCTTCACGGGCGCCGGCGGCGACTTGCCGGCCAGCTTCACCCTGGACGACGATAACGATTCGAACGCCACCCACGACGATGAGGTGGAGTTCCTGCTCACCGCCGACGAGGGTCCCTTCACGATTAGTGAGGATGGGCCCCTGCCTGCCGGTTGGCAGCTCGCCGGCATCGATTGCGTAGTGGTGGGCACATCAACCTATTCCATCGACGGAAACGTCGACGATGGCGACTTTGACGCCGGGGATGACTCGGTCGAAATCGATCTCGTCGCGGGCGATACTGTCACCTGTACCTTTAACAATGTCAGGGACGGCTCGATCACCATCATCAAGGACGTCAACCCTGAGCCAGACACGACGGACTTCTCCTTCACGGCCACCGGCGCCGGCATGACGCCGTCACCGTTCAGCCTGGATGACGACGCCGACCTGGGCCTCTCCAACACCCGCGTCTTCGCCGACCTGGCCAACGGTGGCTCGCGCAGCGTCACAGAGGACACCGAGACCGGCTACACCGTCACGAACATCGTCTGCACCGGCGACACGGCCTCTACCGTGACGATCGGCGCCGCCGGTGACTTCAATGACGGCGATACCGGTGTGACCATCGTCCTGGCGGATGGTGAGGACATTACCTGTACCTTCACCAACACGCTGGACACCGGCACCATCCGCATCATCAAGGATGTGGCCGGCGGCACGGACCCGCAGGACTTCAGCTTCACGGACAACATCCCGGCGCCTTGCGTCATCGACGAAATCGACGACGACGGCGTGGGCAACAACTATATCGAGTGCACGAGTGTCCCAACCTCGTCCTATACGGTTGCTGAGACGGGCGAGACAGGCTGGACATTTACGGGTCTAGCGTGTGTCGATAGCGTGACTGACAACAGCAGTGAAGCCGGCTCGACCGCGACCATCGTCCTGGACAAGGACGAGACGGTCACCTGTACCTTCACCAACACGCGTGACACCGGCACCATCCGCATCATCAAGGACGTGGCCGGCGGCACCGACGCGCAGGACTTCAGCTTCACGGACAATATCCCGGCGCCCTGTGTCATCGACGAAATCGACGACGATGGCGTTGGCAACAACTACATCGAGTGCACCGGCGTCCCGACCGCCACCTACACGGTCACGGAGACGGGCGAGGACGGCTGGTTGCTGACCAACCTCGACTGCGTCGATAGCGTGACGAGCAATAGCAGCGACACCGGATCGACAGCGACCATCGTCCTGGACAAGGACGAGACGGTGACCTGTACCTTCACCAACACCAAGCAGACCGGCACCGTGATCATCATCAAGGACGTCACCGGCTCGACGACGGAGCCGCAAGACTTTACGTTCACGGAAGCCATCCCGAACTGCACCATCCCAACCCTGGACGACGACACGGGCAGCAACCCCACGCCGCCGAACGGCGTCACCTGCACCGAGGTGCCTGTTGGCGGCCCCTACGCGGTAACTGAGGACGCCCTTGCAGGGTGGTCTGTAACGGTCAACTGCGTCGATACCGTGACGAACAACAGCACCGAGAACAACGCCACCCGCACCGGCAGCATCAATCTGGAGTCCGGCGAGACGGTCACCTGTACCTTCACCAACACCAAGGTCGGCACGATCACGATTATCAAGGATGTGCGTGACTCAGAGGGTGATACGACCAGCTCGACGTCCTTCGCATTCACCAGCAACATCACCGGCACGTGTACGCCGGATACAACGCCCGCGGCCTTCTCCCTAGCCGATGGCGGCGCGGGCGGCGGCTCTGCCAGCGAAACCTGCAGCGTGGCACCCGGCACCTACACGGTTACCGAAACGCTGCCAACCGCCGGTTGGGGCTTCGTCCCCCAAAGCTGTGTTGACCTGACGAACAACAGCGCTATCACCCACACGACAGGTAGCGATACCGCGACAGCCACGATTGTCGTGAACGGCACGGAGAACATCACCTGCACGTTCATCAACTTCATCATCCCGTCCGCCTGTCTGGCAGACGGCTTCGACAACGCCACCGTGGTAATCATGCCGCCAGACCTGCTCAACTACACGGGCGGGAACTTCCTGCAGATCATCGTTGGCAATGCCTTGAACAACACGATCACGGGTGACAATGCCAAGGATTGCATCCTCGGCGGTCCTGGCAATGACACCCTCAATGGCGGCAACGGCAGTGACGTCCTCATCGGCGGCAGTGGCAACGACACCCTCAACGGTGGTAATAGCCCGGATAAGCTCTTTGGTGACGACGGTGACGACACTCTGGATGGCGGATCGAGCAATGATGTTATTTGTAACGGTGGTACTGGCACCAACACGCTTATCGATTGCCCCTAAGCCGGTTAATTCGGACCAGCGTGCTTATTGACAGCGCGAGATAGGACATAGAGGGGCCTTTTCAAGGGCCCCTCTATGATTAAGGCATGAATCGTAGACGCATCCTCCCCCTCGTCCTGGCCGTGATAGCCCTGGCTACGGTGCTGGGCATCGTGGCGGGCGGGTTGCTGCGGGATGGCGCCGCGCCGGGGCCGGTCGCGGTTGCGCCCACGGCTGTCGCGCCATCGCCAACAGCCACGCCCGCGCCGAGCAGCGCCGCCATCGTCCGGCTGCAGGTGCCGCGTATTGGCATCGACGCCGGCGTCGTCAGCCTGGGCGTCGACCCGGACGGGACCATGCAGTCGCCGGCGAAGCCGATGGACGTGGGCTGGTATCGCTTCGCGTCGCTGCCGGGGCACGGCGGCAACGTCGTCATGTCGGGCCACGTCGACTACGTCAACTTCGGGGCGGCCGTCTTCTATCGGTTGAAGGAGCTGCAGCCGGGCGACCGGATCATCGTCGGCCTCGAAGATGGCCTCAGCTTCGCCTACGAGGTCGAGAGCCTGACCACCTACAACGCCAACGACCCGGTGCAGGAGGCCGTGGGGCCGACGGCGGCGGAGAGCGTCACCCTGATCACCTGCACCGGCGCCTTCGACGCCGCCTCGCGGGAGTACGACAAGCGGCTCGTCGTGCGCGGCAGGCTGGTCGAGACGGCCAGCGCGCGCTGAGGGCCGGATCGCGCCCGCGAAGCATCTGGATCATGGGTATCGATACCTCGCGTCGATAGGAGTAGAATCACGCGGGGCGCTGCCCATCGGCGGCGTTTATTGAGGAGGGAAACAATGACGGCACCGAAGTACACCGAGCCGACCGGCGATCAGAAGGCAGGCTATCTGCATTATAAGCGCCCGGCTTCGCCCTGGGAGCTCTTCCAGAAGGAAGAAGGCATCCCGGTCTATCGAGGCATCGGCATGCGCGACTCGCGTGACCTGCCGCGCGAGCCCTGGGCGCGCCAGGGCGGCAAGGCGACCTACATCCAGCTCATCGGCACCAACAATGCCACGGGTATGTACTGCTGGGAGCTGCCGGGCCGCGGCGCCTCCGAGCCGATCCATCACTTCTACGAAGAGCGATTTATCGTGCTCAACGGACGCGGCTCCACCGAGGTCTGGAAAGACGGCTCCAGCGCCAAGAGCACGTTCGAGTGGCAGCCCTGGAGCGTCTTCTCGATCCCGCTCAACGCCCACTTCCGCGTCGTCAACGCGTCTTCGACGCCGGCCATCCTGCTGGGAGTGAACACGGCGCCGCGGATCATCAACATGTTCCAGAGCAAGTCCTTCACCTTCAACAATCCCTACAACTTCGAGGACCGCTTCGGCGGCAACCTGGAGGACTACTGGAAGCCGGCCGAAGACTACGAGGCGCACCCGGTCCAGGGCCGCGCCCAGCTGTCGACCAACCTGTTCCCGGACGCCCAGAGCTGCTACCTGCCGCTCGATAACAACCGGGCGCCGGGCTTTCGTTGGGTCTACCCGCAGATGGTCGGCAACACCGTCCTCGGCGGCTTCATCGCCGAGTATCCTCCAGGCCGCTACGCCAAGGCGCACCACCACGGCTCCGGCGCGGTGCTGGTCTGCATGCGCGGCAAGGGCTACAGCATCACCTGGCCGAGCAAGGAAGGCGGCCTGACGCCCTTCCAGGACGGCAAGGGCGACCTGGTGCTCTGGCAAGAGTACTGGGAAGGCGGCATGATCAGCGCCGCCCCGACCGGCAACCCGAACGAGACCTGGTTCCACCAGCACTTCGCAATCAGCGACGGCCCCTTCCGCGTCTTCAACTACACCGGCGGCAGCGCCTTCGGTACCGCTACCGGTGGCAGCGAGGGCGAAATGGTCGCCGGCGTCGGCGCCGAGATAACGGACGGCGGCCGGGCCATCCCCTACCACATGGAAGACCCGTTCCTGCGCAAGCACTTCACGGAGCGGCTCAAGGAAAACAACGCCCGCTTCGACATGCCGGAGGAGGTCTACACCGAGGCCGGCGCCAACATCAAGGTGATGTCAGACTAAGAACCTCAGTCAGACAACGAAGGGGGCCCGCCGGCCCCTTTCGTTTGTCCGGAAACCGCGCTCCGCTGAGACCAAAATGCAGTAAAATCTGCCAGACATCGTTCAAGATTCACGCTAAGGAGACGTCGATGACCGCACCGAAATATGTAGAACCATCAGGCGATCAAAAGGCAGGCTACCTGCACTACAAGCGCCCTGCTTCCCCGTGGGAGATCTTCCTCAAGGAAGAGGGCATTCCGGTTTATCATGGCATCGGCATGCGCGACTCGCGTGACCTGCCGCGCGCGCCCTGGGCGCGTCAGGGCGGCAAAGCTACCTACATCCAGCTCATCGGCACCAACAACGACACCGGCATGTACTGCTGGGAGCTCCCCGGCCGCGGCTCATCCGAGGTCATCCACCACTTCTACGAGGAGCGCTTCATCGTCCTCAACGGCCGCGGCTCCACCGAGGTCTGGAAGGAAGGCAGCAGCGCCAAGACGACCTTCGAGTGGCAGCCCTGGAGCGTATTCTCGATCCCGCTCAACGCCTACTTCCGCGTCGTCAACGCCTCCTCCGGCCCCGCGATCATCCTCGCCGTGAACACGGCGCCGCGGATCGTCAACATGTTCCAGAGCAAGTCGTTCACCTTCAACAACCCCTACAACTTCGAAGATCGCTTCGGCGGCAACCTGGAGGACTACTGGAAGCCGGCCGAGGATTACGAAGCGCACCCCGTCCAGGGCCGCGCCCAACTGACGACCAACCTCTTCCCGGACGCGCAGAACTGCTACCTGCCGCTCGACAACAACCGGGCGCCCGGCTTCCGCTGGGTCTACCCGCAGATGGTCGGCAACACGGTGCTGGGCGGCTTCATCGCCGAGTACCCGCCCGGCCGCTACGCCAAGGCGCATCACCACGGCTCCGGCGCCGTCCTGGTCTGCATGCGCGGCAAGGGCTATAGCATCACCTGGCCCAGCAAGGAAGGCGGCCTGACGCCCTTCCAGGACGGCAAGGGCGACCTCGTCCTCTGGCAGGAGTACTGGGAGGGCGGTATGATCAGCGCCGCCCCCACCGGCAACCCGAACGAGACCTGGTTCCACCAGCACTTCGCGATCAGCAGCGGCCCCTTCCGCGTCTTCAACTACACCGGTGGCAGCGCCTTCGGGGTGGCGGGGCCCGGCCAGGAAGGCGACATGGTCGCCGGCATCGGCGCTGAGATCACGGACGGCGGCCGGGCCATCCCCTACCACATGGAAGACCCGTTCCTGCGCAAGCACTTTGAGGAGCGCCTCAAGGAGAACAGCGGCAGCTTCGACATGCCGGAAGAGGTTTACACCGAAGCCGGCGCCAGCATCAGGGTGATGTCTGACTAGCAACGTCAAAGGAACTACAGAAAGGGGGCCGTTACCGGCCCCCTTTTCTTGCCTTGCCAGCCTGTCGCTGTAAGCCGTACGGCTGGCGCTCCCAATCTAATCAGCCGGTTTCATAACGCCGGCCGGGGCAGGTGATATCTTGCTTCGATAGGAGTAGAATCGCGCCAGACCCCGCATCGCGCATCCCCTTTCGAAGGAGTTACCGACGTGACGGCAAAGTACGTAGAACCTTCCGGCGATCAAAAGGCTGGCTACCTGCATTACCGGCGTCCCGCATCGCCCTGGGAGCTCTTCCAGAAGGAGGAGGGTCTCCCGGTCTTCAAAGGCATCGGCATGAAGAACTCCCGCGACCTGCCGCGCCAGCCCTACGAGCGCATCGGCGGTCTCGGCACTTACATCCAGCTCTACGGCACCAACAATTCCACCGGCATGTTCCTCTGGGAGCTTCCCGGCCGCTCCGCCTCTAAGGACATCAAGCACTTCTGGGAGGAGCGCTACATAGTCATCGAAGGGCGTGGCTCTACCGAGGTCTGGAAAGAAGGCAGCAGCGCCAGGACCTCCTTCGAATGGCAGCCCTGGAGCGTTTTCTCCATCCCGATGAACGCCTCGTTCAAGGTCGTCAACGCCAGCTCCAGCCCGGCGATCCTGCTGGCCGTCAACACGGCGCCGCAGATGATCAACATGTTCCAGAGCAAGTCCTTCATCTTCAGCAACCCCTACAACTTCGAAGACCGCTTCGGCGGCAACCTGGAGGACTACTGGAAGCCGGCCGAGGACCTGGAATCCCACCCGACTCAGGGTCGCGCCATGCTGCGCACCAACCTGTTCCCGGACGCCCAGAGCTGCTATCTGCCGCTCGATAACAATCGCGGGCCCGGCTACCGCTGGATATCGCCCAACATGGTCGGCAACACCAACCTCTCCGGCTTCATCGCCGAGTACCCCAGCGGCCGCTATGCCAAGGCGCACCACCACGGCTCTGGCGCCGTCCTGGTCTGCATGCGCGGCTTCGGATACAGCTACACCTGGCCCTCCAAGGAGGGCGGCCTCACACCCTGGAAGGACGGCAAGGGCGACCTCGTGATGCAGCAGGACTATGAGGAAGGCGGCATGATCAGCGCCGCTCCCACCCCTGTCGCCGGCGAGACCTGGTTCCACGAGCACTTCGCCGTTAGCAAGTCGCCGTTCCGTATCTTCAACTACACGGGCAACGGCGGCTTCGTTGGCGGCGGCGCCGGCACCAGCGAAGGGGAGATGGTCGCAGGCGTCGGCGCTGAGATCGGCGATGGCGGTATCGCCATCCCCTACCACATGGAAGACCCGTACGTGCGCAAGTACTTCGAGTCCCGCCTCAAGGAGTCCGGCGCCACGTTCACGATGCCGGAGGAGGTCTACACCCCCGGCGGCATCACCATCAACATCAACTACGCCTGAACCCCAATCAGAGAGGATCACCCTATTGGAAACTACCGAGAAATTGGCGCAAGACCCATTCCAGGCCTACATGGAGAGCACCGGCCTGCCGATCTATCGCGGCCACCACGTTGCCGACCTGCGCACCGTAGAGCTGGCCTGGTGGCCGGAGCGCGAATGCAACGCCGCCTTCACGGAACTGGCCGGCCAGGAGGGCATCACCGAGGGCCGTATCACCGAGATACCGGCCGGCAAGTCGCTGCCGCCTTTCCGCTCCGCCGTCGACGAACTGGTCTACGTGGTCAGCGGCCAGGGTATCGCCACGGTGGCTACGGATGGCCGGCCCAAGAAGACGTTCGAGTGGCAGAAGTTCAGCCTCTTCCTGCTGCCCGGCGGCGTCACCTACCAGCTCGCCAACATGCAGGGCGATCAACCGGCCCGGCTCCTCCACTACAGCTACATGCCGCTGGCGATGAGCCTGGTGATGGACCACGAGCTGCTCTTCAACCCGCCGCACGAGACGCCCGACCGCATCTACAACGAGGACAACCCCTACGCCGAAGCCCAGCTCAAGCTCGGCCGCGGCTGGGGCTCCCGTAACATGCGCCAGGTCTGGACCGGTAACTTCTTCCCGGACATGCGCGGCTGGGACAAGCTAAACAACCTCTCCGGCCGCGGCGCCGGTGGCGCGTCCGTGATGATGCGCTACCCTGGCTCCGAGGTTAGCTCCCACATGTCCGTCTTCCCGCCCGGCACCTACAAGAAGGGCCACCGCCACGGACCCGGACGCATCATCGTCATCCCCGGCGGCGAAGGCTTCTCGATCATGTGGGAAGAGGGCCACGAGAAGGTCATTGTCCCCTGGCAGGAAGCCAGCATGTTCGTGCCGCCGGACCGGTGGTTCCACCAGCACTTCAACCTCGGCGGCACCCAGGCACGCTACCTGGCGCTGCACCCGCCGCCGCAGTTCTACGGCCGCAGCGAGCAGGTCGAGGACCGCGAACGCGACCAGATCGAGTACCCGGATGAGGACCCATTCGTCCGCAACTACTTCGAGGAAGAGCTGGCGAAGCGCGGACTCAAGACCCTCATGCCAGAGGAGTGCTACAAGGACTACAACTATACCTTCGCCGCCGCCATTGCCGGCGACTAGGTTGAGCCCCTCCTACGCTACGTCCGTCTTAGCTCCCCCTCTCCGTCCACGGAGAGGGGGACTGAGGGGGGAGAGGTCGTAGCTCATGGCTTTTAGCGACGAGCTGGAAGGCCTGGAGAGGATCACCCTCACCAGCGTCGGCATCGACATCGGCTCCTCCACGTCGCATATCATCTTCTCCCGCCTCACCCTGCGCCGCGAGGGCGGCCTTTCGGGCCGCTTCCGGGTCGCCGAGCGGCGCGTCCTCTACGAGTCGCCGATCATGCTCACGCCCTACGTCTCGCAGTTCCAGCTCGACGCGGCCAAGCTTCAGGAGTTCATCACCCGCTGCTACGCTGACGCCAAGATCGACGCCTCTAAGGTCGATACCGGCGCGGTCATCCTGACGGGTGAGGCGCTCAAGAAGGAGAACGCCCAGCCGATCTCCGAGTTCTTTGCCGCCCAGTCCGGTAAGTTCATCTGCGCCTCGGCCGGCCCCAACCACGAATGCGTCCTCGCCGCCCACGGCTCCGGCGCCTTCCAGGCCTCGGCGGCGGAAGGCACGACGGTGCTCAACGTCGATATGGGCGGCGGCACAACCAAGTTCACCGTGATCCGCGACGGCGTCATCACGGAGCTCGCCTCGGTCAACATCGGCGCCCGCCTGATCGCCATCGATGAGGAGGGCGTCATCCAGCGCCTCGAAGACGCCGGCCGCATCGTCGCAGCCGACATCGGCCGCGATGTCGATCTGGGTACGCACCTCGATCACCCTGCCCTCGAAGCGCTGGCCGCCCGCATGGCCGAGGTCCTCTTCGACGTGATGCAGCAGGGATCGGACTTGAGTGGCCTGGCGTCTGAGCTGATGATCACGCCGCCGCTGCAGACCCGTCTTGAAGCCATCGACAGCATCTTCTTCTCCGGCGGCGTCTCCGAGTATGTCTACGACCGCGAAGCCACCAACTACGGCGACCTCGGCCGGCTGCTGGGAGTGGGCGTCCGCGCCAAGCTCGCCAGCCTCGGCATCGAGGACCGCGTGCGCACGCCGATCGCCGGCATCCGTGCGACCGTCATCGGCGCCGGCGAGTACACGGTGCAGGCCAGCGGCACGACCTGCTACTTTTCCAACACCGATGCCCTGCCCGTCATGGGACTCAAGGTCTTGCGCGCCCTCGATTCAGCCAACCTCGTGAGCGAGATCCGGCGCCAGTTCCTCAAATTCGATATCGAGCGCTATGGCCCTGGCCTGGCGCTGTCCGTGCAGTTGCCCGAGGTCCTCAACTACCCCGTCCTGCGCGACGTCGCGGAGCAGATCACGGAGATCGTCTCCGAAGACAGCGATCTCTCGCCCGTTTATCTGATGCTGGACGCCGATGTCGCCAAGAGCCTCGGCCGCATCCTGAAGGAAGAGCTGGCACTGCCACAGGAGGTCATCGTCATCGACGGCATCGAAGTCGAGGGTGACCTCGACTACGTCGACATCGGCAAACCGCTGGGCATCACCGAGGTCGTCCCAGTCACCGTCAAGAGCCTCGTGTTCCCGACGGCCGCGCCCGCCGACTGATCGGCTGGGACCGCTCTTAAATTCGCCGCGTTTGCGTCCTTTGACAGACTCAGGATGCCTCTAGTGGCATCTTCTCTCGGAGATAGTGCTGCTCGAAGCTCGGTTGCGTAGACCTCTCCCAGATTGTCCTGTCTCGTAGCGCTATCGAACCTTCGCCCCTCTCCGTCGACGGAGAGGGGCTGCCGACAGGCAGGGGGAGAGGCCTCCACGCCTACTCAAGAAAGGGGGCCGGTCGATGAGACCGGCCCCCCTTTAACGTTTAGCTATTTCGCAAACAGCGCTAGTCCATACCTCCGCCGCCACGGCGTCCCACCGCCATGCGCGTCTCCAGCATCGTTAGGCCGAACAAGCCGTCCTTCATCGCCTCGAACCACTGCGTGCCCTTTGGGAGCACCGTCTCCAGCGAGCGCAGCTTGTAGTACGTCGGCGCAACGCCGGGCGGGTGGCCACCATCTTCGACACTCTTGATCGCCTTGAGCAGGGTGCGGCGAGCGTTGATGATCGCCCGGTCCGTCGTGCCCAGGCGCTCCAGCGTGCGGTCGGCGATGGCGCCCATGCTTTCCTGGATCGCCCGGTCCTGAGTGTTGGTCCCCAGAATGCCGGTGTAAGTCTCGTTCTTCTGCAGCTCCCGGTCGATCTCGTACCTATTGTCCATGTTGCGCACGGACCGGAAGTTGTTCTCCACGTTGATGTCGACATAAAGCTCGTTGCCGGAGCCCGTCAGCTTCTTCTGGCGCTCGGACAGCGGCTCCTTGCCCCAGTCCCAGTGCAGGTTGAAGACCATCGTGTTCTCGTCGTCCATCGGCACCCAGATGTGGCCGTTGCTGCCGGATGTGCCGCCGGGCCGGATCTGGTACCACGGCATGATCCAGTGATAAGCGCGGACGTAGTCGCCCTCGTCGCCCATCGTGCGGATGCCGGCATAGCTATAGCCGTAGTCGGTCGGGACAACCTCGATGACCGGCGCCAGCGACAGGTTGCGCGCGCGCCCGCCGACCGTGTTGTCATCGAACGTCTGGCCCGGAGGCTTGCCGCCGTGGAGGAAGTTGGTGTGAGAGCTGTCGATGCCGCCCTCGAGGGCCTGCAGCCAGTTGCTCTGCTGCCAGATCTTCGAGATACCCAGGTTAGCGTCCGGCAGCTGCGTCCACTCGAAGTGCGGCGGCGCCGGCTTCTTCTCCGGCGGGCCCATGTAGGCCCAGACGACGCTGCCGGCCTCGACGGTTGGGTAGGCCGGGATGCGGACTTTGTCCTTGAAGTTGGACTCCTCCGGCTCCGAGGGCATGTCTACACAGTGGCCTTCACAGTCGAACTTCCAGCCGTGGTATACGCAGCGCAGGCCGTTCTCCTCATTGCGGCCCCAGAAGAGGTGGGCGCGGCGATGAGCGCAGCGGGCGCCGACAATGCCAACGCGGCCGTCGGTCTGGCGGAAGGCGACCAGCTCTTCGCTGAGCAGCTTGATCGTGATCGGTGGGCTGTCGGGCTCCGGCACCTCCCACGAAAGTGCCGCCGGTACCCAGTAGCGGCGCATGAGCTCGCCCATGGGCGTGCCCGGCCCGACCCTGCACAGAGTCTCGTTTTGCTCTTGTGTTAGCATGTGTCCTCCTTGGGCAAGCGAAAACGCGAACCGCCGGCGGATACCGGCCTGCCTAGATAATAAGCCGCCCTGTCAATAGGGCTATAGACGTAACTAAATTCCGTCAAGTAGTCCGCGCCGCGCTGAACGGGTGAGTAGCTGGGCGGGGCTCGCCGGCGCCTGGACCGTTTGTTATGGTATGCGCCTTGATTAGCGCAACGTTGATCGGCTAAGGTACGCGGGTGCCAAGGGGTGGCAGCCCGGCAATCCTCTGGAGGTCAAAATGAGTGTATTCCGCAACAACCCCAGGCAGAACGATCCCGATTCCGGCGCCCGCTTCGTTGACCCGCCGGCCCGGCCTGAACCCGTAGACCTGCTGAACCAGGATGCCTCCCGGGAGAGCGCCCGCGCTGCCTCCACCCCAGCGCCGGACGCGCCCGCGCCGTCATCGTCGTCATTCACGCCCTTCTCCGAGCGCGAGGCCCGCGCCATGCCCACGGAGGCTGACAAGTGCGCCAACGTCATCGCCGCCGGCTCCAAGTGGAACGGCTCGCTCAACATCGATGACAGCGTCCGCATCGAAGGCCAGCTCTCGGGCGAGGTCAACGCCAAGGGCACCGTCCACATCTCCGAGGGCGCCCGCGTCGATGCCAAGATCAAGGCCGCCTTCGTGGTGGTTAGCGGCGCCTTCAAAGGCGAGGTCCGTTGCAGCGAGCGCCTGGAGCTCATGCCCAAGAGCCGCATCGAGGGTCAGATCGTGACCAAGGTGCTCAACGTCCACGAAGGCGCCGTCGTTGATGGCACCATCCAGATGACGGAACGGGAAGCGGCGCGCTCCAAGGAGAACGGCAACGGCGCTGAGTCCACGGAATCGCAGCCCCGTAGCCGCACCGCCTCGACTAACTAATCTCAGCCGCGACGATATCGTCCCGGTCGGCCAGGACCAGGTGGGTCTCACCCCACTGGTCCGGCTGGCCTGCGCTCCATGCCTCGCCGGAGCCCGCCGGCCGTAGCCGGATGCCCCAGTCGCCACCGTAGATCAGGTAAGCCGCGCCCGCGCCGGAGTCTTCGACCTGCACAGCCCACGCCTCCGCAGGCGACCCATCTGCCTCGCTGGACCAGCCCGCGACCTCGTACATCGCGCCATCGGGCTGACCATCGAAGATCCGGACTGCTGTCGCTCGAAACGGGTCGGTGAGGTTCTTGAACGCCAGGTTGGCGGACATCGGACAATTGTCGCTGGGCTCCACTTCCACGCGGGTGTACATGCTCAAACTCTAGGTCGCGTCCGCCCCGGCAGCAAGCGCATGGTTTTGTAGCGAAATAGCGTTGGGTGGTCCAATCCTGCGAGTTGAAACCCGCAGCTTGTGATTTTGGAAGTGGTTTGCTGGAGGACGGGCAAGAGTGTGACAGGCTCACGGGGATTCCTTGCGTTGGTCGCCGTGACTGCCGACACTTATGAAGATGGAGTCTCTATCGAAGTTCTTCCGGCGCGAGCGGGCGGGTCACCGGCTTTATTGGCTGACAACGGATATCGCCATTGCCAGGGAGCCGGCCGATGCCGACCTGCCCGGCCTGCATGCAGCCGGCGTCCGAGGCATCCTCGACCTGCGCGCCGAGATGCCGGAGCGATCCGAGCTGGCCTCTGCCGCGGGCTTGCGCTATCTCCGCGTCCCCGTCGTGGAGGGCGATGCCCCCACGCCGGCTGAGTTGCGTCTCGCCACCGGCTGGGTCAAGGACCGCATCGCTGCCGAAGGCCCCGTCCTCGTCCACTGCCGCGAAGGCCGCGGTCGCAGCGCCATGGTTGCCTGCGCCACCCTCGTCGGCCTTGGCATCCCCCTCTTCGACGCCTATCAGGCCCTGCGCCGCGCCCGCCCCGACGTCGCGCTCAACGATGTCCAGGACGAAGCCCTGCGCCTCTTCTCCCAAAGCCAGTCCTAGATATTATTCCGGGCACGGGGAATCTAACCCCACGCTGATTCTCCGGATTCTCGGATGCCGGCGTCTGGAGCAACTCGAAAGAAAGAGGCCGTACTCCGGCCTCGATGCTCTAAGCCCTATCCCTGCCTGTAACCGTCACGACATCCGGTAGACGATCTCAATCTCCCGGTCCGTCCGCAGGTCCGTAACGATACTCATCCCCTCGACAGCCTCGCCGTCCACCCGCGCCGACTCCAGGCGCGCGCCCTTCGGCAGCACCATGTGGACCTCCAGCGGCAGCGCCTCCGTCCCGGCTTCCTTCTGCACGTATACGCGGTAGCGGAACAGCCCGTCCGGCCCCTCTTCCACTATCGATGGCGTCTCGTAGAAGAACTGCACGCTAGCGCTCGCCCCCGGCAGCACCGGGAAGAAGCGCCCGAATACTTTGCGCCCGCGTTCCACATCCACCTGCTCCGCGCCCGCGCTCTTGCCCGCCAGCCGCACGTCCAGCAGGCGCGCCTGCTCAGAGGCATAAACGCGCAGGTAGCAGCCGTAGACGCCATCCAGCATCAGCGAACGGACGAGCTGGGGGTCGCGGCCTTCTTGCCAATCCGGGAAGGGATTGCCGATCTCATACGTGAGCAGCGTCCTGGCCTGGCCGTCCGGCATTAGCTGCAGGTCAATGCGCGCCTTCGTGTCCAGGATCAGGTTCAGCTTGGTGCTGTTTACGCTGGAGTCGGCGATCAGCAGATAGTCGCCTTTGCTATCGCCGATCATGCTGCAGTCGAAGCCGTACTCGTTGCTGAGCGACTGCAGCCGCTCGTCGTTGAAGTGCAGTTGCAGGTGACGCTCTCGCCCCATCCGGTCGAGCAGCCGCAGCAGGTCTACCCACTGCTCTTTGGGCGCAGCGAAGACCCGGTTCAGCACGGACGACGCCAGGTACGAAAGAAACGCCTTCTTCGGTGCGCCCGTCGCCACGGCCGGCGCTCCGGGCACGTAGGTGTCGTCCCGTGTTAGTTCCAGCGTCAGCTCCTCGATGTTCTCCGGTGTCACGGTCACGCTGTAGTCCGGCACCACAACCGGCCCCAGGAGCTCCAGCAGCGCCTTCATGAACTTCAGGTCGATGGCGATCGTCCCGTCCGTGGAGGGCGCGCCTCCCTTTGCCACAAAGCTGCTTGCCAGCTCCGCGGTGGTCGGGAAGTGCGGGTACCAACCGGCTTCGCCCAGACCCCAGGAGTAGTCGCGCTTGAGATAGTTCTTCAGCGGACCCGGAGGCTCGATGTACTCCCCCGTCTGATCCTGCCAGCGGTTGAACAGCGTCCCGAAGTACTCCAGCTCCATGCCCACGAGCCGGCCGCCGTCAAACGTGACGATGCCGTAGCTGGAGATCAGCCCGCCCGAAGGCAGCAGCTCAGTGTCGTTCTGGGGCAGCACGAGGTAGCGCCGCATGCCGTTGTAGCCCAGCAGGTCCGGTAGCAACGCGTTGGCGCGGCTGTAGCCTTCCACCAGCCCTTCCAGCTTCTCGAGCGCGCCGTCGAGGTCCGCTGTCGCACTGCCGAGGGGACCTTTGAGGCCGGCGGGCAGCTCCGCCCGAGATGCCTGTAGCCGCCGCAACCCCGCCTCGATCTCAGACATGGCTGCTTCCTGGCTCGTGAGGAAGGTCAGGGCTTCTTCAATCGATGTGCGGTTGGGGTCGCGCTCGTAGCGCGTAAAGGCCAGCGCGACGTCTGTAGCCCGAAGGCCTGTCTGGACCGACTCCTCCGCCGCGATTACCAGCGTTTTCAACCCCTGAGCCTGGTCGCCGAGGAAGGGCAGTGGTTCCAGCAGGAACAGGACCGGGTCCGTCCTGACGAAGCTCTCCGCCGACTTCAGCCGTTCGCCGGCGCTGCGCAACAGCTCCTGCTTGGCCATCACGTCAGCCTCGGAGTCCTGGAGCTTGGTGACGTCGAGATCGTCTTTGATCGAGAGCAGCGCCTCCTTGCTTGCCGACACGTCGGTGTAGAAGGCGTAGGCGCGGTAAGCCTCGGCGGCCAGCAGCACGGCCAACACAGCCAGGATCGGCAGGAGCCAGCGGTAGCGTCGCCGGAGATTGCGAAAGGCTTTGTCGAAAAACACTATGCTTAATTATCGGAAGGGCGCACAGATGACATAGACGCGCCGCTCACCGAGATTCCCTTCTCGACATCTAGAACGCAGCAAGTAGCCTCATGATTACGGGCCTTCCGCCGCGCCCATCGCTGCGTCCCGTGTCTCTGGCCGTCAGGGCACCAGCACCGTGTGCGCGGCCGAGATGATCTCGCCCTGGTTCTGGTCCTGCACCACCACGCGGACGCTGTACGTCCCGGGTGGCCATCCCGACGTCGGCAGCACCCCCAGCGTCCCACCCTGCACCGGCGTGCTCCACTGCCCCAGCGCCGACCAATTCAATGGCGATGAGCCGGAGCCGTACTCCAGCCGGTAATACTGCATCGCGTTGGACCAGGCCCAGCCCTGAATGCTCACCGTCCCCGCGGCCGCCGTGGTTGGTCCCGTCACGCTGGCTATGGGCGACGGCGGCGGCGCGGCGGCGGCCGTGATCCGTGGCTCCGGCGCCGCCGTTGGCTCCGCCTGAGCGTTGCTGCTGGCCGGCGGTGCGTTGGCCGGTGTGCTGCCCTTGACGAAGACCTCATTGCGACAGGAGCCGCCACCACCGCACACCCGGCGCTCTTCGATGTTATCCGGCCTGGCGAACGCGCCCGACGCCCCACCGTGGTAAGTCGCCTGCAGCGTGTCGCGCATCACCCGGAACGAGATCGAAGTGCTGTAGATGTTGACGATCGGCGCGTTGTCCGAGTTGCCCGCCCAGACGCCGACGCTGTAGTCCGGCGTATAGCCAAAGGCCCAGGTTTCGCCGATCTTGCCGCCGCCCGGCCCCCGTGGGTCGAAGGGCTCGCTGGTGCCCGTCTTCACGGCGGCGACTCGCCCCGGGACGCTGATGCCGCCGCAGCCGAAGGTCACGCACTGGGAGCTGGGGTCGCTGAGGATGCTCGTCACCAGGTAGGCATGCTCGGCCGGCACGACCTGCTGCTCCGCCCTCTGCTCGTTGGCGTCGAAAAGCACTTCGCCCTTTGCGTCCTCGATGCGCAGGATCGTGATCGGCTCCAGCTCGCGTTCGTCCTCTTCGCGCTCGCCGATTACCGGCTGGCCTACCATCCGGCCGTTGTTCGCCAGCACGCTGTAGCCGTAGGTCAGGTCGATTGCGCTCAGGTCCACGCCGCCGATCGAGATCGCCGGGCCGTAGTAGCCGTCCAGCGTCGGAACCCCATCGACTTTGCCACGTCGACGATGTTGCCCACGCCCAGCCGCAGCGCGATCTTGAAGGCCGGTACGTTGAGCGAGTTACCCAGCGCGTTGCGCAGGCTGATCGGTCCCAGGTACCGGTTCCGCGTCGGGTTCTGGGGCTGAAAGATAGTCCCGTCCGACTCGCGGTAAGTAACCGGCGAATCATCGATCATCGTCGAGGGGGTCCAGCCCAGCCTCATGAACGACGTCAGGAAGACGAACGGCTTGAAGGAGGAGCCCGGCGAGTTCAGCGCGATCAGGTTGTTGACGTTGCCCTGGATGTCGTCACGGAAGTAGTCCCTGCTGCCGATCAGGGTCAGCACCTCACCGCTACGGTTGTCCAGCACCAGCAGCGCCCCGTTGTGGCTGTTCGATATGCCCTCGAACTCACTGATCCAGCGTTCGAGGATGTCCAGCGCCTCGTACTGCAGGTTCAGGTCGAGCGTTGTCGTCACCACTAGGCCGTCGCGGTACACCGCATCGCGCCCGAACAGGGCCTCCAGCTGGGGAGTAACGTGGTCAGCACGAAATGCGGCGCCTCGATCAAGTGATCCTGCGTAACCAGCGCCGGTGTCTCCGCCCTCGCCGCCGCGATCTCCTCAGCGGACGGTGTGTAGAAACGCTCTGCGCCGATCTGGATCTGGCCCTGCCTGGCGATGAGGTCGAGGATTTCGCCCCGCCGGACGAGCGCCGTCTCCATGTCCGTCACGGGGCTGTATTTCGCCGGCGATTGCGGTATGCCGGCCAGCAGCGCCGCCTCACCCAGGGTTAGCTCAGCGGCGGGCTTGCCGAAGTAGCCCCGGCTCGCCGCTTCGACGCCGTTAAAGAGGCCGCCGTAGCTGATCTGGTTGACGTACCACTCGAGGATCTGGCTCTTCTCGTAGCGTTGCGTTAGCTCCAGCGCGTAGAACGCCTCCCGCAGCTTGCGATCCAGCGACCGTTCGGTGCGTTCCTCCGGCGGAATGTAAACGTTCTTCACCAGCTGCTGCGTGATCGAGCTGCCGCCGGAGCCTTCGAGCGCGTCTTTCTCCTCCAGGAGGGGCGGCTCCAGGAAGGGACTGAAGTTCTCCCAGCTCGCGCGCAGCAGCCCCCGCGGGTTGACGCCGGGGTTGGTGAAGAAGCTCGAGTCCTCGGTCGCGATGGTCGCTGCCAGGAAGACATCCGCCACGTCTGTCAGGGGCACCGGCAGCCGGATGCCTTCCTTGTCGTCGACGTACTCGTAGAGCAGACGGCCGTTGCGGTCGTAGATGCGCGCGCCCCGCAGCGGCTGGTTGATCGCCAGCTCTTCGGGCGGAACGACATTATTTACATAACCTCCATAGACGCCGGCGCTGAGGTAGAGGATGACACCAGCTATCGCCGGGGCCACCAGCGACAGCGCCACGACGGGCGGTATCGCCCGGCGGGAGGTCAGCCAGGGCTTGTGACGCCGCGCCCGTACGATGCGCAGACCGGCCGCCGGCATCGTCCGCGGCTGGGCCAGGGGATGGATGCGCTTCTTGGGCCAGATCATCTGGTCCAGCCGCGATATGCAGACCTGCAGCAGGTAGCCCATCGTCCGGCTGCGCGCCGCCATCGCCTCCATCCGCCCGATGAAGACCTCAACTTCCGTAGGCGGCAGTGGCGCGGGCGGAGCCTCAGGCCTCAGCCGGCGATAGAAGCCGCGCGCGGCCGCAATCGTCAGGCCAAGGGGTAGCGTCGCCGGGCGCAGCGCTAGCAGAACAAAACTGAGGTATTTAGGGAGTTGGCGCCGGGCGAGGGGCTGGGTTGCGCCATCTCGCCCTTGCTTCCCTGCAGCGAAGATCATCCCGCGTCCTTGCGAGGCCTAACAGCCGGCTGTGTTGCCTGCTAACGTCTTAAACGCAGCCGGGCAACGTCCGTTTCGGCTCAGTGCGCGCGGGGGTATCTATTTCGCGGCGGATCAGGCCTTTGGTGGTTGGCCGATCTTCTCCATGACGGACCGGAAGGCTTCGATCTCCTGGGCGCCGACCAGGCCGTACTCCTGGTTGATGATGAACGTCGGTATGGCCGTCACGCCGATCCCGCGCGTCCAGGCGATGCCCTCATCGACGTGCTCCCGGTAGCGCCCTTCTTCGAGCGCCTGGCGCAGAGCCGAGGCATCCATGCCAATCGACTCACCGACCGTCACGACCGTATCGATCTGGCCGATGTCCGCCAGGTCCTCGAAATAAGCTTTGAACATCGCCCGGTGGAAGCGCCACTGGTCGCCATAGTCGTAGGCAAACGCGGAGGCCTGCAGCGCCAGGTGTGAGTTCGAACTCCACTTGCGGCCGCGCGTGAACTTGATTCCCAGCTTCTCAGCCCGCTCCTCGGTCGCCGTCGGCGGCGCGCCTTCCGGCACGACGTGCCTCGGCGTGATGCCTTCCGGCGGTGTCTCCGGACGCAGCAGGTAAGGCGCCAGCTTCACCTCGAAGTCGTACTCCTGGCTCAGCTTCTCGATCTCCATCAGCCCGATATAGCACCACGGACACACGAAGTCCGAAACAATCATGATCGATGGCTCTTGCCGCGTTTCCGGCGCTTCTATCGTCTCTGTTTCCATAGCCCTTACATTATATTCTGTTTGTCCGGTCGCTAAAGCGTCATCGCCGATGTCACGCGCCACATATACCATGAGCCCACCGACCGGAACGGCGCCCAAGGCGCCCCGATCTCCTTCGCCTTGGCCGGTGTTGGCATCTCTGCCAGCCCATAGGCCACGCGCATGCCGTTGCGCACCCCCAGGTCGCCGACCGGCAGCACGTCCGGCCGTCCCAGGTGGAACATCAGGAACATGTGGGCCGACCACTCGCCGACGCCCTTGACCGCCACCAGCCGCTTCGCGACCTCCTCGTCGCTCAAGGACGGCAGCTCCGCAAAGTTCAACCGGCCGTCCACGACGTGCAACGCCAGGTCGCGCATATAGCCGGCCTTCTGCCGCGAAACTCCCGCGGCGCGAAACTGCTCGTCCGTTGTGGCCAGCAGCGCTTCCGGTCTAGGTGGCGCCGGCGGGGCATCGGGTGGGGCGGGCGCCACTTCAGGACCAGTAACGCGCTCTTCATCGCTGTAGAGCGCCAGCCAGCGACGCTGAATAGCCATCGCCGCCGCTCCCGCCAGCTGCTGGAAGAGGATCGTCCGCAGCAAGGAGGCGTATGGGTCATGGCGGCGGATCAGCTTGTACGGTCCCACGCTTTCGATGACCTTCGCCAGCACGGCGTCTGCCTGCCTGAGGTGCGCCATCGCCTCAGCCAGGGAATAGAGCTCAGTCGTCATCGCCATAAGTTCTTCGAGTCCGCTCCTGCTCGCAACCTGTCGCGGGTCTACCTTGGTAGCCGAAGCTCACTGCATCGGCGAGTACGCCGTCGGCCGCATGATCGTGTTCTCGATCCGCGCCACCAGCGGCCCGTCCCGCTCCGTCTCCTCGAAGACCTTCAATCGCTCCTGGTCCGCCCGGAAGGCCGCCCAGGCCGTGTCTCGCGCCGCCATGTCCTCGAACGCCAGCAGGTAGGTCAGCCGGTTGCTTGTCCCCACCTCGTCCGCCCAGAAGCCGGCGACCTTCAACCCATGCTTCGCGAAGTAACCCATCGTCACCTTCTCGAAGCGCGCATTCAGCGCCGGCAGCTTTCCCGGCACAGCGTCATAGACCCTCAACTCGTAGATCATGCTTTACCCTCCTGCGATCGTGCCAGTCCATCTGACGGCTAGGCGGCAATATACCCCGCCGGCGATGATGACTCCAGACACGATCTTTCAACTCCGCGAGGCCTTGCTCGTCCTATCCAGGGGCAATGGCTCGTAACGACAGAGTTGCCTAGCGCTCTTTCTTACCGGCTTTGAGCAGCTCGATGAGCTGACGGATGCGGGCGGCGCGCTCCTCCGGGCTGCGCTTCGTGGCGTCGACCCAGCGCAGATAGGCCTTGCGGTAGAAGGTCGCCAGGGAGTCGAAGAAGGCCGCGGCAGCCGGCTCAGCCGCCAGGGCGTGGGCGACATCATCCGCGAGCGCATCCTGCTGCGGCCCTTCCGGTGCGAGGACCACATCGACGCCGGCGCTGGGGTTTAGGGACGCGTCGCGGCGCCAGGCGGACCCGAGAACAAGGAAGTAGGCGCCGGCCTCGGACTGCAACGGGCCGCGGACCTTTATGCCGTTGACGCTGCCGTTGATGTGATGACGATCCTTGCGGCCCCAGACCTGCGAGGGATCGAAGGGCAGGTCGATGCGGAAACCACCGTTGCTGGCGGTGCGCAGGGTGGTGATAAAGCGTTGTTCTAGATCAGCCATGCTCATGGTCTCAGCAGAGCAGTGCCTCCGTTTTGGAAGGATGGGCGTCTCGCTGAGGTAACGGCGTGTTAGGAAGATGTATGGTCGGGGCGAGAGGATTCGAACCTCCGACCTCTTGACCCCCAGTCAAGTGCGCTACCGGACTGCGCTACGCCCCGACCGGGCGCCGCCTTAGTCTACCAAACCCATTCGTGAGCGGCGAGCGCTCGATCCAAGTCGTGCAGAAGCCTTAAGATGGCGTTCAAGGTAGAGACGTCAGTAGGAGCAAAGCGTAAGTGAGCATCTGGTGTCCAGGCTCAAGCGAGAAGGTCTACGCCGCGGTTAGCACGGTCCGCTGCCCGGAGTGCGGCAAGATCGTTGAGGTGACACGGCAGGGGCACATCATGCCCCACGTCGAGAGCAAGATCGACGAGAAGGCCGCGAAGAAGTAATCGCCTAGCCGCCGGGGTCGAAGACGAGCAGGATCAGGGCCAGCGTAATCACCAGCAGGCCCATCGACAGGTAGAGAGCAAACGAGGACGGGTTGCGCGCCTGCAGGACGCGGACTCCGGCCATGCCCGTCGCGGTTAAGCCCAGGGCAACGTGGCTCGCGGCCGCCATCATGGCGCCGTGGGCGTGGATCACTCCCATTTCGAAGCCGCTGCCGAGGAGCGCCGGCACCACGACTACGTCGGTGGAGAACCGCGACGCCAGGCCAAGGCGGTAGCGCAGCTCCAGCCAGCCGGCCACCAGCACAAGCAGCCCGACGCTAAAGTGGATGACGCGGCCGGCCGGGTCCAGCGCGGCGACGACGATCAGGCCCTCGCCCATGAACATCGCTCCGGCAGGCCAAATGGCGGCGCGCAGGCGGCTGCGGAACCAGACGCCGCCGGCCAGGCTTTCGGCCACCAGCAGCACACCGACGAAAAGAAAGCCTGCCCCGAACCAGTGGTGCGACTCGAGCGGCGCCGGCACGAACCAGTAGTCGCCGATGTGCGCGAGCAGGATCATTCGGCGCCGCCGAAAATGCCACGCCGATCAGGCTCGATGCGATCATGCCGTTCCGGGACCGCACCGAGTTGAGGTAGAGCGACGTCCTCCGGCGTGGCCCGGGCGACCTCGATGGCGAGAGGGACGCAGACCAGCGAAACGAGAAAGCCGACGAGGATGACGAGGAAGCCGGGCTCGAAAGCGATATGGCGCGGCGTCAGGGCGATATCGAGGTGCGCCGTCGCGAGGTGCAGGGCTTCCCACGTGATACCGGCTGCCTGGGTAGCCGGCCCAGCCAGGCCGATAATCAGCGCCCGCGTGCGAATAGGCATGTCGCGATGGCCCCAATCGTAGTCAGGGCGCTGAAAGATGACAATGCAGCGTCGTGGTGACGGAGTGGCGATAAGGTTGCAGTCCGTAAGATGAATCGGGCAGCTCAACAGCCGCCAACAGCCGAGGGGGCCTGCTTGCCCCGGCCTGCAACGACAGACACCAACCAGCGTCGTTTGCTTCCCTGGAGGCGCGGCATGATGCATCCTGATGGGTATCGCGGGGCTGAGGCCTCGCCCTCATTATTTCAGCAGGTTTGGGAGTCGATGGTGACCGGCAGGTCTTCGTGTTAGGACGCTACGCGTGATCCAGCGGCTGCGCGCCCGGGTCTTCTATGGCTGGTGGATGGTCGCTTCCGGCATGGGGATTCAGCTGCTGATCTCAGGCCTGCTGAACCAGTCGTACGGCACCTACGTGGTGCTGCTGCGCGAGGACTTCGGCTGGAGCAAGACGGCGCTCTCCGGGGCGTACTCGCTACAGCAGGTCGAAAGTGGCTTGCTGGGGCCGGTCCAGGGCTGGATCATCGATAAGTTTGGGCCGCGGCCGGTGATGCGCGTGGGAGTCACTCTGCTCGGCGTTGGCTTCATGCTCATGAGCCTGGTGCACTCGCTGCCGGCGTTCTACGGGGCCTTCTTCATCATGGCGCTGGGTGCGAGCTTGAGCGGCTTCTTCCCGCTGACCGTGGCGGTCGTGAACTGGTTCCGCCGCTTCCGCTCCTTCGCGATCTCGACCATGTCGACTGGCTTTGCGGCGGGCGGCCTGATGGTGCCGATCGTCGCCTTCTCGATGGAGGAGTTCGGCTGGCGCAGCACGGCCTTCGCCTCAGGGATTCTGGTGCTCATGGTTGGCCTGCCGCTGGTGCAGGTGATCCGCAGGCGGCCGGAAGACCAGGGCGACGTCGTCGATGGCATCCGCGAGCCGGCGCCGGTCGAGGGCGCGCCGGTGATCAGGGTGGCGGCTTCGGGGGAGCGCGACTTCACGCTGAAGGAGGCGGTCCGGACGCCCGCGTTCTGGTTCATCTCCCTGGGGCACGGATCGGCGTTGCTGATCGTGACGGCGGTGCAAGTGCACGTCGTGTCGCATCTGAAGGACGGCCTCGGCTACTCATTGGGCGGCGCGGCGCAAGTGTACACGCTGATGACGATAGCGCAGATCACGGGCATGGTGGTCGGCGGGCTGATCGGTGATCGGTACGATAAGCGGCTGATCGCCTTCGCCTGCATGGGCATGCATACGGCGGGGCTGCTGCTGGTTGCGCACGCGACGATGACGCTGATGGTGATGGGCTTCGCGGTGTTGCACGGCTTCGCATGGGGCTGTCGCGGGCCGTTGATGCAGGCGATCCGGGCCGACTACTTCGGCCGCACGAACTACGGCGTGATCATGGGCTGGTCATCGATGATTGTCATGATCGGGACGATAGCAGGGCCGCTGGTCGCGGGCATCCTGGCGGACGTGACCGGCAGCTACCAGTCCGGCTTCACGGTGCTGGCGATCCTGGCCGGCATGGGTTCCGGGTTCTTCCTGCTCTCGAAGCGGCCGACGCTGCCGGACGACACGGAGCCGCGGGTCGAGCCCCAGGCGGCGGGGGCGCTGTAGGGCTAACCAGAGTCCGCCCGTGAGATCAAAGATTGCCACCGCCTCGCCTGAGGGCGATGGCCTCGCACGACAGGTTTGAGGAATTTCGGCGCTGTGAAATTGGAGACAGCGTCAAAGGTTGCTTCGTCTCGCCGCGCGGCGCTGGCTCGCAATGGAGTTAGTAGACCGGCTTAGAATAGGGGCATGGAGATGCGGTCGCCGCGGCTGGAGATTGAGTACTGCATCCAGTGCCGATGGCTGCTGCGGGCGGCGTGGACGGCGCAGGAGATGCTGACGACCTTCGACGATGAGCTGAAGGAGGTCGCGCTGGTGCCGGGCAAGGGCGGCGTCTTCGAGGTGCGGCTGGACGGCGAGACGGTCTGGTCACGCAAGGCGGAGGGGCGCTTCCCGGAGGCGCCGGAGCTGAAGCAGCGCATCCGAGACCGCATCGCGCCGGGACGGTCGCTGGGGCACTCAGACTCGAAGCCGGACGAAGGGCAGCAGCCCTCCTAGTTGGCACTTGCGCGCACCCCTTCTTGTCATGCTGAGCGGCTGCAAGCCAGTCGAAGCATCTAGCCCCTTGGCCTAAGACGACTGGCGTATCTGCCAAGACTCGCCGTTTCGCCAGACCCACCCGGGATGAATCCCCCATTTGCGCTGATGCACTCGGGCGGACTCCAGCACGGGGATTGCCCCCTCCCCTCCCCTGGCGACCTAAAGGTCGCCGCTACACGAATCTCGGGCGATGGTACGCTGAGTCGGGATGGCTGAGCTTCTGCCGCGACTACGGCTCTTCCTCATCACCGCGGTGGCCGGGGCGGCGCTGACGATCGCATGTTCCGGCGATGACGAGGAGCCGGTGCTGGAGCCGGCGGTCATCGTGGCGACGAGCACGCCCGGGGTGAGGCCGACGTCGCCGCCGGACGCCTCGCCGACGCCACCGGCGCAAGCGCAATCGCGGACGGCTTTCCGCTTTGGTTCGGGTGTGGCGCCGGAGGACAGGGCTTACATGCAGGCCGGCATCGACCTCGCCGTCGACTATATGGCGCGGGCGGCGGGCATCGACCCGGTTAAGAGCACGCTCTACGCCTACCCGCACCCGGAGCTGCTGCGCATCGCCCTGACGGACGACATCGACAATCCGCTGCTGATCGACGCTGCGGTGCGGCGGCTGGCCGTGATCCCGGCCGAGGCGCACCTGGGCGGGCTGATCCTGGTCAGCCCATCGACGGCGGAGTGGCAGGCCAGGTCATCCGTGAGCCGCATCCGGGTGGTGGCGCACGAGTACTTTCACCTGGTGCAGATGCAGCTCCTGGGCCACGTGGCGGAGCGCATCGCTTCGACGCCGGTGGACCGGGAGCGGCCGGAGGGACCGAGCTGGCTCTTCGAAGGCAGCGCCGACTGGGTTAGCTGGCAGGCGCTGGAGTCGGCGGAGCTGTCGAGCCTGGACGGCTACCTGGCTTCGGTGACGGTACCCAACGACGTGGACATTGCCGGCCTGGAGACCTTCATCGAGTACTACCACGCCGGGGAAGACCGGGCGCTGCTGCCGCTGGTGGCGGTCGATTTGCTGGTGCGGGATGATGTGCGGTCGCTGACGCGCTTCTACGAGTCGGTGGGACGGGGTCTGCCGTGGCGGGAGGCGTTCTCGGCGGCGTTTGGGCGGCCGGTGCCCTCGTTCTACGCGGAGCTGAGGGAGGAGCTGGCAGGGAGGTAGGGGGTTCGTCGCTCCGAGCTAGAACCGAGAAGCCACAACTGTATTGACGAAAATCCAAACTGTAGGTACAGTAACTTTACAAGTATGGACTTTCAGTGGGACGTGGACAACCTCAAGCATGTTCTAATCGAAAGGCCGAGCTATGACGATGAATAAGGGTGACCCCAAAGTCGATGCGCTGACTGAGAAAGAACTCGCCGGCTACTTTGAGGAGAACAAGGATAACGATGAGATCTGGCAGAAGAAGGGACGCAAAATCCGGGCTCGCCGTGGTCCATCGACGGTTTTTCAGATGCGCATCGCCCCGGACGAGCTCGAAGAGATAACACTGGCAGCCGAAGGCAACGTATCGGACTTCATCAGGACGGCTGCGCTGGAAAAGGCGCGCCGCAACCGTGGGCAACCCGTTTACGGGGACACGGTGGTGTACAAAGGCGATGATGTCGTTTATGTGCAGGTCAAAGAGTCCGTCGCCAAGTTCCAGGTTGTTGGTGCGGATGCAATTTGGGTCGAAAGGGGCCATTAGGTGCGCCGCAGCCTCTCGATCCCGAAGCTGGTAACGACAGCTAGTCGTCCATCAAATTAACCTTGGTTGCCCAACGAATGCCAAGCTAGGATCTGAGCTGGACCCATGATCTCCTTCTCTACGATGTGCAGCAGGAACGGTGGGAGCGCGATATGGCGGCGTTTGGGCGGACGGTGGCGTCGTTTACGCGGAGCTGAGGGGGGAGGTAAGGGGAGGGGAGGTAGGGATAAGATAGGGCGTGCATGACTAGCGAAATGACCAGGCAGTCAATTCTCAATGCCGTAGAGCGGATCGGGTCTCTTGCTGAGATTCACGTGGCTCGCTCGATAGGTATCGAAACAGATTCACCTATAGCACGAGATGGAAAGTCGATTGAGACGAGAGAGGCCATTGAATTAATCGACTATCTCCAGAGGCGTATCGGTCAGTCATTGGTGGCCTCCGGAGATGCCCTGCAAGCACTTGCTAGATCGCTCCAGGCTCCAGCCTTGCAAACCTCTCCAGGAGGAATTGCTCGGGATGTTAACGAATCTGCTGCAATTGTCTGTTGGCTAACCGACTTTGAAACGCCTCTAGAAGAGCGTCTCCATAGGGCATCCAGAAGGTGGTTGACCGATCTAGAGGAAGCTCGAAAGCTTGCTGTCTTCACTCTTCAGACGGATCCGGCGAACCCAAGTTTTCAAGCAGATCTTAATGACCTAATCGGCAAAGAAATTGAAGTCCGAGAGTGGATCGAGCAAGTGGGGCTCGAAGCTAGATTGATGCTATCGAGCACCGAGCTTCTTAATCGCGTATTTGATGCTGAGTTCGAGTATCGCCTCTTTTCTAACCTTTCGCATGGCAATCCTTACGCTCTCCAAGGACTGCGGCGAATGCAGCACGAGGCGGACTCTGCGGCTACCGCCTTTTTCTACTGGATAGCAGCATCCGTCGATCCCTTCAGTAAAGCCCTTATGAGTTATGTGCGCTATTTGAGGCCACATGATGAAGCAGATTTAGAGGCGACGATCAATCGTCTATTTGACGATGCTGGAATAGCTGAAGGGGAAGTTCGTAAGCATCTTCGGGCTTCGACGGTGCCCTTCGGCACGGAGCAATATTAGACATGGCAACCTACCTCTCTTTCTCCACCATGTGGGCGCAGCAGGAGCGCTGGGAGCGCGATATGGCCGCGTTCCGGCGCACGGTGGCGTCCTGGGGCTTCACCGGCATCGAGGTGAGCCACTCCACGGACGAGGCGGGGCTGCGGCTGCTGATGAGCGCGGGCGAGATACCGCTGACCAGCCTGCACGCGCCCACGCCGATGCGCCGCCTGGCGGACGGACGCCACAACGGCGACACCAACCTGGCGTCGGTGGATGAGGAGGAGCGTCGCATGGCGGTGGCGGAGACGCTGCGGACGGTCGAGTTTGCGGCGTCGGCGGGGCTGGATCGCATCGTGGTGCACCTCGGCGGCGTCGGCGATATGAAGGACCTCGTGCGGGAGCCGAGCGGCTACGTGGCGCCACCCGAGGCAGAACTGCGGCGGCTGTTCCTAGAAGAGACGGCGACGGGCGAAGAGGTCGAGGCGCTGCGGGACGGGCTGGCGCGCTGGCGGTCGGCGGGGGCGGAGGCGGCGCTGGCGTCGGCGCGGAAGTCGTTGCGGGAGCTGGCGGCGGTGTCGGAGGCGAAGGGCGTGGCCCTGGGGCTGGAGAGCCGCTTGCATTACCACGAGATACCCCACCCGGACGAGGCGCTGGCGCTGGTCTCGGAGTACGCCAACGAGGTTTGCGGCTACTGGCACGACGTCGGCCATTGCGAGGTGCAGGCGCGGCTGGGGATGATCGACAGGGCGTCCTGGTTCCCGAAGCTCAGCGCGCGGACGATCGGCAGCCACCTGCACGACGTCGACGGGCTGCTCGACCATCGCGCCCCGGGCAACGGCGACGTCGACTGGGGCTATATCGCCTCGGGGCTGCCGGCTGAGGCGCTGCGCGTGTTCGAGATCAACCAGCACGAGCCGGACGAAGCGGTCGCGGCGGCGATCGGATTCTTAAGGGAAAGGGATGTCATCGAATGAGGTTTACGCAGCTCTTCGGCCGCACGCTACGCGAAGCGCCCGCGGACGCCGAAAGCGAATCGCACCGTCTCTTACTACGCGCCGCGCTCGTTCAACAGCAGGCGGCGGGCATCTACAGCTACCTGCCGTTGGGCTGGCGAGTGCTACGCAAGGTGGAGCAGATTGTGCGAGAGGAGATGGACCACGCCGGCGGCCAGGAGCTGCTCATGCCGCATTTGTCGCCGGCGGAGCTGTGGGAAGAGAGCGGACGCAAGGCGGACTACGGCCCAACCCTGATGACGCTATCGGACCGGCGTGAGCGCGAGCTGGTGTTGGGGCCGACGCACGAGGAAGTCATCGTCGATCTATTTCGCCGCAACGTGCAGAGCTACAAGGAGCTGCCGCAGCTCCTTTACCAGATCCAGACAAAGTTCCGCGACGAGCCGCGGCCGCGTATGGGCCTAATCCGCGGCCGCGAGTTCGGCATGATGGACCTCTATAGCTTCCACGCCGACCAGGAAGACCTCGACCGGGCATACGACGCAATGTACGCGGCCTACGAGCGCGTCTATCAGCGCTGCGGCGTACCGGCGATCGCCGTGCACGCTGACTCGGGGACGATCGGCGGGCGCGAGAGCCAAGAGTTCATGTTGTTTAGCGAGATCGGCGAGGACGAGATACTGGTATGCTCCAGTTGTGGCTACGCGGCGAACGCCGAGAAGGCGGAGCTACGTAAGCCGAATGTTGCAACAGAAGACGCGCTCCCAATGGAGGAAGTGAGCACGCCAGGGAAAAAGACTATCGAGGACCTGATGCGCTTCCTCGACATCCCTGCCACGAAGACCGTGAAAGCGGTGTTCTACGTAGCGGACGGCGGGCCTGTTTTCGTCGCGATTCGGGGCGACTTGGCCGTGAACGAGGTGAAGCTCAGGAACGCGCTCAAGTCGCTCGACGTGCGTTTGATGACGGACGAGGAGGTGACGAAGGCTGGCCTCGTCGCGGGTTCCGCCTCGCCGGTCGGGCTGAAAAACATACAGGTTGTGGCGGACGATTCGGTGCTTAGTTCACCGAACCTAGTCGGCGGAGCAAATAAGGCGGATGCGCACCTGCGTAACGTCAACTACGGCCGTGACTGGCTGGCCGAGATCGTCGCGGACATCGCGTTGGCTCACGCGGGAGATCTGTGTGCGCGCTGCGGCTCACAGTTCGAATCCAAGCGCGGGATCGAGATGGGCCACATTTTTAAGCTCGGCACGCGCTACACGGAAAAGATGCACGCCACGTTCCTCGATGCTTCAGGGCACGATCAGTACGCAATTATGGGTTGCTACGGGATCGGCACCTCACGATTGGTGCACTGCATCATCGAAGCGAACCGGGACGAACGCGGCATCATCTGGCCGGCGAGCGTAGCACCGTTCGACGTACACCTCGTAGGGCTGGGTCTGGATCGACCGGAAGTTGCGACGAAAGCAGAGTCCCTTTACGAGGACCTGCAGCAAGACGGACTCGACGTCCTCTATGACGACCGAAGCGACACCACGGCAGGAGTGAAGTTCAACGATGCAGACCTGGTCGGCTTGCCGCTGCGAGTGACGGTGAGTCCACGCAGTCTGGAAAAGGACGCTATCGAGACCAAACGGCGGGACACGGCGGATGTAGAGTTGGCGCCGTACGCGGAAGCGGTTGAGACAGTGCGGAGGCTGCTAACGTCCTAGTTGCGGCCGAGGGGCGCTTCGGCGGGAGCGGGTTCGGCGGTGGCGCGCTGGAGTTCGTCTACCTTGGCTTCGAGGCGCTTGATGCTCTCGAGCAGGTCGTCCATCGACGCGGTCTGGCCGTTCTGTTCCGGCTGGGCGAGGAAGGCGGCGATGTTGGCCGTTAGCAGGCTGAAAAGGCTGATGCCCAGGAGCATGAGAAAGGCAGCGATGCCGCGGCCTTCGGCGGTTATCGGGTACCTATCGCCGTAGCCGACGGTGGTGATCGTGGTTATGGCCCACCAGAGGGCCTCGTCGTAGCCGTCGATGGTGCCGCCGCTGTCGCGCTCAAAAAGCATGACGAGCCCGGCGCAGGCGAGGAGCAGGATGAGACCGATGAGGAGGATGTACTGCAGGCCGTGGCCGGCGAGCACTGCTCTGGTCGAGTGAGTGACGCGAGCGACAACCGACACCAGGCGCAGGGCCCGGAAGACACGCAAGGCCCTGGCCGAGCGGACGACTCGCAGCGGTCGCAGGAAGGGCAGCACAACGATGAGAAGGTCGAACCAGTGCTGCCTCAGGTAAGGAAGGCGCTGGGGCGAGAGGTAAGTCTTGACGCCGAGCTCCAGCGCGAAAACGCCCCAGATCGCCCAGTCGAGGACGAAGAGGGCGTCATCGAGGCCGGGCGAGAGATCGAAGAGCAAGGGTGCGAGGAGCAGGGGAACAAGCAGCGCCGAGAGCACCAGCATCGGCACTTCTGTGAAGCGCTCGACGGTCAGGTAGGCTTCCTGGCGCCGCTCCCGGGTCATCAGCATGTCAGTGTCCGCAGTTTAGGCAAGCGCGCGGCCATCGTCTAGAGAAACGCCGCGGCCGGGAGTTCTTACTCGGGTGCGCCGCGGATGATACGGAAGCGGATGGTGTGGCCGTGGGCGGCGTAGCGGCTATTGCCATCCAGCATGCCGGTGGTGACGCCGAAGATGGAGGCATCCTCGGCCTTCTCCTCGCGTACGTGGGTGTTGGACTCGGCGATGACGCCCAGGAGGAGAAGAAATCGATCGTGAAGTCGCGAGTCTGCTCGGAGCCGGTGAGACGGCCAGAGGAGCCGTCACCGGCGCAAGCTGCTTCGATGTGGGGCAGGAGATGGGCCTCGGGCTGCTCGGCCACAGGCCGGCTCTGCCATGGCGGCGAGGAGGCGCTGGACCAGGGCAACCAGCTCAATAGCGCTACCGGCGCCGCGTCCTGTCGCGCCCTCGTCCCAGCGTTGGTTGGCCATGGGACCAGGCTACCACCGGGTAGCCGCTAGCGTTGATAAGGGCAGGGCAGGATGCTATAGTTAACAAGGCTTAGTTGGATTGTTAGAGGTGGGCTTGGCCCACTTTTTTGTTAACTAACGAGCAGCGACAACTGAATAAGGAGAACCAAGTGGCCACCGCGGTACGAGCACCGTCCACTGCCCCCAAGAACGACTTTTTGACAGCGATCACGCAGCTCGCCGCTGAGAAGAACCTCCCCAAGGAGGTCGTCTTTGAAGCGGTGGAGGCGGCGCTTGCCTCCGCCTACAAGAAAGACGCCCTCGCCAACGCCAACCTCGTTGCCAAGATCGATGGTGGCACCGGCGGCGTGCGCGTCTTCGCCCAGAAAGAGGTCGTCGAAGAAGTAGAAGACGACAAGATTCAGATCACCCTGGAAGAGGCCCGGCAAGTCTCGCCGACCACCTACGTTGGCGACATCGTCAACGTTGAGGTGTTCCCGCAGAACGCCGGACGCATCGCCGCCCAGACCGCCAAGCAGGTGGTGCTACAGCGTCTGCGCGAGGCCGAACGCGAGGTGGTGTTTGAGGAGTATTCCGGCAAGGAGGGCGACATCATCTCCGGCGTCGTCCACCGGCTGGAGGCGCGCCACGTCTTCATCGACCTGGGCAAGGCGGAAGCGGTGCTGCTGCCGGCCGAGCAGGTGCGGACGGAGCACTACCGCCCCGGCCAGCGCCTGAAGGTCTACCTGCTCGAGGTACACAAAGCGAACCGTGGGCCGCAGGTGGCGGTTTCGCGCACCCACAAGAACCTGATCAAGCGCCTGTTTGAGCTGGAGGTGCCGGAGATCTTCCGAGGCAGCGTCGAGATCAAGGCGATCGCGCGGGAGCCGGGCTTCCGCAGCAAGGTCGCGGTCTACTCGCGCCAGGAAGGCATCGACCCGGTCGGAGCCTGCGTCGGCCTGCGCGGCATCCGCATCCAGAACATAGTCAACGAGCTCAACGGTGAGCGCATCGACGTGGTCCAGTGGGACCCGGACCCGGCGCGCTTCGTCGCCAACGCTCTGAGCCCGGCGCAGGTGCACGCGGTGCGCATCCTGCCGGACGGCGCCACGGCCGAAGTTGTGGTCGCGGACCGGCAGCTGTCGCTGGCCATCGGTAAGGAGGGGCAGAACGCCCGCCTTGGCGCCAAGCTCACCGGCCTGCGCATCGATATCAAGAGCCTCAGTGCCGTCGAGGAAGAGTCGACTGAAGAGCCGACCCTGCAGATGACGGCCGAGCCGGACGTCAAGCGCGATACGCCGATCTGGGCTAAGATCGCCGAGCAAGAGGCCGCAGC
>WHTK01000042.1 GCA_009377745.1 Dehalococcoidia bacterium
GGCCGAGCATGCCCGGCTTATTGGGGTACTCGGCGCGCACGGTGGCAGTGTAGCCACCACCGGGCACAATGCCTTCGACGGCGGAGTTACGCTTGCTGGTCATGCGCGCTGGCGGAAAGCATGCTCGATTATAGCCGAAGCGGCGGCCGTGGTTGAGACAATCCTCCGGCGGCGCTAAAGCCGCGGCTTCCCTGGACAATGATTCACCGTCCGACTCCAAAACTGAAAGGTTGCTGGCCGTTGCCTAAGGGGACACCCTTATTGCCAGGGCTGCCTTGGAAGCGATAGCTTGGATGCAGCCAATGAGACCGGCCAGCCTCGCCCCGCGATACCTTCTCAGCGTCAGCGCGACCCTCACGGCCCTGGCGCTGCTCATGGCCGTTGCCTGCGGCGGCGGCGATGGCGGCCCGGCCGCGACGCCGGACCAGGGAGCCTCCGGCCCGGACATAGAGGCGACCAGCACCCCCGTACCGGAGCCAACCCCGCGGCCGAATCGCGCTGACTGCGCCGCGATCCAGGGCACGCCCTACGAATCGGACGCGGAGCGCGACTGGTTCGGCGCCAACTGCGGCTCGCTCGATAGCCCCGCCGTGCCCGCCGGCGCCGGCAACGCCCAGGTATCGATCGGCGACAGGCTGGTCATCGCCTCCGCCAACGTCAACACGGACGTATCGCGCTCCACGGTACCCTCCAGCGGCCAGATGGCCGACCCGGTGGGCTACTTCAACGCCGTCTGGTATGACTTCAGCGGTTGGCCCGGCCACGGTGGTTATGTAAATGCCGGCAACATGGTGCTCTCCGGCCACGTCGATTGCGGCAAGTGCATCAACGGCGGTCCCGGCACGGCGGTGTTCTGGAGCGTGCGCAACCTCAAGGCCGGCGATACGGCCGAGTACCGCACCGCCGGCGGCAAGACGATTAGCTACGTCGTGACCGAATCCAAAGCCGTCTCGCCCGCCTCAGACTTCGCGGCGATTGTTGCCTCCGGCACGGCCGACATGACGCTGATCACCTGCACCGGCAGCTTCTCCGGCGGCGAGTACAACCTGCGCCACGTCGTCGCCTTCAAGAAGGTGTAGGAGCGCGGGCTGAAGATCCTCTCGGCGCTATAGGACACGCCGGATTTACTGTCCTAGACTATCGGACGTTTACTGAGGCTTCCTCAGTTGCCCTTTTCGGTAACGGAGCCAGAGGAAGAAGGCCATACTCGGCAACGCAGACACCCCTATCCATGTAGTCAAATACTCGATCCCAGATAGGTTCAAGTAAGCCGCCATGGAGAGGGCGGCCACTGAGCTTGGCAGGAGCACTAACGCAACATGAGCGAATATGCCATCTGCCTTTAGACGTAGTAAAACAACGAAGCACAAAGCTATGGTTATCAGGGCTGCGGCCCCTGAGACCAGTGCAACTCCCACGGTCTACTCCTTCTTGCCAGGACTAGTTTCGGGCGCTTCCGCTGCTTCTAGCACTCCGACTGCCTTGTCGATTAAGCATGGAATGAAGACCTTACCCCAACGGAATTGGCGATGGAATCGTCGCCAATACAGCCTGTGCCTATACCTACCGTGGCAACTGCTTGCACTGCAGACGTAACGGTGTATGTATTAATTACCTTAGAGGCCGCTGACCGAGCGAGATCGTCGCCGCAGTTCCAAGGATCTTTCCAGCCGCATAGTCCGAGAGGGTCAGTCATGTTTGTCGCATTGGAGCCCACATAAGCAAATGGAGAACCTCTCCAGCCAGGAGAAGACGTCAAAGGATCCCTGCTTATGAACCGCCCCGTAGCCTGGTCGTAGTACCGAGCTCTCAGATACTCCAATCCGGTACTAGAATCGACCTGCTCACCGGTGAACTTGAAGACGTTGGGCTCGCTGCCGGTCGAGGAGCGGACGGCGCCGAAGACGTCGTACTCGTAGCTGTTTTCCACATCGCCTTCTGACTCCGTCAGCTTCATCGCGCTGCCGAGGCCGTCGGGCAGGAAGTAGTGCGTTGTGTCGTCGGACTCGACCTGGGAGATGCGGCCAAGGCCGTAGACGTAACGCAGCGTCCCGTCATCGAGGACCTGTGGGATTGAGCTGGCCACGTCCCAGGGTTGTGCTTCGCGTCATACATATGAGAATCGGTCGATGGGCACAGCTTCCAGATCGTCCATACGTAAGAGAGAGGCGCCCTTCTTGCGAAGGACGCCTCCCCGGCGACGACGTCCGCTGAGGAAATGCCATCCAGCCGCGCGATGGCCAGCGTCGAGAACAGCGCCAGCGAGACGTACCACTTGCAGCGCCAGCGCCGCGCGTCCTTGGTCTCCATCAGGCCGACGTTCTCCACCTGGATGCCGCCGTTGGTCAGCCCCGCCAGACGCCCCTCGCCCGACTTGACCGCGAAGACGCTGCTCGAAGCGCCGCCGGTCTTGGCCGCGAACGCCGCCGAGGCAATCGTCTCCGTGTCGACCATGAAGTCGCTCTCGAGGACGGGGATGCCGTCGTAGAACATGACGCGCCGGCCGAACTCGCCGCTCTCGAACTGCACCGGCGAGGTCAGCGAGCGGGCGTAAGCCGAGATGCCGCGACGCGTGCGCCGCGTCATCAGCAAAAAGTCCGGCTTGCCCGGCTTCACGGCGTCTATCGCCTCGTCCAGCTTCTTCAGCGACAGCGCGGCCGGCGTGGCGCCGGAGCCCTGGTGCACCTGCTGGCCGGCGGGGATGAGCTTGTGCAGCCCGTCGAAGCCCTTGGCGTCCGAGGCAATGTCGCCGTAGACGAACTCGTCCTCGAACTCGTGGGCGACGGCCTTGGCCTTGAGCTCGAGGACGGCCGCCTCGATGTCCTGGACGTTATTGCGCGTCGTGGCGACGTACTGGTCGACGTCCGCGTCGCCGCCGAGGATCTTCAGGGTCGCCGAGACCTGGGTGAAGGTCGGCGTCGATTCGCTCCAGGTGTCGCCCACGTCGAAGAAGGCGGCGGTGGCCATCGCGTTCTCGCGGTTGTAGGTCAGGGCGTTGCCGGTCATGTCGATGAAGGGCAGCAGCTCCAGGACGCGCGACTCTTTGACCACGGTTTCGATGACGCCTTGCAGGACAACATCGTTAGAGAGCTTGGCGGCTTCGGTGAGAGTCAGGGCCATTGCTTACCTCCGTTGACTAATGTCTTTGCGAGGGCCTCAGCCCGAAGCAATCTCGGGACGGACGTTTGATTTTGTTACCCGCGGCGCGTATCTGAGGACGGATGTCGTGTCCGGGATTGCTTCGCTTCGCTTCCAACGACGGGATCAGCTCTGCTGCAGGCCGAGACGGATCTTCTCCGCCGCGGACAGCGACGAGAGGTCCGGGCCGGCGCGGACCGGAGCGCCCGCCGGCACCCGCAGCGACTGCGCCTGCTGCTCCAGGTGCTGGCGCACCTGCGCCACCGTCTGCCGCGCCCGTGCCAGCGACTCGTCCACGGCATCTATGGTCTCGCCGCCGACGAGGTCCGCGGGCAGGTGCGGCTCGTGGGCCAGGACGGTGTCGCGATAGCGCTGCGCCGCCGCGATGGCCTGGGCCCGCGTCTCGCCAGCCAGCGTCCGCAGCGACTCCAGGTCCACCGTCCGCGCCGCGAGCTCGCCCTGGGCCGCCTCCAGGCCGCGCCGCGCCTCCGTCAGCTCGGCGTCGCGGCTCGCGGCCTGCGCTTCGGCCTCGCTCAAGTGGGACTGCAGCCGCTCGATGTCCGCGTGGGCGGACGCCAGCTGCTCTTCGAGTAGGACCACCTCTTCATCCACTGCATCATCCCTTCAGCTACCCGAACTTGTCTGCTGGTCAGCATTCTAGAAACTTTGTTCCAATCTCGAATACCAAGGTGGCACCCCACATCTAGCCGGGCGATAATGAGCGCCATGGACACACCCGAGCACGACTACGGGCGCGCCGTCTCCATCGACGCTGAGGCCATCGGCAGGCCGGGCCAGCGGCGCTTCCGGCTGCTGGTGCGCGGCGATGGCCGTAGCGCCTGCCTCTGGATGGAGAAGCAGCAGCTGGGCGCCATCGGCGAGTGGATGACCGAGGTGCTGGAGCGCCTCGATAAGGACCGGCCAACCCCGGAGCCGCCGGAGCCGCCGGGCGACATCCTGGAGCCCTTCGAGCTCGACTTCCGCGCCAGTCAGATCGGCCTCGGCTACGCGGAAGACGCCAACCTCTTCGCGATCCAGGCCTTCGACAGCGACCTCGCCATCGAGCGCGAATCGCCGTCCTTTCGCTGCTTCCTCAATCGCGGTCAGTGCCGCTTCCTCAGCCGCAAGATCGCCGAGGTAGTCGCCGGCGGCCGCCCGATTTGCCCCCTCTGCGAGCTGCCGATGGAGCCTGAGGGCCACGTCTGCCCCAAGTCCAACGGCCACCACCTCGGCGCCGGCTGAGCCTGGCGATGCCTGACCCATCAAAGCCCCGCTGCGAGTGGGTCGGCCGGCGGGCCGATGACGACATCATGGTGCGCTACCACGATGAGGAATGGGGTGTGCCGGAGCACAACGACCGCCGCCTCTTCGAGCTGCTGACTTTGGAGGGAGCGCAGGCCGGCCTCAGCTGGCAGACCGTCCTCAACCGCCGCGAGGGCTACCGCCACGCCTTCGCGGACTTCGACTTCGAGCGCGTGGCCGCGTTCACGGACGCGGACCAGGCGCGGCTGCTGCTTGACCCCGGTATCATCCGTAACCGAGCCAAGATCGCCGCGACCATCGGCAACGCCCGCGGCGTCATCAGCCTGCGCGAGGAGCTCGGCTCCTTCGACGCCTACCTCTGGCGCTTCGTCGATGGCGCGCCGCTGCAAAGCAGCTTTGAGTCGCTGTCAGAGCTGCCGGCCAAAACGGCCGCGTCGGCGGCGCTGAGCAAGGATCTGCAGCGCCGCGGCTTCCGCTTCGTGGGGCCGACGATCTGCTACGCCTTCATGCAGGCCGCCGGGCTGGTCAACGACCACATATCGGCCTGCTTCCGCTATCGAGAGCTGGGCGGACGGTAGGGAAATCGTAGGGACGCAGCTTTAGCTCCGTCCAACCATTCGCATCTGCGATTCTGACAGCGGCCGAGATAATCTCAGCCGGAAGACAATCTCCCAAACGATGCAGCTAATCGGACGGGCGCTCGCGGACGGAGCTGAAGCTACGTCCCCACGTCTTGCGTCTCCACTCCCAGCGTCCACCGGTGACGCCGCCGCCTTTGAGGTGAGTCCGCACCCCTTTAGGCTGCGCGACGTTAGCTGCGAAGGGGGCGGAGATGGCGGTAGCGGCAGCATTGCTAACCGGTAGCCAGGACGGCACAAACGCGTCCAGCTACGGCACGGCCAGCATTTCACCGGCGGCCAACCGGCTGATCATAGCGCTGGTCCTCAACCGCGTCGGGGCCGGCACGCCGAATACGCCGTCGCTCAGCGGCAACAGCCTGACCTGGGTCCAGCAGCGCACTGAGGTCGAAGCGGCGACGTTTCGCTACCGGATCAGCGTCTTCCGGGCGATGGGCGCCTCGCCCTCCTCCGGCGCCGTGTCGATCAGCTTCTCGGGCCAGACGCAGAACTACTGCGGCTGGATCATTGCCGAGCTGTCCGGCGTCGACACCAGCGGCAGCAACGGCGTCGGCGCCATCGTCCAGGACAACGGCTACGCCAACACGACCAACACGCTGACGCCGTCAGTCTCGCTGAGCGCCTTTGAGTCGGCCGCCAACGCGACGCTGGGCTGCTTTATCCACGGTCAGGGCACGCCGATCAACCCCGGCGCGGGCTTCACGGAGGTCGCCGACATCTCGGTCGAGTCCAACGAGCAGATCTATATGGAGTTCCGCGCCGGCAACGACACGACCGTCGACTGCACCGCCACGACCGGCACCGGCAACTTCTCCGGCGGCATTGCGTTGGAGATACGCGCGGCGGCGGTGGGCGGCAACGCGGCGCGGGCGATGCAGCAATACCGGCAGAGGAGGGTAGGTTGATGTCCTGTGAGCGCCCTTCGGCTTGGCTCAAGATGCACCTCAGGATGAGCGGGGTAGGTAGATGACGAGCTGGCTTAAGCAATCGGCCGCGGTGGACATCGCCATGGGGCCGTTCCTGGACGAGACGGACGGCAAGACGGCCGAGACTGGCCTGACCATCACCCAGCCGGACATCCGCCTCAAGAAGGACGGCGGCGCCTGGGCGCAGAAGAGCGCCGCCCAGACGCTCTCGCACGAGGAGAACGGCTGGTACGAGGTGGCGCTCTCGACCACGGACACCGACACGCTGGGCGCGCTGATCGTCGCCATCCATGAGGCGGGGGCGCTGCCGGTGTGGCGCGAGTTCATGGTCCTCCCGGCCAACGTCTACGACGCGCTTGTCGGCGGCAGCGACCTGCTCCAGGTCGATTTGCAGGAGATCGAGGGCGACAGCCAGAGCAGCATCGACCTCAAGGACTTCGCCGACGCCGGCTACGACCCGGCCACCAACAAGGTCGAGGGCGTCAAGACGGCCGACGCGCTGACCGCCAACAACGACAAGACCGGTTACGGCCTCGCCGATGGCGCCATCACCGCCGCGAAGCTGGCCTCGGACGCGATCACGGCCGCCAAGGTGGCTGCCGATGTCACGGCGGAGATCCAGTCCGGCCTGGCGACGGCGGCGGCTCTGGCCACGGTCGATACGGTGGTCGATGCGATCAAGGTAACGACCGACAAGCTGGACGACACCCTGGAGGACGACGCCGGCAGCTTCCGCTTCACCGAAAACGCCCTCGAAGAAACGCCGTCCGGCAGCCTTACCGGGCCGGGGGCGCTGACGCGGACGGTCGGCATCACCGCCGGTGGCAACCCCATCGAGGGCGCCAGCGTCTGGGTGGCCACGGACGAGGCCGGCAGCAACGTCATCGCCGGGCCGCTTACCACGGACAGCAACGGCGAGGTCACGCTGCTTCTCGATGCCGGCTCCTTCTATCTCTGGATGCAGAGGGACGGCTTCGAGCCGCTGCTGGCGGAAGCCATCGTCATTAGCTGAGGCGGAGCATTGCAGTACCCGGCCTGAAGGCCGGGGCATGGGAGCGGCAAGATGGCGATGTGTGAGAAGCACCCCAGCCTGAAGGCCGGGGTATGGGGGACGGGACATGGCTGACATCAACCTGATAACGACGGCGGTGACCTCGACGCCGGTGACGATTGCGACGCTGAGGACCCGGCTGCGGCGTGAGCTGCACGACGAGGACGAAGCCAACCAGCGCTGGGCTGATGACACCCTCGACCGGCATCTGACGCGGGCCGTGCGCGAGCTGAGCCTGGTCTCGCCGCGCGAGCAGAAGGCGTCGCTGAGCACGGCGGCCGGCTCGCGCGACGTGAGCTTGTCGGCGCTCCTCGACCTCATCCGCGTCGAGGCGGTGGAGTACCCCACCGGCCGCTGGCCGCCGAGCTACGTCCAGTTCTCGATCTACCAATCGACGCTGACCCTGCTGACCGAGGCGGCGCCCGGCGGCGTCGAGGCGCTAAACGTCTACTGGGGCCGCATCCACACGCTCGATACGGGCGTCTCCACGCTGCCCTCCTACGTCGAGGACGTGGCCGTCACCGGCGCGGCGGGCTACGCGGCGTTGGAGTGGGCCAGCTTCGCCACCAACCGCGCCAACGTCGCCGGCTCCTCGGCCTTCGAGGGCTACCAGGCCTGGGGCGAGGAGCGCCTGAAGCAGTTTCGGGAGGCCTTGCGCGGCTTCGGCCGCGAAGCCCGCGTGCGCAACGCGACAATGTACCGGCCGGACCGCGACGGCTCGCGCAGCACCGTCCAGTGGCCGGGCTGAGCCGATGCGCGGCCTGACATCGACCCTGCTGGCGGCGCAACGGCAGGCCAGCGGCCGGCCCTTCGCCGCGCCGTCCTGTCCGACTCGTACGGTGAAATAGCCCGCCTGCGCTTCGCCCGCCACTACGACGGCGACGAGGGCGAGTACTACAGCGCCGCCATCGGCGCCGGAGACGGGGGCCCTGATCCGCGCCCGCATCGACCCCTCGACGAAGGTGCTCTACACGCGGCGGGTGGCCTTGCCGGGGCCGGAGTCGGACTTCTCGAGCTGGACATCCCACGGGACGGTCAGCGCCCAGGCAGCCGTCGCGCTGGCGGCCTCGGGCTCGTCCGTCTTCCTCTTCTACGCCGATGCTGACACCACCACGCTGCGGCTCAAAGAGAGCGCCGACAACGGCGCCACCTACGGCAGCGCTTCTACCGTCGCGACGGCGGCCTCAGCCGTGACCTACCTGGCGGCTGCCGTGGCGACCGGCGGCGATCGCGTCCTCTTCTGGACCGTTGGCGCATCCGTCTGGACGAGCCGCTACGACGGTAGCTGGAGCACGCCGGCCGAATGGACCAACACCGTGGCCTCGATCAGCGGCATCGCCTGCCGCTACCGGCTCGACTGGGACGTCGTCATCTGCGGCGAGGACGGCAGCGGCGATGCCAAGGTCTGGACGGCCATCTACGGCGACGGCATCAATCAGACCGCTGACTCCTGGAGCGCGCCGGCCGAGGTGACGACGGCCACGGCATCGAGCGGCGTGACCTTCCTCTCGCCGGCGGTCGAGTTCCTGCAGCACTGGCGGCTCTTCTTCGTCGAGAAGTACACCGGTGACCAGGCCTACACGCGATTGCAGTGGTCGACGATGATCGGTACGGCCGATTTCAGCCAGGAGCTGTGGCGCGAGCCGGCGCCCTTCGACTACACCGGCGACTACGGTGTGGCGGCGACGGGTCGCAATCTGGACGGCCGGCTCTGGCTATCCGCGGCGGCGGGCGTCTGGTCCGGAGGCCTCCTCGCCCAGCTCGACCTGTCCGAGGACGCTATCGAGACGGTGGTGCAGCTGGATCAGGACGCCGGCCGCGCGCGCGTCGTCCTGCGCAACGATCCTGCCGGCAGCGGGTCTGCCGGACGCTACGCCGGCCACGGCAGCGCCGGCTTGAGCCTCCTCCAGCGGGGCGCGCGTCTTGAACTGGCGGCGGGCTATCGGACGCCGGACGGCGCCGAGTTCTCAGCCGGTCCGGCGTTCTGGATCGAGGCCATCGAGCAGGTGACGGGGCCGCGGCCACGCCTCGTAATTCTGGCGCGTGACGGCTGGTGGCTCCTCGAACGCTGGCATGCGCGGCGGCAGTTCTTCTGGCCCTCAGGCGCGAAGGCGGTGTCGCAGCTGCTGGAGTTTATCTGCTCCCGGGCCGGGGTCGAATATGGCTCAATCAGCTCCAGCGCCGCGCTCACGACGCTGCAGCCCGCGTTCACGGTCCATCCCGGCGAGAGCGGCAAGACGGCCGTGCTTCGGCTGCTGGCGACGGTGCCGGACGTGGCGATCATGCAGGGCGGCGTCTTCACGGTGCGCCATCCACGGCCAGACGATGAGGCCGATTATGAGTACGGCACGGCACACGCCATCGTGGCCGGGCGCTACCGTAACTCAGGGTCGCAGAGCAACCGTGTGCGCGTCATCGGCAGCGGCGTGTCCAACGAGGCCTTCGACTTCGCCGGCATCGAGGCCGCGGGCGAGCGCATCGCGCAGGTCATCGACCTTAACCTGACGACGGCGTCGCGGACCGGCGATCGCGCTACCTCCGTCTTGCGCGATGCCGAGATGCAGGCGCGGCGCGACGAGATTCACATCTTCGGCGTCAACTGCGGCCAGGAAGTCTACGACGTGGTCAGCGTCACCGACCCGCAGGCCGGCCTCGACGCGGCGGCGCGGCGCGTCCTGGGCCTGAGCTGGCGCTACTCGACGGGTGAGAGGCCGCGTTACGACATGGCGCTGACGCTGGGCAACGTTTAGGAGGCTGATCATGGAGATTCGACGCGGCACGCTGCGGGGCTTCGATGACACCGACTACAAGGCGACGGTCGAGATCTCCGGCAGCGTTAGCGTCTGGCTGACCGGTGTCCCGGTGTCCCGCAACATCGCCGATGCCGACCTCGTCGAAGGCCGCGGCGTCGCCGTCCTCTTCCTTGACCCGTCCAACCCGGAGGATGCAGTCTTGTTCGCGGTGTGGGCGTAGCGCCTACCCCACGATCGTAGGGGCGCAGCATGCTGCGCCCCTACAGCATCCCATCCTCCCGAGCCGTCTATAATGACCGAAACGCTATGACGGATGAGCGAATCTTCTCCAGCCGGCCGCGCAATGAGGAAGCAACCCTCGAAGCGACGCTGCGTCCGCGCCGCCTCGACGAGTACATCGGCCAGGAGCGCGTCAAGGGCAACCTCCGCATCGCCATCGCCGCCGCCCTGAAACGCGGCGAGCCGCTGGACCACGTCCTGCTCTACGGCCCGCCCGGCCTCGGCAAGACCACGCTGGCCTGCATCCTGGCCAACGAGATGGGCGTGCAGGCGCGCATCACCTCCGGCCCCGCCATCGAGCGCCCCGGCGACCTGGCGGCCATCCTGACCAACCTCGAAGCCCACGACGTCCTCTTCATCGACGAGGTGCACCGCCTCTCGCGCGCCGTGGAGGAGATCCTCTACCCGGCCATGGAGGACTTCGCGCTCGACCTCGTCATCGGCAAGGGGCCGGGGGCGCGCAGCGTGCGGCTGAACCTGCCCCGATTCACCCTGATCGGCGCTACCACCCGCTACGCGATGATGAGCCCGCCCCTGCGTGACCGCTTCGGCTCCGTCTACCGCCTCGACTATTACGACCAGGGCGCCATCGGCCAGATCGTCGAACGCGCCGCCCTCGTCCTCGGCGTCGCCATCGATGACGAGGGCGTCAAGGAGATCGCCCGCCGGTCGCGCGGCACCCCCCGCGTCGCCAACCGCCTGCTGCGCCGGGTGCGCGACTACGCCGAGGTCATGGCGGCGGGCGCAATAACCGGCGGCGCCGCGCGTGAGGCCCTGGGCCGCCTCGACATCGACGGCCTGGGGTTGGATGAAGTCGACCACAAGATCCTGCGCGCCATCATCGAGAAGTTCCGCGGCGGCCCCGTTGGCATCGACACGATCGCCGCCTCGATCTCCGAGGAAGCCGACACCATCGAGGACGTCTACGAGCCCTACTTGATCCAGCTCGGCTTCCTCGACCGCACACCCCGCGGCCGCGAGGCCACCCGTCGCGCCTACGAGCACCTCGGCATCGAGCCGCAGGGCAAGGCCGCGTCCCCCCAACGCCCGCTTTTTGATGCGTGACGCCTGACCCCAACCGCCGCTCCATCCGCCTGCCGAATTTCGATTACGCCTCGGCCGGCGCCTATTTCGTGACGATCTGCGCCTACGAGAGACGGTTGCTGTTTGAAGATGAGAATCTGGCCCAGATCGTCCGGGATGAATGGAGCGCCCTTGAATCTCGATTTGCTGGCATCCAACTCGACGAATTCGTTGTCATGCCTAATCACGTCCACGGCATCGTCTGGCTCGTAGGGGCGCCCCTTGCGGGCGCCCAGGGGCGGCGGGGCGCATCTACGTTGGTGAATCCCACCGTAGATGTGGAGACAGACGTGACCTTGAGGGCAGGGGCAAGCCCTTCCCCTACGTTAGGCGCGGTCGTGGGCGCCTTCAAATCGCGAGTGGCAGTTCGTTGGCTCCAATGGGTAAAGGCAAACGCGCCGGGACGATCCGGGCGCGTCTGGCAGCGCAACTACTACGAACGCGTCATCCGCAACGAGTCAGAGCTGGCCCGCGTACGCGAGTACATCCGCTATAACCCGATGAAGTGGGACCTCGACCGGGAGAATCCAGGACGGCGCACCGATCCGCAGCACGAACGGGACTGGGGCTGGCTGGAAGCCAGACCTTAGACCGTCTCTTCGACGACGCCCTCTTCGGGCTCTTCCAGCTTCTCGTACGTCATGCGGTAGAGGTTGGCGTAGATGCCCTCCTTGGCCAGCAACTCCTCGTGGCTGCCGACCTCGGCGATGCGGCCGTGGTCGAGGACGATGATCCGCGTCGCCTCGCGGATGGTCGAGAGGCGGTGGGCGATGACGAAGGAGGTGCGGTCCTTGAGCAGGTTGCGCAGCGCCTCCTGGATGATCACCTCGGTGCGGGTGTCCACGTTGGCCGTCGCCTCGTCCAGGATCAGGATGCGCGGCCGGGCCAGGACGGCGCGGGCGAAGCTGATCAGTTGTCGCTGGCCCACGGATAGGTTCTGGCCGCGCTCGTGCAGCGGCGTATCGTAACCGTGCTCCAGCCTCATGATGAAGTCGTGCGCGCCCACGGCCTGGGCGGCTTCGATCACCTCGTCCTCGGTGGCGTCGAGGCGGCCGTAGAGGATGTTGTCCTTGACACTGCCGGAGAAGAGGAACGGGTCCTGCAGCACAACGCCGGTGCGGCGCGTAAGCGAGGCGCGGTTGATCTGGCGCAGGTCAATGCCATCGATGCGGATCTGGCCGCCGGTGATCTCGTAGAAGCGCAGGATCAGCGCCGTCAGCGTCGTCTTGCCGGCCCCCGTGGAGCCGACCAGCGCCAGCGTCTCGCCCGGCTGGACGTGGAGATTGATGTCGCGCAATACCGGCACGTCATCGACGTAATCGAAGTCGACGTGGTCGAACTCCACCTCGCCGCGCACGTCGTCCAGGACAACGGCGTCCGGCTCATCGACAATCTCGGGCTTGGTATCCAGCACCTCGAAGACGCGGACGCCGCCGGCCATGGCGCGCTGGAGCTGGGTGTACTGCATCACCAGCTCGCGGATCGGCTGGAAGAAGAGGTTGATCGAGAAGAGGAAGACCAGCAGCGCGCCGGGCGTCATGTCGCCCTGGAGCACCTGACGGCCACCGTAGACCACCACCAGAGCCATCGCCGTGGCCGAAAGCACCTCGACGGCCGGCATGACCGCGGCCTGCAGACGCCCGGCCTCGATGTTGGCGCGCATGTGGTCTCCGTTGAGCGCGGAGAAGCGCTGGGCGTTGACCCCCTCGCGCGAGAGGCTCTGGATGACGCGTACGCCGGAGACGTTCTCCTGCAGGTTGGCGTTGACGATGGCAATCGCCTGGCGGACGCGCATGAAGGCGCGACGGGCGTAGACCTGCCAGACCATCGTCACAACGGCGAGGACGGGCAGGACGCTGAAGGTGACCAGCGCCAGCTCCAGGTTCAGGGAGCTCACCGTTATCACCACGACGAACAGCATGAGCACGTCGCCGATCACGGTCAGGAATCCCTGCGAGAGCAGCTCCTGCATCGAAGTGACGTCGTTCTGGACGCGGGACATGACGCGGCCGGTCTCGTTGTTATCGTAGAAGCGCAGGGAGAGCTTCTGGAGGTGGGCGAACATCTCCACCCGCAGCCTGAAGAGGACACGGTGGCCGATCCAGCCGGCGTTGAGCAGCTTGAGATACTGTGCCGCCCAGAAGCCCAGGACGAGGCCGAGGAAGATCAGGCTGTTGCTGGTGGCGCCCGCGGTGTCGCCGTCGATCGCGTGGTCGACGACCTTGCCGATAAATACGGGCTCTAGCGGCTGAAGGATGGCCCAGCCCAGCACGCCAATGATCGCGAGGAAGGCGCGGACCTTATAGGGCTTGATGTAGCCCATGAGCCGCATGACGACGGTGTGGTTGTAGGCGGCGCCCAGCTCTTCTTCGTCCCACGCGTCGACGCTGCGGCGCAGGTTCTGCCCCTGCTCACCCTTGCGGTCGCGCTGCTGGTTGCCCTGAGGCTGCTGGTTCCAGTTGCCGCCCCAGTTACCGCCACCCCAGTTGCCGCCACCCATGCCGCCCCAGAACGCCATTAGGTGTTACCGCCTTCCATCTGCACTTCGCGGATGGCCACGCCGCCGCCGGCGCGCTTCAGCGCTTCCTCCTGGTCCCGCAGCTCCAGGTCGTAGATCTGGCGATACTGGCCGTCCTGGGCGATTAGCTCCTCATGGGTGCCGCGCTCGACGATCTCGCCATCGCGCAGGACGAGTATCTGATCGGCGTTCTTGACGGTGCGCAGGCGCTGGGCGATGACCAGGGTTGTGCGGCCCTTCATCACCGCGGCCAGGGCCTGCTGGATCAAAAACTCCGTCTGGGTGTCCACGCTGGAGGTGGAGTCGTCCAGGATCAGGATCTTGGGGTCGAGCAGCAGGGTGCGCGCGATTGAGATGCGCTGCTTCTGGCCGCCGGAAAGCGTGATGCCGCGCTCGCCGACCCAGGTGTCATAGCCGTCCGGCAGCGACATGATGAAATCGTGGATACGGGCGATCTTCGCCGCTTCGATGATCTGCTCGTAGGTGGCCTCGACAGCGCCGTAGGCGATGTTGTCGCGGATGGTAGCCGAGAAGAGGAAGACGTCCTGCTGGATGATGCCGATGTTCAAGCGCAGCGAGACGAGCGTGAGGTCGCGGATATCGATGTTGTCGATCTGAATGCCACCGCCGGTCACGTCGTAGAAGCGCGGCAGCAGATTGACGATGGTTGTCTTGCCGCTGCCGGTCTGACCCAGAAGCGCGACGACCTTGCCGGGCTCAACGTCGAAGTCAACATCGTTGAGGACCGGGCTGATGGCGTCGTAGCCGAAGGAAACGTGGTCGAAGCGGACGTGGCCCGTGACGTCGCGCAGGACGATTGCGTCCGGCTTCTCCTGTACCGCTGACTCCGCATCCAGGATCTCGAAAACGCGCTCGCCGGCCGCCCCCGCGCGCGCAAACTGCTGGACGATGAAGCCCAGCATCTGCATCGGCCGGGTCAGTAGCGCCAGGTAGGCCAGAAACCCGACTAGCTCGCCGGGAGACGCGGCGCCGTTCACCACCATGCCCGATCCGATGAGCAGCACCGCTACCTGAGCCAGCTTGCCCATCGTCATATAGAAGGGGTTGTTCAGGGCCTGGACGCGGTTCTGGCGGTAGTTGGCCCGGAAGAGATCTTCCGCCTCTACGTTGAACTTCTCCTCCTCGAAGCGGTCACGCGAGAAGGCTTTGACCACCCGCACCCCGGTCAGGTTCTCCTGCAGGACCGTGGTCACGCGGCCGAGACGGTTCTGTATGTCCATCCACAGCTTGCGGCTGAGCAACTGCACCTGGGCGGAGCGGAAAGCAACGAAAGGCAGGAAGACCCAGGCAGCCGCCGCCAGCATCCAGTTCGACGAGAACATGAAGAAGGCGGCTATGGAAATCTGGGTCGCCATATCCAGCAGGCGCAGTACGCCCATCTGAATGAACTGACGCGTTGCCTCCACGTCCTGCGTCGCGCGAGACATCAGCTGCCCCGTCTGCTGCTGGTCGTGGTAGGCGTAGCTCAGGCGCTGGAGTCGGTCATAGATCATGTTGCGCAGGTCAAAAGCGACGTGCTGGCCGACCCATTCGCCGATGTAAGTCATCCAGTAAGTGAAGATGCCGCGCAGGAGGGCCGCGCCCAGGAGAGCGCCGCCGGCATACAGCAGCGTCTGCGTCTTACCTCCGGGCTCGTCACGGTCGAACCGGAGGATCTTCTCCCCCTCGTCGTGCACGCCAACCCGCGTATCCTCGTGGCCGCGCTCTACCGTGACCCGATCGCCGCTGATCGAGACGGCCCGCATCTTCTCGCGGCCGATCTGGATCGTCTGACCCGGGACGAGGCCTCCCAGTTCCGTAACCACGACAATGGTCGCGTCCCGGTCGATTGTGGCGGCAAGGTGCGCGTCCGACTCCACGGGAGTGGGCGGCTTGATGCCCGAGTCGATCGACCACTCCAGGAGCTTGGGCATCAGCATCGCGAAGGTCGCGGCCAGCAGCACCGCAAAGCAGGCGAAAGCGACCTGCTTCTTGTACGGCTTGATGAAGGTCATGAGCCGGAGGTGGGTGGACATCAGGCGCTTCTTACCACGGACGGGATTGTATCTTATCTTAACGCTAACGTAAAGTATCGCAAAGGGCTTATCATTCGTTAGAGATAGCTTCTTATGCTGACTAAATCCCGTTACCAGGCCCGCACCATGGCCGAGGCCGATATCAGCCAGGTGGTTGAGATCGAGCGCGAGTCTTTCCCGACTACCTGGCCGCACACGGCCTACCGCCGCGAGCTCTCCAACCAGATGGCGCGCTACGCTGTCCTGGTCGATAGCGCCGAGGAGCCCGTGGCGGCGCCGCCCAGACGGCGTTCCTTGCTCGACCTCTTACGTCGCGGCGATCCGGCCCCACCCACCAGCGACTACATCGTCGGCTACGTCGGCGTCTGGTTGATGGTCGATGAGGCGCACATCGTCGCCATCGCCGTGCGCGAGGGCTATCGCGGCCGCGGCCTGGGTGAGCTGCTGCTGGCGGAGGCCATCGACTTGGCGCTGGCGAACCGGCAGGAGAACGTGACGCTGGAGGTGCGCCGCTCCAACGTCGTGGCCCAAAATCTCTACGAGAAGTACCGCTTCCTCAAAGTCGGCGTCCGGCGCCGCTACTACTCCGACAACGGCGAGGACGCGATTATCATGAGCACGCCGCCGATCCAGGGCGACAACTACACCGAGTACCTCGCCTACCTGCGCGACCAGTGGGAACGCAAGCACGAGGGCGCGTAACTCAGCGTAGGGACTCAGCGTAGGGACGTACCTTTAGGTCCGTCCCGTCGGACTTACGTTAACGCCAAGCGGAGCTAATGCCGCGTCGCGTCCCTACGTCCCTCGTCGCCGATACCGTCCGCTAGTCACCGCCCTTGTTACTTGTTACCTGTTACTTGTTACTCATCCCCGCGTTGACAGGCCACCCTGCCCCTGCTAACGTCCGCACGCGACCGCGCATCGGCGATAGAAGAGTGGTGTGGGGGAGGCCGGGACTGGGGAGGACACCACTTTCAGATCAATCAGGAAGGGTGGCGCCCAGTGATCACGCTCAAGACAGCCCTGGCGACCTACGGACACACCAAGGCCCTCAAGGACGGCAGCCTCAGCCCGAAGCGGGCCAAGCTCGAGTTCGAGGAGTTTACGCCCCAGAGCGCCGCCTTCAAGGCTATGGTGCCAGAGGCCAAACTCGACCTGGTCGAGATGGTGATCTCCCATTATGTGATGGCCCGCGACCACGGCTACCCGTTCATCGGCATCCCGGTGTTCCCGGTGCGCCAGTTCCACCACTCGGCCGTCACCGTTAACACCAAGGCTGGCGTCACCACGCCCAAGGACCTCGAAGGCAAGAAGGTTGGCGTCCGCACCTACGGCTTCAGCCGCGGCATCTGGGCCCGCGCCGCCCTGGCGCTGGAGTACGGCGTTGACCTCGGCAAGGTGACCTGGGTCGTCGATGAGAAGGAAGCGGTGCCGGAGTACACGCCGCCGGCCAACGTCGAGATCAACTCCGGCGGCGACATGGCGAAGCAGTTTCAATCCGGTGAGATCGCCGGCGGCATTGGCGTGGCGGGCGGCGATTCGCCGGACATCAAGCCGCTGATCGAGAACGCCTCCCAGGCCGAAGCAGCCTCCTTCAAGGCGACCGGCGTCTACCCGATGAGCCACATCCTCGTCCTGCGGTCCTCGCTGGCCGAAGAGGACCCGGAGCTGCCTATCGACCTGTTCAACGCCTTCAAGGAAGCCAAAGCCCGCCTCCTGGCCGAGATCGATAGCGGCGCCGAGCTGGCCGGCGGCGACAAAGCCACGGCCGCCGCCCGGGCGATCGTCGGGCCGGACCCGCTACCCTACGGCGTCGAGGCCAACCGCAAGACGCTGGAAATGGCCGTCGAGCAGGCCCACCTCCAGGGCTTCACGCGCCGCCGCTTCTCCGTCGAGGAGCTCTTCGTACCCAGCACGCTCAAGCTGACCTAGCTCGGCCTGAGTCCTTAGGCCAGGGCGATCATCGCCTCTCCTCGCTTTGAGCGCCTCAGGTTGAGCGGCCGCGATGCGCTCATGATCCTCGATGCCCCAGCCTTCAAGGCTGGGGTACTGCACCCACGGGCTGCCCTGGCGGCGTTTAGGACAAACCTCGTAGGGACGCGGCTTTAGCTCCGTCCGAGAGCGTCCGGGACGGAGCTAAAGCTGCGTCCCTACGTCTGGATGCCCGGCCTTCAAGGCTGGCGTACCTTACTAACTACGCGGCGAAGTAGACGTAGAAGCGCTCCGGCCGCTCGATGAGCAGCGCCTTCTTGCCGGCGGCAAGTTGCTCCCGTAGGTAGCCCGGCATCACCGCCGATTGGCCCTTGACCGGGTAGCTGCGGTCGTAACGGTACTCCACGTCGCCTAGCATCAGCTGAGAGTCCGGCGGCTCCGGCTCCGAGGTGAGGCGGATCAGCGGCACGATCACGCCATCGGTGGCGAAGGGCTCCATGAGCGAGTCGTCTAGCTCCAGCATCGCCACTCTAGCGCGCGTTCTCGATGCGGTCTTTGAGGATGGTCAGCGAGTCTTCCATGAGCTGGTTGAACAGCGTCGCCACGAAGAGCGCGTCCATGGCCTTGCCCATCATGCCCATGGGCGGCTTGTACTCGATACTCCAGGCGAACTTGGTGACCTCACCCAGGGAGACCAGGGCCTTGCGGTCCGTCATCTCCATGCCGCGCGTGTGGCGGCGCGTGAACAGCTCACCCTCCTTGTACTCCGTGACGATCGCTTCGACCGTCTCCTTACGGGGGCCGACCTGCATGACCATCACGTCGGTCGCGCCTACACCCTTGCGGTCCGGCGATGTGGCCTCCGCGTCCTTGGCCCATTTCACCCATTCGGGGTGAGTTTCGATGTTGGAGACGTAGTCGAAGACCTTGTCGCGCGGCGCTTTGATATCGATGGAGTTGTCCAGCCTTGGCATTGTGCCTCCCGTCCTCTTCTAAGCGATCATATGACTGACGGGTTTAGAGTCAATGAGTCTAAGGCGCAACGCCTGTCGCATTACAACCTGGCATTACAACTCCGAAGATAAAACACGCTTGCGACAGATACAGCTTGACGCTCTCGCTTTCGCCGCCTACGATTATGCCAATTGAATATCGGCGCTCTTATCAAGAGTGGTGGAGGGACTGGCCCTTCGAAGCCCGGCAACCGGTCGTAATCGCCAACGCGAGACCGATACGGTGCCAAATCCGACTCCTCGGCTGGTACGGGGGGAAAGATGAGAGTGGTGTCGTAGCTAAAGGCTTCTCTCCATTGAGTGAGAAGTTTTTTTGTGCGCCGATCCAGGTGACATGGCAGCAAAGTCTCAACTTCAGCACCCCGGTAGAGGCCTCGGATGACCGCGCGCGCCAAGACCGGTCAGGGCAGCCTGCGCCGCACCGCCGTCGTCCGCCGCGTCGCCGATGAGCGCGTCATCCGGCAGCACCTGGAGGCGGCGGGGGCCTACTCCGCCTACGGCCTCGCCTACATGGACCCGCGCCTGTTCCCGCTGGCCGGTTTCTACGAGGCGACCTGCGATAAGCGACAAGCGCTGGTCATGCACGCCCGAGGCGGCCTCGGCCCCACAACGCTTACCCTCGGCGATACGGACCTGGTGCGCGCGCTCTTGCAGCTCCACCCGGGACCGCGCCAGACCTTCCTCACCTGCGAGATCGGCCACGTCGATGTCCTGCTGCGGAGCCACGACCTCTGGCGACCCCAGACCATGATGCGGATGCAGCTCGACCGCGAGGCCTTCGCGCCGCCCGCCGGCCTCTCGGCCGTTCGCCGCCTGATCGATGCCGACGCCGATGAGCTCAATCGCCTCTACGCCATTGAGGAGGACGGGCTGCGCTACTCCGGCCGTCAGGTCGGCGAGGGCATCTACTTCGGCGTCCACGCTCGCGGCCGGCTGGTCGCCGCCGCCGGCACCCACATCCACTCCACCGCCGAGGGCGTTGCGGTCATCGGCAACGTCTTCACCCACCCGGACTTTCGCGCGCGCGGTTACGGCACCGCCGTCACGGCCGCTGTCTCCGCCTATCTGCTGCGCACCTGCAGCCTGGTTGTCCTCAACGTCGACCCGGCCAACCGCACCGCCCGTCACATCTACGAGCAGATGGGCTTCAAGGAGACCGGCCGCCTGGTGGAGGCGATGGCGACCCGCCGCGACCCCTTCTCGCCGCTGGCGCCCCTCCGGCGCGCCGTCGCCCGCTGGCGCTCCTCCCTGCCCGACACGGAGGTCATCGAGCTATGAGCCGGGCGATGTTTTATGATGTACAGGCTGAGGAGCGCTGCGTCCCTTCCCCAGGAAGGATCAGGCTCAGCGGAAACAACGGCGCTCGCATCGATTACGGTGCGGGCGCCTTATTGCGTCCGCCTAGCTACGAAGGAGCGTCTTCATGACAACAACCGAATCCCCCAACTACCGCGTCGCCGACCTCGGCCTCGCCGCCTGGGGCCGCAAGGAGATCGCCATCGCCGAGTCCGAGATGCCGGCGCTCATGGCCATCCGCCACGAATACTCCGGCCTCAAGCCGCTTCGGGCTGCTCGCATCGCCGGCTCGCTGCATATGACGATCCAGACCGCCGTCCTGATTGAGACGCTGAAGGAGCTCGGCGCCGATGTGCGCTGGGCCTCCTGCAACATCTTCTCCACCCAGGACCACGCCGCCGCCGCCATCGCCGCCGGTGGCACGCCGGTCTTCGCCTACAAGGGCGAGTCGCTGGCCGAGTACTGGGAGTTCAGCCACCGCATCTTTGAGTTCGAAGGCGGCCGGGGACCGAACATGATCCTCGATGACGGCGGCGACGCCACGCTGCTGCTGCATCTCGGCGTGACGGCAGAGCAGGACCCCGGCGTCCTCAATAGCCCCGCCAACGAGGAAGAAGAGGCCCTCTTCGCCGCTATCAAGGCGCGCCTGGCCTCCGACCCCACCTGGTACTCGCGCAAGGCGAGCGAAATCAAAGGTGTCACCGAAGAAACCACCACCGGCGTCCACCGCCTCTACCAGATGGCCAAAGAGGAGCGCCTGCTCTTCCCGGCAATCAACGTCAACGACTCCGTCACCAAGTCGAAGTTCGACAACGTTTACGGCGTGCGCGAATCGCTGGTCGATGGCATCAAGCGCGCCACCGACGTGATGATCGCCGGCAAGATCGCCGTCGTCGCCGGCTTCGGCGAGGTCGGCAAGGGCTCGGCCCAGGCGCTGCGCGGCCTCCAGGCCCAGGTCTGGGTGACGGAGATCGACCCGATCTGCGCCCTCCAGGCCGCCATGGAGGGTTACCCGGTCGTGACGATGGAGTACGCCGCCGATAAAGGCGACATCTTCGTCACCGCCACCGGCAACGTCAGCGTCATCAACCACGGCCACATGGCGGCGATGAAGGACAACGCCATCGTCTGCAACATCGGCCACTTCGACAGCGAAATCGACGTCGCCAGCCTCAAGAACTACGACTGGGAGAACATCAAGCCCCAGGTCGACCACATCATCTTCCCGGACGGCAAGCGCATCATCCTGCTGGCAGAGGGCCGGCTCGTAAACCTGGGCTGCGCGACAGGCCACCCATCCTTCGTGATGAGCTCGTCCTTCGCCAACCAGGTGCTGGCCCAGATCGAGCTCTACACCAAGACCTCGGAGTACCCCATCGGCGTCTACATCCTGCCCAAGCTCCTGGACGAGAAGGTCGCCCGGCTGCAGCTCGGCAAGCTCGGCGCCCAGCTAACCGAGCTCTCGGACGAGCAAGCGCGCTACATCGGCCTCGACAAGCAGGGCCCCTACAAGGAAGAGCACTACCGCTACTAAGGAGGAGGCTAGAGATGAAGACGAGCCCACGTGCGTCGAACACCCCAGCCTCGAAGGCTGGGGCATGAGGATCGCCCGTCTTGCCGCTCTACCATGTCTGGTTTGCAACCAAGCGCCGCAAGTGGCTGATACAGGGAGAGGTTGTGGACTTCGTGCGTGAGCAGATGCGGGCAATTGCCGCGGAAAAGGGACTAAGGCTCCTGGAGTGCGAAGCCATCGTCGATCACGTCCATTTAATCCTCGAAACAGCTGGGCGACCTGATCTCTCGAAGGCCATGAACTACCTCAAGGGCACCTCGTCTCGCCGCCTGGGACAGCAATTCCCCGACTTCAAGCAGGACGCCGGTATCGGCTCTTTCTGGCAGCACCGCTATACATGCAAAGAAATCAGCCCGGCGGCAGTGCCAGCCGTCTCCCGCTACATCCGCACGCAATGGGAAAGACTCTCCAGCTATGAACGCTAACTACCTATGCCCCAGCCTTCGAGGCTGGGTACGGGATACCGCAGCCACGAGGACCGGATGATGGTCATCCAGGCGTACCCCAGCCTTCCAGGCTGGGGTACGGGATACCGCAGCCATGAGGACCGGATGATAGCCAACCACGTATGCCCCAGACTTCCAGGCTGGGGTGTAGACACCACCGGCACCACAAAGCGATGAGACCAACGCTATATGCCCCAGCCTTCCAGGCTGGGGTACGGGATAACCAACGCCTAAGTCCCTAACATCCAAGGAGGACCCCATGCCCCTGACCGCCATGACCGCGCCAACTCACTTCCACACCTCGGAGTCCGTCACCGAAGGACACCCCGACAAGCTCTGCGACCAGATCTCAGACGCCGTCCTCGACGCGATGCTCAAGGACGACCCGCAATCGCGCGTCGCCTGCGAGACCGCGACGACGACCGGCCTCGTGCTCGTCGCCGGCGAGATCACGACCTCGACCTACGTCGAAATCCCGGAGCTCGTCCGCGGCGTGATCAAAGACATCGGCTACACCAGCGCTGAATACGGCTTCGACTACGAGACCTGCGGCATCATCGTTTCGCTCAAGTCGCAGTCGTCCGATATCAGCCAGGGCGTCACCCAGTCGATGGAGGCGCGCGAGCTCTCCGGCGAGGTCGACCCGATGGAGCTGATCGGCGCCGGTGACCAGGGCATGATGGTCGGCTTTGCCTGCAACGAGACCCCGGAGCTGATGCCGCTGCCGATCATGCTCTCCCACCGCCTCGTGCGCCGGCTGGCCGGCGTGCGCAAGGACGGCCAGCTGCCCTTCCTGCGCCCGGACGGCAAGTCCCAGGTCACCGTCCAGTACAACCACGGCGAGCCGGAGCGCGTCGATACGGTGGTCATTTCCGCCCAGCACGACCCCGACGTCGACTACATCCGCCTCAAGAACGAGATCATCGAGGCGGTCATCCGCGACGTCATCCCTCACAACCTTCTCGACGCCCACACCCACTACTACGTCAACCCCACCGGCCGCTTCGTCATCGGCGGACCCATGGGTGACGCCGGCCTCACCGGCCGCAAGATCATCGTCGATACCTACGGCGGCTCCGCCCGTCACGGCGGCGGCGCCTTCTCCGGCAAAGACCCGACAAAGGTCGACCGCTCGGCCGCTTACGCCGCCCGTTATGTCGCCAAGAACATCGTCGCTGCCGGCCTGGCCGACCGCTGCGAGATCCAGATCTCCTACGCCATCGGTGTCTCCCACCCCACCTCGCTCGCGATCGAAACCTTCGGCACCAACAAGGTGCCGGACGACCTGATCCTCGACCTGGCCCGCAAGCACTTCGACCTGCGGCCCGGCGCCATCATCCGCGACCTCGACCTGCGCCGCCCGATCTACCGCGCTACCGCCGCCTACGGCCACTTCGGCCGCGAGGACATCGACGCTCCCTGGGAGAAGACCGACAAGGCCGCTGACCTCCGCGCCGAGGCCGGCCTCGGCGCGGCAACAGGCAAGTAGCCAACTGCCCGGAATTTCGTTGACGAGAGCTACAGCCCTTATGGCTGTATACTCTCGTCAACGGGACCCCCGTCCACTGGCACTAACTACTGAGCGCAGAGAAACCAAGGCTGAATGCTGAAAGCTGACTGCTACTCGTGAACGCCGTCATCCTGGTCGGGGGAGCCGGCACCAGGCTACGGCCGCTCACCTATGCTGTGCCAAAACCCCTCATCCCCGTCCTCAATCGCCCGCTGATCAGCCACATCCTCGATAATCTCAAGCGTCACGGCGTCGAGCGCGTCGTTTTCGCGGCCTCCGCCGGCGACCAGCGTCTGGAGGAAGCTCTGGGCGATGGCTCCACACTCGGGATGGCCTTCTCCTACTGCTACGAGACCGAGCCGCTCGGCTCCGGTCTCGCGGTCAAGGCAGCAGCGCGCGGTTTCGACCGCGCGTTCTTCGTTTGCAACGGCGACGTGATCAATAACGTCGACCTCTCTGAGATGGCGGCGCGTCACGAGGAGCGCGGCGCCGTTATGAGCATCTTCCTCGCCGCCGTCGAAGATCCCAGCTCCTATGGCATCGCTGCCCTGGACCCGGCCGACCGGATCACCCGCTTCGTCGAGAAGCCGCCGCCGGGCCAATCGCCCAGCCACTGGGCCAACGCCGGCACCTGGCTCTTCGACCCCGAGGTCCTGGAGCATATCCCGGACGAGAAGATGGACGGCTCCATCGAACGGCTGGTCATGCCCTCGCTGATCGCCGATGGCCGCCTCGTCCTCGGGTACGCCGCCGAAGACGCCTACTGGATGGACGTCGGCACGCCGGAACGCTACCTCCAGATCCACGCCGATATCCTCGGCGGCCGGCTGCCGGAGTGCCTGCCGGATGGCGCCGGCGAAGGCCCCATCCTCGGCGAGGACTGTCAGGTCTGGCCGGACGCCGTCCTGGCGCGCGACGTGGTGCTGGGAGGCCGTGGCAAGATCGGCGGCCAGGTGCGAGTCAGCGGCCCCAGCGTCATCGGCGACAACGCCACGCTCCGCGAGCATGCAGTCGTCGAGCGGTCGGTCCTCTGGTCCGATGTGAAGGTCGGCGCCGGGGCTATCGTCCGCAACAGCATCATCGGCGCCGGCTGCTGGGTCGGCGACAACGCCGTCGTCGAGAACGCGGTGATGGCCAACGGCGCCAGGGTCCAGCGTGATGTCCGCCTTGGCCCCGGCGCCCGCCTTGAGCCGGGCGAAATCGCCGGCTAGGACAGGTCTCCCGCCTAGTTTTAACCTCCCCTTCTCGGGACAGGCTGGATTCTCAGCCGCTATCGTTTGACAATACGCCTATGACACCACTAACGATTCGCTTTGGCACCGACGGCTGGCGCGCGATTATCGCCGATGAGTACACCTTCGAGAACGTGCGTTACTGCGCCGAGGGCGTCGCCCGCTACGTCGAGAAGGCTGGCCTCGCCGGCCGCGGCCTCGTCATCGGCTACGACACCCGTTTCGCCTCCGAGGACTTCGCCGCCGCCACCGCCGAGGTCGTCGCCGCGCACGGCATCAAGGTCTACATCTTCGATAGCGCCGCTGCCACCCCTGTCGCCTGCCACGCCATCCTCGACAAGCTGGCGGGCGGCGCGGCGGTGATCACCGCGTCCCACAATCCAGGCTCCTACAACGGCTTCAAGTACAAGCCGGAGTACGCCGGCAGCGCCCCGCCGGAGGTCGTCGAAGAGCTGGAGGCCGAGATCGACGCCGGTCAGCGCGACGGTGAGCCGAAGCGCCTGACCTTCGCCGCCGCCATCGCCGAGGGCTTGATCGAGGTCTTCAACCCGCGCCCGGCCTACGACCGCCACGTCGCCGGCCTCGTCGACCTCGCTTTCATCCGCGACGCCGGCCTCAACATCGTCTTCGATGCCATGCACTCCACCGGCGCGGGTGTCTACCAGCGTCTCCTCGGCGGCGGCGCCACCCGCATCCTCGAGCTCCGCGGCGACCGTAACCCTGCTTTCCCCGGCATGGTATCGCCGGAGCCGATTGCCAGGAACCTCACCGGACTCGCCGAAGCCGTCGTCAACGGCGGAGCCGGCATCGGCCTCGCCA
>WHTK01000068.1 GCA_009377745.1 Dehalococcoidia bacterium
GTGACACCACTCTCCTCGTCCGTGAACTGGGTGATCCCGAACGACTCGCTTGGAGAGAGGCCGAGGCCCTCACTGGAAAGCGAACAGTTGCCAACGAGAGCACAGTTGCTGGTGCCGGCGCTGCCATTGACGACGACCATTCCTTGGGGAAGGGCCTTCGGCGCGAAGCGGAGATCAGCATTCTCCGCAAGCCACTGGGTGAAGGAGCGCGCCAGCCAACGCAGCTGAAGCCTGTTCCGCGCCGCACGGTCGTGCTCCGACCCAAAGAGTTGCAGGTCCTCTCCATCCGCCGGAAGGATCAGCCGACAGGCTGCGAGGTTTGTGAGCTGCTTGCGCAGGGCGCCGAAGGTGACAAGGGAGAAGCGTGGCGAAGCTACGCTGATTGATGCGCCGGTACCGAGCCGAGGCCTTAGAGCATCGACGACGCGGTCATCGCCGGTGTTGGTTACGATCCGCATCAGCCTTCGTTCCCGCTCAGCGCAAGGCCCGTCGGTGCGGCCGGGATTGGGGTCACGAGGATGATTTGCTGCTCGTGTGGCGGCCGCGCAGCCGCAGCAGCATCCAAGCCAAGACGCTTCAGGGTGTAGTAGAGAAAGGCCTTGCGGACGGGAATCCGAACGCGGCCGTCGCGCATGCCGTAGTCGAGCGCTATCAGCCTCTTTTGGCTCTCCGAGAGTTGGGGATGCGGACCGACCTCAAGGATGACCTCTTCCTGCCAATCGCTATCGGAGTCGGCCGTTATGTTACTCGGGCGACCGCCACGCGTTTCGAGGATTCTCGACAGTAGGAAGTCCTTGAAGGAGTGATCGATCTCGCAGAAGGCGCGAGCGTGCCAACGGAAGCCGTCAAATCCAATTGCGTGCGGGGCAACCCAGCGCCAGATCGGCTCCGGCCGAGAGAGCGACTGGTATTCTATCTCCAAAAACTCCGATCGCCTGATAGCCGCGACCACCGAGCGCAGGATCTTCGCATTGACGCCGCGCACGGGCGTGGGGGCGGCATCGTAGGAGGGGAACTGCCCGATCCAGGCGTCGGAACGGTCCAGGATGCCGTCAGCAACAGAACGGAGCTGGGCGAGGTATCGACTTGCGTCCGGCTTAAGGAGGAGGGGCTTGAACTCGGCCCCTCTCGTGTACGACTTGGCGCTCTTGTCGTAGACCATGTTCTCCGGCGCCATCTCCAGGTAGCGGTTGAGATCGCCGGAGGCCTGGTTGACTGAGATGGCAAAGGCGTCCATCAGGTCCGCCCGGTTCACGTGGCCTTCCCAGAACAGGCGGAACTCAATGAACTCGATGCGGCGCCCGACGCCCCACCGAAGGTCCCCCGTACTTTCTGTCACCCCCGCCCCTGCCCGTTTTGGTTAACGTCGACTTACTGGATGGAACCAGTTTTTGTATTAAACGGGATGGTACACATGGCATTGCACAAGTTCAACCAGAATGACTCCGGGTGTGGGCAGACTGGAATGCTGAAGGGAGAGACAAATGGGAAGAGACATTCGACTTTAAGTTAGCTCCCAAGGCTCAAAGTCATCGAACGTCAGCAGGCGCGGCAGATCTTCACGAATGGGATCCAGGCGGGCGGCGTAGCTCTTGGCCCACTCGATCCACTGTGTGGCCTCCTCCAGTTCGCTAGCGTCACTGGCTGCAAGTTTCTCCTCTACCTCTGCGACCAGCTGCAGTATCCCCTGGCCTTTGCGCCACCGCTTCAGGTCCCGCGTTAGCGCCTCGGCACGCTTGGATTCCAGAGCTTCGCGCCGTTGATGCTCTTCGCGCCGGCGTTCCTTTTCTTTCCACTCTCGTTGCCATAGCTCTTGCTCATGGCGTTCTGCTTTGATTGCTGCTGACCACGTCGCCAATGCCTCAAACAGGTCATTCATCAGGTCTTCGACGCGCTGGGTCTTGCCGTCGCCGAAGCTCTTCCGAACGCCGTTATAGCCGTATACGCCCTCGTTAATCGTGATGCGAAGCATTCCGGTGGGGAGGTGGTCCCACTCCGGTATCGTCGGCCGACCAAAGGTGCTCCACCCCTCCCAGCTATCAACGGATCGGCGCGCCTGGCGCGCCTCCCATTTCGTTACAGCAGCCAGCTCGGCATTCGTTGGCTGATGCGACACGCGCTCGAGCCGTTCCGCCATTCTGAGCCGAAGAGCCTCCTCGTCTACCACGACGGTTAATGCTTTCTGCCCCCCGGCAAGCCGCCAGCCACGGGCTTCGGCGGCAAGGACGAATGCGTTGAGAAATGCGAGAACGCGCTGGCCGCTCTCTGGCGCTATCTCTAGTTCGAAGAGTCGGGGCCCGTCGATCCTCACCAAACATGAACCTGACGGTTTTGCTTTCGCAAGTGCCTTCTCGGTAGGCTGGAGTAGGGGGTGCATAGTCTGCGGCACGGACTCTACTCGAACCTTGTTTTCCAGCTTGGCCTCACGCGTCTTGGCGGATTCCTGGGCCCAATTCTACCTGTGCCTTTCTCGATGATGACGTCCACATCTTCCACAAGGGCAAGCGCAAGCGCAAGCTACGCATCCTAGGTTCGACTCTCTGGACCGACTTCAAGCTCCTTGGCGAGGCACCCGCACAAGTGCGGGACGCAATCTACGCCGGGCGCGCCCAGCTCAACGATTTTCGCCTGATCAGGAACGGGTCCGGCCGTCGCCTCACGCCAGAAGACACGATAGAGATGCACGAGGTCTCGATCGAATTTCTCGCTTTGAGCGATTCAAGGCGGTGGCTTGAGGGCCGCGACTTCGGCGATGCCATGGAGGGGCGCTAGTCTGCCGAAGAAGGTGGAGCCTATCGAGTTGGCCGCTAACGACGAAGAACTACCCGCCTAGCCCGTGGTATCTCGGTTCTGATGAGAGAGTTGTCCTGCGCTGACCAAGCAGATTTCGGTTGCAGCCAAGCGCAAAGAGCCAATCCTTGATGCTCTAGGTGCGTCAGGCAAACGGCTTGAAGCGTACCAGGGAGGACTAGCGGTTCCCGCTACTTTCCTGCCCTGGCACGCATAGTCGATAGACATTGGCCGGACACAAGCGGTCCGGCCGTCCGGTCGGCCCTATGGCGGCCGACCTGGTGGGCCCTGGTCGGGTTCGCCGCCATCCCCACCACCGCGCTCGATCCGCCCCACAGTGCGGCTTCTCCCGCGGTCCCCGCGCTTATCGGGTCCGGGTCCCCATCCCGCGACGCCCTGGACCGAATGCGCGGCCCATGCGTCGGATCATCACGCCGCCGTCGTCTCCAGCTCGGCGATCCGCTGAAACTCGCTCATCAGATCTTGATGGTGCTGGCCAAGGTATCGCACCACACGTGCATTGCCGAGGAGCTTGCCGAGGTAGCCTTTGGCCAGTACCAGGTTTAGGTGGTCGCTGCCATAGGACTGCTCGGCCATCTTGAATTCGCGGTCCAAATTTGCCGACTCTCGCTCCATCAGCGCCATCTGGTCCTCGGTCAGCCCGTCTACCGCCTTGCGCCGATAGTCCGCGGAGAGTTGATCTTGCGGCGTCGCGGCGACCAGCGCTTTCGCGTAGTTGATGGTGTATTTGTTCATGGCCACCATCAACTCGGCTGCCTCGATCTGGCGCATTGGTGCCAGCTTCCTGAGCTGGACGAAGGAATTAATGGGGACGTGTTTGTCCTTGAGGATCTCCGCCGCTTCGGAGCAGATTCCCTCCAGAAGGCGTCGTTTGCGCCGGATCTCAGCGACGTTGACGTTCAACGCCCGAGCGATGCGCTGCTCGGGCACGCAGCGCGCCACCGCCTTCAAGATCATCTTATGCTCCTGAACGATAGCGATACGGTTGACGCGCTTGTTGTAGGTGAAGGCCTCATCGTCGGTTGAGACCAGGCAGATTACCGCGGTTTCACCCATGTCTTTGAGAACTTCGATGCGCAGATGCCCGTCTAGAAGGAGGTACCGGCCGTCTTCCGCGGCGTCTCGTGCGACCACGGGTGGCTCGACGATGCCGACCTCCTGGATCGACGCAGCGATCTGAGCGTATTTTGGAGTTTTCTTGACGGCTGTAGTGACTATGCGAAGCGGCTGGATGGCGGCAATCGCTATTTTGAGACCGGATTCTTCAAAGCCAATTTCC